>CACZSU010000057.1 GCA_902783855.1 uncultured Ruminococcus sp.
CTGATGAAGGACGACAGAATGCGCCTTTCGGTTTCGGCTACAACCAGAGCGCCCCGGGGCAAGGAAACCAACGGAGTGGAATATTACTTCCTGACCAGAGAAGCATTTGAGGAAATGATCGGTCAGGACGGCTTTTATGAATATGCACAGTATCTGGGTAACTATTACGGTTCGCCGAAGAAGCCTGTGCAGCAGTGGCGCAGCGAGGGAAAGGATGTGATCCTGGAAATTGAGGTGCAGGGCTGCCAGAAGGTCAAGGCAATGCAGCCGGACTGTATCAGCATTTTTATCCGGCCGCCGTCACTGGAAATACTGGAAAAACGCCTGCGGGGCAGGGGAACGGAAACCGAAGAGAATATTCAGAAAAGAATGGCACGCGCCAGGGAAGAGCTGCCGCTGGCGAAGGATTATGACTATGTAGTAGTGAATGATGTGCTGGAGGACTGTGTTGCACAGGTCAGACAGATCATTGACGAAAACCGGAGCCGCAGCTGAAAAACCGGAATCGGAAAAGTGAAACGATACTACACTGCTTGCTGTCCGGCTGGATAAAGAATCGTAATGATGCATGATGCATGACGCATGGTGCATTGTACATTATAAAGAAAGAGGGCTTTTTTATGTACGATCATTATACAAGACCTTCCGTGGATGATATTTTTGCGGGAAAGATGAGTAAATATGCACTGGCAATTGCGGTTGCCAAACGTGCAAGAGAAATCACGGATGATATGCAGAGCGATAAGGGTAAGGTGTGTGATAAGCCGGTTATCGTCGCAGTAGAAGAATTCAAGGACCATAAGTATAATATTCTGGAACCCGATACGGATGACTGAGCAGCAGCTTGCGGCGGCTGTCGCAGTCGGACAGACACATTTCGGTTTTGATAAGCTGTATGATTATGCGGTACCAAAGGAGCTTCAGACAAGCCTGCAGCCGGGCTGTCGGGTTAAGGTCAGCTTCGGACACGGACTGCGGCAGGGCATGGTTATGTCGCTGCGGTCTGTCGGAAGCGTGGAGGGACTCAAGCCGGTAACAATGCAGATTGACCGGGAGCCGGTGCTGTCGGGCGAATTGCTGCGGATGGCGGCATTTATGAAAAGCCGGTATTACTGTACGTATTATGAGGCCTGTATGGCAATGCTGCCCACAGGCTTATCCGTAAAGCTGACGTACAGCTATGCGCTGGCGGAGGGTGTTGATCCGGAAGCTCTGCTGCTGAATGAAACAGAAACAGCCGTCTGTCAGTACCTGCAGACCCGGCGGACACCCGTGCGGGAGGACAGACTGATGGGACACCTGCAGATGGTGGACAGAGAGCCTCTCAGAAGGCTGACCGAAAAGGGTATACTCGTCCGCATGGAAACCGTCAGAAAACGGATTGCAGATGTAACCATCAAAATGATACGGCTGCGGGGTACGGTTCCTGACAGACGGTATTCACCGCAACAGACAGAGGTGCTGCGGGTGCTGGAAGATGTGGGTGAGGCATCCGTAAAGGAAATCTGCTATTTTACAGGCGTTTCGTCAGGTGTGACGGATAATCTGGTAAAAAGAGGTATCTGTGAATACTTTGAAGCCCGACCGCCTGCACCTCAATCCGTGCCCGAAGAGTTGACTGCTCCTCTGGAGGAAATACATCTGACGGCGCAGCAGCAGAAGGCCTATGACCATCTGCTGAAAGAATACCGCAGTGGAAAGCCGTCCGTCACTTTACTGTACGGTGTGACAGGCAGCGGAAAAACCTCGGTATTCATGAAGCTGATCGACCAGGTAACGGCAGAGGGAAAGGGCGTCATCTGTATGGTGCCGGAAATTTCTCTGACGCCGCAGATGCTGGCAAAGTTCAAAGCCCGCTACGGGGACAGAGTAGCTGTTTTTCACAGCGGTCTGGCACTGGGACAGCGTCTGGACGAATGGAAAAGGGTCAGAGAGGGCAGAGCTACCATTGCGGTGGGTACCCGCTCGGCGATTTTTGCACCGATGGAGCATACCGGGCTGATCGTCATGGACGAGGAACAGGAGTACAGCTATAAATCCTCGGCAACGCCCCGCTTCCATGCAAGGGAACTGGCAAAATTCCGCTGCAATGAAAATAAATGTCCGCTGGTGCTGTCCTCGGCAACACCTTCGGTAGAAAGCTATGAATATGCGCTGACAGGAAGATATGGACTTTGCCGTCTGGAACAGCGCTATGGCAGTGCCCGTCTGCCTCACGTTATTACGGTGGATATGAATCTGGAACAGGATCAGGGCAATTACAGCGGCTATAGCTCACTGCTGCTGGAAGCACTGGAAGAAAACCTGAAAAACGGTCAGCAGTCGATATTGCTGCTGAACAGGCGGGGGCATAATACGTTCATTGCCTGCCGCAAGTGCAATGAGGTCATATCCTGTCCGAATTGTTCGATTTCGCTGACCTATCATAGTGCCAATCATCGTCTGATGTGCCATTACTGCGGCTATTCCATACCGGTGCCGCAAAGCTGTCCTGCCTGCGGCTCTGAAAGGATACGCTACAGCGGCGCAGGAACCCAGCGGGCATTTCAGGAGCTTTCAGAACTGTTTCCGCAGGCAAGAATACTGCGGCTGGATACGGATGCAACCATGCAGCGGTATGCGTATGAGAAAAAGCTCAGCGCATTCCGTGACGGCGATTATGATATTATGCTGGGTACCCAGATGGTAGCAAAGGGGCTGGACTTTGAGAATGTTACGCTGGTGGGCGTGCTTTCCGCAGACGGCATGATGCATAATGAGGATTACCGCAGCTATGAAAGAACATTTTCACTGCTGACGCAGGTGGTGGGACGCTCCGGCAGGGGCGGTCTGGAGGGACGGGCTGTTATACAAACGTCTGAACCCCAGAATCCGATCATTGAACTGGCAGCTGCCCAGAATTACGATGCGTTTTTCCGCTCCGAAATTGCACTGAGAAAATCCATGCTGTATCCGCCCTTTGCGGATATTGCGGTGGTTGCTTTTATCGGCGAAAACCAGCAGCTTACACAGGAGGCATCTGACTTTTTTGCAGCCGCACTCCGGGAAAAGCTGCGCCAGTCCTATCCGGAATTGCCCATACGAATGCTGGGGCCGGCTCCTGCCGCCGTGGCAAGGGTTAGCGGCAAATATCGCTTCCGACTGATTCTCAAATTCAAAAACAGCAGACGCTTCCGTGAAATGCTGTCGTTGCTTCTGACACACTATTACAGCTGCACCCGCTTCCGCGAGGTCAGCGTTTATGCCGATATTGACCCAGACAGCATTCTTTAGCTTCTGTTGCCTGTGTCGGATACGATTGTTGGCATTTGGCAGTCCTTCTGCTCTGTTACATCTATGTGTCAAAAGCAAAAAAGCAGAAAGCGAAAGTATGCTGTTTCTTTAATAAACGGTTTTTTAGGAAGGGGGCGGGTGTCCGGTGGACACCTCTGCCGCCGGCAGAAGCACCGACCGAGCCGGCAGGCGAGGGGGGGATAACCCTTTTTTGCAAAAAAGGGTTTCCCCCAGCGTATCTGAACTAAGCCAAAAAGGAGGAGTAACTGATGGCAATCAGGAACATTGTAAAAGAAGGAGATCCTGTTTTAAATAAGATTTGTCGTCCGGTAGAAAAATTTGATGAAAAACTGGCTACGCTGTTAGACGATATGTATGAAACGATGACAGCAGGCGACGGTGTGGGTCTGGCAGCCCCTCAGGTGGGTATTCTCAGGCGCATATTTATCATTGATATCGGCGAGGGAAAGACGGAATTCATCAATCCAAAGATTATCAGCACCAAGGGTCAGCAGGAGGGCAGCGAAGGCTGCCTGTCATGTCCGGGTGAATTCGGCATAACGATCCGCCCGATGTATGTGATGGTGTCTGCACAGAACCGTTACGGTGACCAGTTTACGGTCAATGCTGAGGGACTGTATGCCAAGGCAATCTGCCACGAGAATGACCATCTGGACGGCATTCTCTTTAAAGAACACGTGATCCGCAAGTTAGAGCCGCATGAATTTGACGAAAAGGACTGATGCGGGTACGCAGCGGAGGAACAAAAGCATGAGAATTGTATTTATGGGTACGCCTGATTTTGCCATACCCTGTCTGAAAGCATTGGCAGAGGATGGCAATGAAATAGCCGGCGTATTTACACAGCCGGACAAGCCGAAGGGAAGGGGCTATACGTTGACCCCGCCGCCTGTCAAGGAATTAGCTTTACAATATGGTTATCCTGTTTACCAGCCGGCAACCCTCAGGGATGCGGAGGTACAGACGATGATACAGACGCTGGCGCCTGATATGATCGTAGTGGTAGCATACGGCAAGATTCTGCCGAAGGAGGTTCTGGACATACCGCCCTATGGCTGTATCAATGTCCATGCATCCCTGCTGCCTGCGTACAGAGGGGCAGCGCCCATCCAGCAGGCTGTGCTGGACGGAAGGACTGTAACCGGTGTCACCGCCATGTATATGGATGTTGGATTGGATACAGGCGATATGCTGATGAAAACAGAGGTCGCCATTGGTGAAAATGAAACGGCAGATGAGCTGCACGACCGGTTGTCAGCAGCCGGTGCAGTGCTGATTGTCAGGGTCGTTCATGCCGCCGCAGAGGGCACACTGGTGCGTCAGGCGCAGGATGACAGCTTATCCAGCTATGCAGGTATGCTGACGAAAGAGATGTCGAAAATTAATTTCATGAAATCCGCTGCTGAAGTGCATAATAAAGTCAGGGGGCTAAATTCCTGGCCAAGCGCATCGGCAGTGCTGAATGGAAAACGGGTAAAGATTCACCGTACCTTGGTACGGGAAGGAAACGGAGAGCCGGGACAGGTATTGTCGCTGCATCCGCTGGTGGTGGCATGCGGAGAAGGCGCCGTGGAAATTGTGGAACTGCAGCCCGAAGGAAAACGAAAAATGGATGCGGCTGCCTTTGTCAACGGACTCCATGGCGTGACAGCAGAGCAGCTGCGGTTTGAATAAAGAACAGAGGAAACAGCTATGTCAGAATCAGCCAGACAGTCAGCGCTGGAAATCCTGCTTCGCATCGAACAGGACGGCGCCTATTCCAATTTAATACTGGATAAGCGGCTGGGCAGCAGCAGTTTGTCCGAGAGGGATAAATCCTTTGCGGCAATCCTGGTGTACGGTGTGATGGAGAAGAAGCTGCTGCTGGATTATAATCTGGCACGGCTGTGTGACAGACCAGTAAACCGTCTGGATGCACCGGTGCGGATGATTCTGCGCATGGGACTGTATCAGCTGTTTTTTATGCAGAGCGTAACGGCGGCAGCTGCCGTAAATGAAAGCGTAAAATTATGTAAAGTAAATAAACTTAACAGTTCCGGAGCTTTTGTAAATGCGGTTTTGCGGAGTGTGTCAAGGCTAAGCACTTTACAGTTACCGGAACGCAGAAAAGGCAAAAACAAATATGATTCCATTCGTTATTCCTGCCCGGAACCGATTGTGAAGCTCTGGCGGGAGGCATACGGAGATGAGGTCATGGCTTCTGTACTGGAATCGCTGGAGGGCAGACCGCCGCTGACGGCACGGGTGAATACCCTGCGTACCGATACGGAGCAGCTGGTGCAGCGGCTTGCCGGAGAAGGGATTGCAGCACAGCCGTCATTTCTGAAGAACTATATCACGCTGCGGGGAACCGGCGCACCCGGCGCACTGGCTGCCGGTCAGGAGGGACTGTTCCATATACAGGACGCAGCCTGCGGTATCTGCTGCGGAATGCTGGGTGTACAGCCGGGAGAAACGGTGATAGACGCCTGCTCCGCTCCGGGCGGTAAATCCTTTACACTGGCACAGATGATGCAGAACAGGGGAAGGATTGTTGCCTGCGACCTGTACGAAAACAGGCTGCAGCTGGTAGCAAAGGGCGCACAGCGGTTGGGGATTACGATCATCGAAACCTGTGCGGGAGATGCGGCGCAGAATCAGTCGCTGCCGCAGGCAGACAGGATTCTGTGTGATGTACCCTGTTCGGGGCTTGGCATCATCCGCCGTAAGCCGGAGCTGCGGTATAAGGAAGATACTGGCGCGCAGACCCTCCCGGCAATTCAGTATGCGATACTGTCGCATTGTGCTGGATTTCTGAAAAAGGGCGGGACGCTGGTGTATTCTACCTGTACGCTGAATCCTGCGGAAAATGACGGCGTAATCCGGCGGTTTCTGGAGGAGCACAGCGGTTTTGCACCGGCAGAGTTGGAACTGCCGCAGCAGGTTCAGCGGCGGATTCCGGAGCCTTCGCACGAGCTGACGCTGTTTCCCCGGAAGGAAGGAACAGACGGCTTTTTCATAGCGAAGGTGGTGCGCACGCAGATCGTATGAGGAAGGGGAAAAGGAATGAAAAAGAGAGCGGTGAGAACGGGTGACAATTGAGAAAACAGATATCAAATCCATGAACCAGGCTGAGCTGCAGCAGTTCCTTGAACAGATGGGTCAACCCAGGTTCAGAACCGGTCAGGTGTTCGGATGGCTGCAAAAAGGGGTCAAAACCTTTGATGAAATGACCAATATACCGACTGGTTTAAAAGAAAAACTTGTGGAAAGTTGCTATATCTCTCACGCAGCTATTGAAAAAAAATTAATTTCGGCTTATGATAGTACAGTGAAGTATTTATTTTCGTTTGCAGACGGGGAAACAGTGGAGTCTGTCGTGATGCAATATCATCACGGATATACCAGCTGCGTGTCTACGCAGGTGGGCTGCAAGATGGGCTGTGATTTCTGCGCGACCGGAAAAAGCGGTTTCAGGCGGAATCTGACTGCGTCTGAGATCCTGTCCCAGATACAGACCGAACAGGCGGATAACGGAATCCGGAT
This sequence comes from uncultured Ruminococcus sp., assembly GCA_902783855.1. Taxonomy (GTDB): domain Bacteria; phylum Bacillota; class Clostridia; order Oscillospirales; family Acutalibacteraceae; genus UBA1213. The sequence continues at coordinate 6,820 of CACZSU010000057.1, forward strand.
TTCCAATGTGGTGCTGATGGGAATGGGCGAGCCGCTGGATAATTATGATAATGTGCTTCGTTTTCTGGAGCTTGTAAGCTGCGAAAACGGTTTGAATATAGGTATGAGGCATATATCCCTTTCGACCTGTGGGATTGTGCCGAGGATTTATGACCTGGCAGAGAGAAAGCTGCAATTGACGCTGTCGGTGTCGCTTCATGCACCGAATGACGAAATACGCAGCCGCACCATGCCGGTGAACAAGCGGTATCCCATAGCAGAGCTGCTGAAGGCCTGTCGGTACTATGCGGAAAAGACAGGTCGGAGAATCTCGTTTGAATATGCGATGATTGATGGTGTCAACGACAGTGACGCCTGCGCCAGAGAACTGGCAGGCAGGCTGCACGGTATGCTGGCTCATGTCAACCTGATTCCCGTTAACAGCGTCAGCGGCAGCCATTACAGGAAAAGCCGTAGCGACAGGCTGAAAAGCTTTGTCGCCATCATGGAAAAGGCGGGGATAACAGCAACGGTCAGGCGAACGTTGGGGAGTGATATCAATGCTTCCTGCGGACAGCTGAGATCTTCTGCTGCAGTAAGTACGGCAGCAAAGGGGGAGAATACAGGATGAAATTGTACGCACAAAGTGATATCGGTCTGAGAAGGGAATCCAATCAGGATTTCTGTATGACGGGTTATTTTTCCGACGGAGCTGCGTGGGCGATTGTATGCGACGGAATGGGCGGCGCAAACGGCGGCAGTACAGCCAGCCGGGTGGCAACGGAAACGATTGCAGAAACGCTGACAGGCGGCTACCGGGAAGACATGACACGGCAGGAACTGTGCGATCTGATGAAGCTTGCCACGGATTATGCCAATAATGCGGTGTATGAGATGGCAACGCACGTGCCCGGACTGGAAGGGATGGGAACGACAGTGGTATGCGTGATTGCCAAGGATGACAGACTGCACGTGGTACACGCCGGCGACAGCCGTGCGTATCTGTGTACAGAGGACAGTATCAGACAGATCACGACAGATCATTCCATCGTGCAGGAGCTTGTCACGGCAGGACAGATCACCCGTGAACAGGCAAGAATTCACCCTAACCGGAATCTGATTACCAGAGCGCTGGGAACGGAACCAAAGCTGTGTACGGATTATAATACGGTAGAATTCAAGGATGGCGCAAAGGTAATCGTATGTACGGACGGAATGTCCAATTACATAACGGATGACAGCCTGCTGGACTTCATTCGTCAGAATGATTGTGAACAGCTGACGGACAAGCTGATTGAAAAAGCAAAGGAGCTTGGCGGAAGCGATAACATCACAGTTGCTATTATATCAAGCTGACCCACGGATATAGATCCGGAACAGATAAATCAAGAATATCAGACTGAAAGCAGTAGCTGAAAGGAGAAATATGAATGGACAAATATACCGGTAAAAGATTAGACGGCCGATACGAAATACAGGAGCTGATCGGCGTCGGCGGCATGGCGATGGTGTATAAGGCACATGATACAGTGGACGATACAACGGTTGCCATCAAGATTCTCAAGGATGAATTCCTGGGCAACAGCGAGTTTATCAGAAGGTTCAAGAATGAATCCAAGGCGATTGCCGTACTGTCCCATCCGAATATTGTAAAGGTCAATGACGTAAGCTTCGGCGACAAGATACAGTATATCGTCATGGAGTATATTGATGGTATTACTCTCAAGGAGTACATCGGTCACCAGCACGAGATTCCGTGGAAGGAAGCAGTGCATTTTACCGTACAGATTCTGCAGGCTCTGCAGCACGCACATGAAAAGGGTATCGTACATCGTGATATGAAGCCCCAGAATATCATGCTGCTGCAGGACGGCTCTATCAAGGTAACGGACTTTGGAATTGCCAGATTTTCCAATAATGAAACCCGTACCATGACAGATAAGGCGATCGGTTCGGTTCACTATATTGCTCCTGAACAGGCAAGAGGGGATACAACAGACGGCAAGGCGGATATTTACAGCGTGGGTGTTATGCTCTATGAGATGCTCACCGGCAAGCTGCCGTTTGAGGCGGATAATGCGGTTTCTGTTGCCATTATGCAGATGCAGAATGACCCGACACCGCCCCGTGAAATCAATGATAAGATTCCGGAGGGGCTGGAGGAAATCACCCTCAAGGCAATGCGCAAGGAGCCGGGTCAGCGCTATGCCAGCGCCAGTGATATGCTGGATGCGGTAGAGATGTTCCGCAAGAACCCGTCCGTAAAGTTCAAGTACAGCTACTTTGTGGATGAGAATCCCACTAAAATCGCTGAGAAATCAGGTACGACGCCGCCTGTGATTACAGAGGATCAGTACGATGATGATGAATATGAAATTTACGAGGATGAGGCAGTTGCCAATCGTCCGAGAAATGTGGTCAAGTGGATTACGGCAATGGTTGCCATTCTGGTGGTGGCAGCGATCGGTCTGCTGATGTATATGATGATCAGCTCAGGCATCAGGGCAAGCGAATCAAAGAACGTAGAGGTTCCGGAGTTTGTCGGCAAGATGTACGACCAGATCAAGGCGGATAAGAGCTACAAGTTCAATTTTGAAATCACTGCCGATTACGTAGAGGATAAGCCGATCAATGTGGTATTAAGACAGGATCCCGCTCCTCATTCCAAGGATGTCAAGGAAAATGCAACCATAAAGCTGGTGATCAACAGTACCAGCACCACAACAGAGGTTCCGAAGGTGAAGAACTATGCGGAGAATGACGCTATTGCGAAGCTCCAGCAGAAGAACTTCAACTATTATGTATCCAGAGTTACCAGCGCAGAAGTGCAGAAGGGCTATGTCATTGACTGCTCACCCCAGGAGGGTATGCAGCTGGAGATCGGTACAACCGTCACCCTGATCGTCAGCGATGGTCCCGGTACAGAAAAGATTGAAGTACCGGATGTAGTTGGTATGTCCTTTGATGCAGCCCAGGCTTCACTGGAGGCACAGGGCTTTACCACACAGAAAAGTCAGGTGCCCAGCGAAAAGAGTGAAGGTCTGGTAGTGGCAACTGACCCGCTGGCAGGCAATAAGCTGACGAAGGGTACACTGGTTACCATTCAGGTCAGCGACGGCAGTAAGGCAGTTACTTCGATCAAATATACGCTGAATAACTTCCCGAAGAACGAAGCCGCAGAAGTCAGAGTGACTGTATTTGCAGACGGCACAAAGATTGATGAATTCCTGGGTGTACCGGGTGAAAACCTTGTCAGACAGATAGAAGTGGTTCCGTCAGGCGCTACTAACTTCCAGAAGACGATTACCGTAATGATAGATAATATCAAGTATCAGGAGTTTATCTTTAACTTCAAGACCAGAGAGGTTCGTCAGACGTTCCTCAATACCAATTATAAGCCGAAGGTAGAGAAGAAGGTAGAGGATTCCGAGCCGGATGATGAAGAGTCAGATGAGGAAGGCGAGTCCTCCGTTGATTCCAGCGAGGATGAAAGCGATACCGAAAGCAGCCGTGAGGGCTCAACCCAGCAGGCATCCCGTGATTCTTCCATGTCTGAATCACTGGCAGAGCAGATTGCAGTTTCCAAATCGAATATCGAGTATGATCTGAACAGATATTACTACACCGATGCAGCTTATGCAGAGGGACAGGCAATTGTGTCAGAGTATACAGAGAAGATCAATTCTGCAAAGACGCCGGAAGAAGCAAAACGACTGGAGAATACAGCGCTTGATAAGCTGAGTAAGGTGTCCAGATCCACAACGCCTATCTGATGACAGCATTCTGAAAAACAGAATCAAGGATAAGACAAATGCCGTCCCTGTACCGGGGACGGCATTGTTGGAAGAAAGGGATATGCAGGTGATGTATGGAAATAAAAACAGGATTGATCGTCCGTGCGCTGAGCGGGTTTTATTATGTGGAAGCGGACGGACAGGAGTATGAATGTAAGGCGAGAGGCATATTCCGTAAACGGGGTATCAGCCCGGCAGTTGGTGACCGGGTGGAAATCGGAGTGATGGATGAGGAAAAGGCACAGGTGGAAACAATTCTGCCAAGAAAGAATTATCTGGTACGGCCGCCGATAGCGAATCTGGACAGATTGTTTATTGTGTCATCCTCCGTGCAGCCGCTGCCGAATACGCTGATTCTGGATAAGATCAGTGCGATAGCTGTCAGTAAGGAGATCGAGCCGGTATTTATCTTTACGAAAACGGATCTGAAGGATGTGCAGGAGCTGTCAGAGCTGTATCGTGCAGCGGGGTTCCGGGTGCTGACCTTCAGTCCGGAGGACGACAGGGATAAGGATGCCTTGCTGGAGCTGATAGAGGAAAAATTGTGTGCCTTTACGGGCAATACAGGGGTAGGCAAATCAACGCTGCTCAACCGTCTGATGCCCACACTGGCAATAGAAACCGGAGAAATCAGCCGCAAGCTGGGACGAGGACGGCATACTACCCGCCATAGTGCCTTGTATCGGGTCGGCGGAGGATATGTGGCAGATACACCGGGCTTTTCCACGGTAGACATGGAGCAGTATGAAGTGATAAAGCGGGAGGAGCTGGCAGGATGCTTTCCTGATTTTGAGCAGTACCGGTATGAATGCCGGTTTACAGACTGTGCCCATGTTTGTGAAAAAGGCTGTGCCGTGATCGAAGCAGTCAAAAACGGCAGAATCAGTCCCTCCCGTCATCAGAATTATGTCCGTATATGGAAGGAAACCAGCGGCACATAAGAATGTGCCTGACGCAATGTCGAAAGGAGAGGTCAATATGAGCACACCGCATAATCAGGCTGAAAAGGGTCAGATTGCAAAGACAGTGCTGATGCCGGGCGATCCGCTGCGGGCAAAGCATATTGCACAGCAGTATCTTGATGAAGCCGTGCTTGTCAACGAGGTAAGGGGAATGTATGCCTATACCGGCAGCTTCCGGGGAAAGCCGGTGACGGTGATGGCAAGCGGCATGGGAATGCCGTCGATGGGAATTTATTCGTATGAGCTGTTTGAGTGCTATGATGTGGATAACATTATCCGTATCGGAACGGCGGGCGGCATCCGTGAGGATGTGCATTTGCGGGATGTGGTGCTGGGACTGGCAAGCTGTACGCATTCCAGCTATGCCGATCAGTTCGGATTGCCGTGCCGTCCGGTGGCAGCCGCTTCGTATGCATTGCTGCGGGCTGCGGACGACAGCGCAAGGGCATTGGGAAAGCAGGTTCACGTGGGTACGCTGCTTTGTACCGATACATTCTATGATGAATCTGGCAGTCTGGCTCAATGGCGGAAAATGGGGGTTCTGGCAACAGAGATGGAAAGTGCAGCTCTGTATTATAACGCTGCCAGGTTCGGTAAACAAGCTCTTTGCATTTGCACTATATCAGATTGTCCGTTGACAGGCGAATCCTGTACCCCCCAGGAACGCCAGCAAACCTTTGACGATATGGTACAGATCGCTCTCGGCGTTCTGTAGAACCGTTTATTCAAATTGATTGTCCATTGGTTCAACAGGTCTGACTGTCAGTTGCTTTCTGTCTGAAATTCTGATTTCATCATACCGTATTTTTCCACTGAGAGCAATCAGTGCCGCCATATTGGGCAGAGCCATCAGACCGTTTAATGTATCAGAAAGCTCCCATACCATGGTAATCTGCATCATGCATCCAAGCGTTGTAGCCCCGACATAAATCAGTCTGTACAGGAGGATAAAACGCCCTCCGCTGAGGTACTCGAAGCTTTTTTCTCCGTAATAGCACCAGGAAATCAGCGTAGCAAAGGCGAACAGAACGATAGAAACAGACAGGAACCATTTTCCGCTGGTGCCGAGTACAGATTCAAAGGCAGAGATGCTGAGCGCAATACCGTCCTTTTTGTCAGCATCGGGGACGCTGCATAGGATACATAAAGCCATCAGGGTACACAGCACGATTGTGTCAATAAAAACCTGAAACATTCCCCACATTCCCTGTTCCCACGGGTCATCAGAGTCTGCGGCAGCATAAACAATAGGGGATGTTCCCAGTCCGGCTTCATTGGAGAAAACGCCTCTGGAAATGCCGTATTTGATTGCCTTAGCCATGCCATAGCCCATAAAGCCGCCTGCGGCGCTTTGCAGATCAAAGGCCTGTGTGAAAATAGCGGCGAAAGCGGCAGGAATCTGTCGGATGTGTACAGCAAGTACGATACAGGACGCTGCCAGGAACAGGATTGCCATAAAGGGTACTAGCTTTTCTGTAAGCGCAGCGATTCTGCCGATACCGCCGAAGATGATCAGTCCGACAAGAGCTGTCAGTACCACAGCGCAGACAGAAGGACTGATACCAAAGCCGTTTTCAAGAGCGCCTGCAACCGAGTTAGCCTGAACCATATTGCCCATACCGAAGGCAGCCAGCGTACAGAAAACAGCAAATAAAACAGCACCCCATTTGCAGTGCAGACCTTTTTCTATGTAATACATAGGTCCGCCCACAAATGAATCGCCGTGCTTTTCCCGATAGCGGATGCCAAGAGAATTCTCGGCAAAAATGGTCGCCATTCCGAAAAGAGCGGCAACCCACATCCAGAAAACAGCGCCTGCACCTCCCAGCGTAATAGCGCTTGCCACGCCGACAATATTACCAGTGCCGATGGCACCAGCGAGGGCTGTAGACATTGCCTGAAAGGGGGACAGGGCTTTTTTGTTCTGAGGTCTGCTGTTGTTTTTGCGGAACAGGGAAAGGAAGGTTTTGTCCCACCACAGGCGAAAGTGGCGAATCTGAAAAAAACGCAGCTTAATGGTATAGAACACGCCGATTCCCAACAAAACGCAGAGCATCAGCGGTCCCCAGACAATTCCATTAACGACCGAATTGATTTTCATAATCATTTCCATAATAACACCCCGATAATGTATATGCAGTCGGGGAAAAAATAGCACCACAGACGAGTTGGTCTGTGGTGCTATTTTTCACGGGAATCGTTATTTGTCAGTTCAAAAATATAATCAGTGGATACTTTATAGAGAATGGCAAGAGCTTTAATCATATGTGCGGGTATTTCTATTTTGCCAAGCTCGTACTTACTGTAATACTCCTGACGAATATGGAGGTAATCCGCAACATATTGCTGCGTGAAATCGTGATCTGTTCTCAGTTCCCTGAGCCGTTTATAATAGTAACCCAAATTGCACAACTCCATTCATCTCTTTAGAAAATATTCTATCATAAAAAACGCTTAACTTTAGGTTATATATAAACTATAATATGAATATAGTAGGTTATATTTAACCTAAAAGGAGGATGTTAAACTATGAGCAATAAATTACCCTATGACAAATTACTAAAGTATATGGAATATGTGTTTGATGCAGAAGTGAATGTTTTTATTCAAACGGAAACACTAAAAAGATTGGAAAAAACGTATAATAGTCTTGGTATACCGAAGAAACTCAGAAATCCAGGTAAACATACAGCAAGTTTTGATAGAGACGAGTTTACAGGCTTAGCTTCACTGATGGGAATCATTGTTTCGGTTATATACTGGGGTGGAGCTATATTAATGGCGATAGGTTCTGGATGGAATGGAATTATAAAGTTTTTTAGTAGTTTTTTTGATACAGTATTGATTTGGGCAATAATTATTGTTGTGATAGTTGGTATCTGTCTGATAAGAGGATTGATAGTTCGTGCAAATGATTCAAATAAGTACCAAAAGGAATATGCTGATAAGATGAAACAATATAATTTTGCAATTCAGGTAGACAGACGCAGAGTAGAAGAAGAAAACAGACGTAAAGAATACATTCGTCAACAAGGAAATGAACTATTAAGAATAAACCGAAACGAACGAAGTAAACTTCAAAAACTTTATTCTTATAATATTCTTGCTCCAGACTATAGAAACTTAGTTGCAGTGTCATCTATATATGAATACTTAAAGGATGGTCGGACACGATCATTAGAAATAGAGGGTGGAGATAGGGGAGCTTATAATATTTTCAGAGAAGAACAGCTATTGAATCATATTATTACAAACACAGATGTAATAATACAAAAGCTTGATATTGTGATTGAAAATCAGAGAGAATTGGGTAATGCAATTCGTCAAGCTGATAATTCAATAAAAAGATTAACGAGCAGTGTAGAAAGATCATCTGCCAGACTTGAAAATGGAATAAACCGTATGAATGAAAACCAGGAGATCAGTAATTACGAGCAGAGAAGGCAAACAGCTGAACTGAATTATATGAACTTTATGAATACAATGTATTTATACAGGTAGGTGTGTTTTAAATGAGAACTCTATTCCCATTAACAATCTTTCTTCATGCAGATGTGTGGAAAGAACAGTTGTGTTATAGCTACAAGGTGTATAGAAAAGATAAGATAACAGTTTATTTTATGCCGCTTTATCCCGTTAAAAAAGTACGTAAGATTGGGTTAGAAAAAGATATTGTATGGAAAAATATTTGATGATATTAAAGTACTTATTTTTTGTGTATGACGAATAAAAAGCAAAAGTTTTTGGAAGGGGGTTCGGGGGA
>CACZSU010000058.1 GCA_902783855.1 uncultured Ruminococcus sp.
CGAATACAAGTCAAGCCCACACGTGAGAGATGCAATAGCAGAAGTATCAAGGAATCCGAACGAGAGCATTGACACCGGCGGCACGCCTGAACTAATACAAGGCAAGCCCACACATGGCAAATACAATAGCAGAAGGGTCGAGGAATACGAACGAGAGCATTGACACCGGCGGCACGCCGGCGCAGCGGCTGACGCGTTCAGGGGGCGCCGGCACGGCGCTTTATCAGCAGGAATTGATTTTCTATCAACGCTTAGCCGTTGTATGCAAGGCTGTTATTATATTTTCGGGAACAAATGTCTGCCATCTTGCTTTTATTCCAGTACCTCCGCTCCCTGCTCGTAAACAATTTTCTCGTATAATGCATAGGTGTTTTTGCTTTCGGGAGTAAACGCTTTCAGCTCAGCAGCAGTTGCCTTGATATAACACATATCATTTCTTATTTCCGCATTTTTGATTCCGCAGCGAATCCATTCTTCCTTTGTTTTTTCAGCAAACTGCGTATTATACGCGGTTCTCATTTTTTCTACAAGATTGCTGAGTTCATCAATAACTGCCATAAGATTTTCTTTTTCCGCATTTATTTTTTCAGTGTCGGCTTTTCCGTCTTTTTTGTAGCCTTCAACTATTTGTAAAAATTCGTCATTGTAAGGCGGAGAAACGACCAATACACCGCTTGCTGTTTCATTTTCAACAGCTCCGCTATATGCGGCGGAGCTTTGTCCGCTGCTGCCGTTTTCATTTTCCTCAAAATAAATCATAACATCAAGGAGAATGTTGTACTGTATTTCTGCATCTGAATATTTTTCAAAAATGTCCCCATATCTGTTGCCTTCAAAGACAAAATCGTTTATCTCATCACTGTCATAAGGAAAAACCATGATGTCATACACTGTATCTGTTTTATCTTCCTTTATTTTTTGATAAAGACTGCCGTCAACATAAAACCCGTTCATTTCAACGTAGCTCATCTCCGGACTGATCTCCAATGCATCACCGGACGGGTTATTTATTTTTTTACTTACTTCCGGGTTTACTGAAACATCGGGGGCATATGAAGTTTCTGCATTTCCGGAGTTCGGTGCCGTTTCCGTCATGCTTTGTTCATAAGCGGAGGTAACACTGTTTTCTTCCACATTGCCGATATAAGCGCCGTCATAGACCTTTTGCCCGCCTTCAGTCAGTATTTCTGACTTCTGTGTATGATCTCCTGTATCCTGCACAGTCTGGCTGTTATCGTAAAAACCGGGTTTATTCTGACCCGAAACATATACCGACACGATTGCCGCAGAAGCTGCCAGCACACAAAATATGGCGGCAACAGACACATATCTTATAACCGGAGCCTTGATTTTCCCAGAGGTTTTGCAGCGTTTCACATCCGCCAGTATCCTGCTTTTGCTTTCCTGGGAAAGCACAATTTCCGAAACGGAATTTTTTATACGTTCTTTCATGATAAAAACTCCTTTCTGTAGGTATTTTCGAGTATTTCTCTGCCCTTCTTTAATCTCATTTTAACGGCTGACTGCGTTATTTTCAGTATGTCCGCAATTTCCCTGACCTTGTATTCATGGACGTAATGCAGAAGCATGACGATCCTGATATTTTCGGGAAGTGAATATAAGGCTTCTCTTATTTCCGTTTCCGCAGGGGCGGCGGTTGTTTCTTTGAGGTCCTCAATATTCTCGGTTCTGTGTCTTGAGGAATACCTCAGCAGGTCACGGCAAAGATTGGACGATACCCGGATCAGCCATGCTTTTTTATGATCTTCGCTTTCAAACTGTTTATCACTTCTCATGTATTTTACAAAGGTGTCCTGCACGATGTCTTCGGCGTCACTTTTGTTTCTGAGCATGATAAATGAAAGGGAATATATCATATCCGCATATGTATCAAAGGTTTTTTCGATGTCTTCTTCTGTGCGCACAGCTTTCGTTTTCATACTATCAGCTCCTTTCACTTATTATACGAATGAAAACCTGTTTTGGTCAACGGATAATACAGATTTTTTGCATCATTCAGACTGCCATTCCGGAAATAATAACGTGAGCGGCTCGGTGCTGCCACAAGATTCAGTTTAGTTGGCAAATAGAGGAGTAGCTGCCAACCAGAATGAGCTGCGTAAAAGCCGTGTGCTGTTAAATGCATTCCGCGGGTGTGAATATGTTCAGGCTATACCAGAGCGGAGCACTGAAAACGAATACAAGTCAAGCCCACACGTGAGAGATGCAATAGCAGAAGTATCAAGGAATCCGAACGAGAGCATTGACACCGGCG
>CACZSU010000059.1 GCA_902783855.1 uncultured Ruminococcus sp.
ATTTCCAAAGGGGAAGACCTTAAGAGGGGCAGCCAATACACGGCAAGCCCACAAAGTGGAGCCGGACAGTATGAAGGGTCAAAAGATATGACTGAGAGCATCGGGAGCGCCGGCTCGGCGCCCACTTGTGGTCTTCCTCTTTGGTCTACCAATCATCGGCTGTCATAATAGCAGGTTCGGCGAATGCCGATACAAAAGCTGCGGCGCTGTTTCGTAAGCTTCTCTTAGTGATTCAATCTCCCTCTGCTGATAATTCCTAACTCCTCGCTCATTAAAAAAACGGCACACCAGAAAGGTGTACCGCTGTTTCGTGTTTATCTGAATTCATTGCCGTATTCGAGAATGTAAACCGTTACGTCACGTCTGCCGAATACACAGCATTCGTCAAAGGTGGGGTAGAACAGATCAACCAGAATCCAATTCTCCATCAGTGCGCCGCCTGTATCACCTGCTACTGCATCACCATAAATGATCTCACCGTCATCGGATACAATGTACAGTTTGGAACCATAGGGAATGATGTTGGGGTTTACTGCAACAACACCATACTGTGCAAGACGTCCTGTTGCTGTGCCGGCACCCGGTTCAGCAAAATAGGCTGTGCCTGATCCATTCAGAACTGCTTCGTAATGACGTACAACTCCGGATGCATCTGTAAAGGTATTGCCGTCGTTGTTGTCGGTTACAGTGCCTGTCTGTACAGGTGCAGTGGTTACTTCATCTGATTCAACTGCTTCTTCTTCAACCGCTGCTGTACTGTTCAGCGCCGGGTTCTTCGCAGAACCTACTACCATGATGCGGTCTACCGGTTCCTCCAGTACAACACTGTCAAGCTCTGTCTTGCTGTCCAGCTTGCCGTTGACATATACTTTCTTTACAGTGACTTCCTTTTTGCCGTTCTTGCCGGCTTTTCTGATAATGGAATCGCCTTCAAATAAGGTGTCGTCTTTCTTTTCAATCGTCTTGAATTCGATGTCCTTCTGCTCCTTGACGGTCATGACTACCTTTCTGGTAACAACGATTTCGTCATTGTCCTCGATTACCTGATCCATGGCAGCATTCAGACTGTCGTATTTGGTCAGCTCAATATTCAGATAGGAAAGAATATCGCTTACGGTGCCCGCCGGAACCTGCTTCTCGGACTTCTTGCCCCTGAGGTTCAGCTTGACAGAAATCCACTCGATTGCATTATCATCGTCATTGGCAGAAAGCGCATGATCGCTCTCTTTCTGTACATTCATTACGGGTTTCGTATTGGTATCAAATGTATAGAAGCCATTTTCATTCAGCGAAACGTTTTCTACATTCATGCAATAATTCTTTGCACAGGGACGATCCTCCATTGTAACCGTAACATCGGTTACTTCAAATGTCTTGGTCAGCGCGCCTACAGATGCAGCTGCGGTCAGACATACACTGCCCATGACGGCAATGGAAACGACCTTCTTCAGTCCCGGAGAAAGTCTGGAACGATCTTTGCTCATGTGCTTTCCAACGTGCTTACTCATAATGTTTCTCCTTGATTCGTTAATTTTAACAGGTTGTAACATTCGTTATCATGTATTGCTGTTATTATAATCCAGTTTTCTGAAACCGTCAACCAAATTACATGGTGGAAAATTGTATAGTATGACGAATAAATTACCAAGATTATCCTGCTTTTGACAAATTATTCTGTCTTATTATTCTTTTTAAGAAATATAAATAAAATTTTATGTGCAAAAAGTAGAATGTATGTATTACAAAAATGTAATCTATGTTGTAACCTGTTAACATTTGTCATATTTCGCCGGAATGATCGGAAATGGCGGTTTAATGCGGTTTTTTGACGAATCGGCACGTATGGGGCTGAATATATTGTTAAAAAAGTTACATTTGTTCAAACGATTTGATACCTTCCCGGAAGTGTCATATTAACCGGAAAAACCCCTTTTTTCGCCGAAAAGGGGTCATATTTCATTAAAAAAGCTCCTTTTTGCCAAAAAAGGAGCCGGAAAGTGTCGTTTTTGGGGGTGGTAACATAATTGAAATATCTGACAATAAAAAACCATCCCGTCTGTGCAGCGGGATGGAAATTCTGTCTGGTTTTCAACAATTTGAGGGGGCATAGTGGAAATTATGCTTCGCTGCAGATGATCAGCTCCTGTGCGTATGGCAGCTTCGCCACAAACTCATCACAGAAAACGTGCCATTCGTCCAGCTTGTGGTGGCAGCGGGAATAGTACATGGCAATCAGGTTTTCGTAATTCATGGTACAGGTACGCATCTGGTTATAGCTGGAGGGGAGCAGCTGGATGATATCATACCAGAGCTGCTTTTCCTTGGTTTCCAGATAGCGCAGCCGCAGCGATTCGAGATAATCAATCACAGACTGCATCTGTTTCAGTGTAGGCTCATCCATTCTGTCACAGCTGAATTGCTCCAGCGCAAATGGGGCAGAGGTGATTTTATGCATGGTGCTGGTAGAATTGGCGACAGTGCCTACCTTATATGTATCGTATTCCTTCCACCAATACAGGGGCGCTGTAATGTCAACGGTGACAAAAACCTGCCGCAGGAACTTGCGGTGATCGCTGCCGGCTTTTCTCAGGCGTATTGCCAGCGAAAGATCGTTTTCGCCCAGGACAAAGCTGCCGCTTTCATCATAGAAGCTGTCAGACCTTGCCCAGCTGTTCAGCGGGTTGCGGGCGCCGCGAATGGCGTTGTGCAGATTCATTACTTCTATTCGTTCTGCTTTCAGCATGGGATCCATCCTTTCTGTTTCCTCTCATGCAAAAAGCTGCGCCGTAGAGGGCAGCTTTTTGTCAGCGTCATTTATCGTTTCTTTTTCTGGAATGTATAGCCGAAATGAGTAATCGTTTTGTCAGGCAGCAGCCGCTTGACAAATTTCAGGCTTTTCATTTTAATGGTGGGAATAATATAGAGCTTTCCCTTCATCAGACCGTCCAGCGCAGCCGTAGCAGCGGTTTTGCTGTCAATCGGCTCCGTTGAAAAACGAACGTGGGCGACCTTATTGAATTCGGTATTCACCGGCCCGGGGCAGAAGGCACTGATCCGGACGTTGCTGCCGCGGCGTCTGAGTTCCTCATAGATAGCGCCTGTCATGCTGGTAACATAATTTTTGGTGGCATAGTAGGTCGCCATCAGCGGACCGGAGAAAAAGCCGGCAATGGAGGCAACATTCAGGATATAGCCCTTATCCTTCAGCATAAAATCCTGTAAAAACAGCTTGGTCAGAATATGTACTGCCTTGATATTGGTGTCAATCATTTCCATTTCTTTTTCCAGCGAGGTTTCCGTAAAGAAACCGCACAGACCAAATCCGGCGCAATTGACCAGCATTTCGATATCCTGCTCTTGCAGTACTTCATGCAGCTTGATGCATTCTTCATAATGCGAAACGTCGCAGCGTACACAGCTGGCGTGCTTGCCTAACTCCTTTTTCAGCTCCATCAGCCTGTCAGCCCGTCTTGCCACCAGAATCACATCCCAGCCCCGGCATACCAGTGCTCTGGCGATATCCCTGCCGATGCCGGAGCTGGCGCCTGTTACGAGAGCTTTCATCATCTGTCCCCTCCTTTCCGGATAATATGTGATGATATCAGCGAAGCTGATATACAGTTTCTGCGTTTATTTTTGTCTGTTCAAGAACCGCTTCGGTTGTCATGTTCCTGATTTCCGCCAGCCTCTGTGCCGTATAGAGGATATGGGAGGAGTCGTTGCGCTTGCCCCGGAAGGGAACAGGCGACAGGTACGGACAGTCTGTTTCCAGTACAATACGCTCAAGCGGAACGGCAGCAGCCACTTCCACTGTTTTTCTGGCATTTTTAAAGGTTACGACGCCGCCGATACCGATGTACATTCCCAGCCGGACAACCTCCTGTGCCATTTCCACGCTGCCGGAAAAGCAGTGCAGAATGCCCTTGGGGCGGTACTGGCGAAGCATATCCAGCGTATCGCCATGGGCTTCTCTGTCATGGATATTCACAGGCAGATCAAGCTCAGACGCCAGACGGAGCTGGGCGGCAAATACCTCCTTTTGCAGCGGGCGGGGAACGTCATAATAATAATCCAGACCAATTTCGCCGATTGCAACTACCTTGGGATGGGCAGCTAATCGCCTGATCGTGTCAATTTCGTCCATGCTTGTCTGTGTCAGGCATTCCGGGTGCAGACCGACGGCAGCATACATACCCTCATACTGCTGTGCAAACCGGATAGACTTTTCACAGGTAGCCAGGTCTGTTCCCTGGTTGACAATAGCAGCCACTTCGCCGCTCAGCAGGGAACGCAGCAGGCTGTCCCTGTCCTCGTCAAAAGCAGGATCATCATAATGTGCATGTGTATCAAAAATAGATTTCATCCAACCTACGCTCCATATTCATACTTCCTAGGGAATCTGTAATGATTATAAAACAAATTCCCATATAAGTAAACCAAAAACCCTGTCACAATATTAACCGTTTTGTAACAATTGGCAAAGCTATTCAGGTAATGTCAGCAGCGGGATGCTCCTTTTTATAGAAATACTTGATAATATCCCGCCTGGTAATGATGCCGATAAATACATTACGGTCGTCAATTACCGGAACAAAATTCTGGTCCATTACACGCAGCAATAATTCATCCATGGACACATTGGTACGGACAGGCTGATTGCGTTCTTCATTGACAATATCCATAATACTGTAATATTCCTGGGATTTCAGATCCTGATCGTTGAAGCGCAGAATATGCCAGAGAAAATCCCCTTCGCTGATCGTGCCGATATATTCGCCGTTTTCATTGATGACAGGAATCGCCGTGTAGCCATGTGCCCGCATGATTTCCAGTCCCTGGCGCACAGTGTGCCGATTCGTCAGATAAGATACCGTTGCTTTGGGTTTTAAAAGATAGAATAAATTCATATGATCATTCCTTTTCATCGTCCGCCTCCGGGGGGCAGCTGCATGACCCGGTACAAGTCATTGCTGTCGCTGCGGGTTTCGGGATGGTTATCCCGCTGTATCCGGCAGCATTTGGCAGGGAAGGGAACGGTGCATTACTATTATCTAACATTATAGCAATTTTTTCTGTCGAAATATAGATACAAATTGTTAATTTTGATAAAAAACCGGATATTTTTTTGTAATAGCAGACAGATAAAAAAATTATAAAAAAATTAAAAATAGGTCTTGCATTTTTCGGAAAAATGTGTTAATATAGTAGGGCAGTCCGATAGGATGTGTGTGCGCCGGTAGCTCAGCCGGATAGAGTGACTGGCTACGAACCAGTAGGTCGGGGGTTCGAGTCCCTCCCGGCGCGCGGAAAAACAGACAGGAATTGGTGTTCTTGTCTGTTTTTTGTTTTTTTATACGGTGCGTTGGTTCCGGACAGGGAATGGGGAGTTTTTTCCGGCACAGGAGTGAAGCTCTGAAATCGTCTGAATCCGGGTCTTTTTTTGTTTGGGGGATTATATATCAGCAGTGTGTTCTGGCAGACTGCTGATTTTTTTGCTGAAAGGTGTTTTATGTTTCGTATAAAGATGTTATAATATGAGTGTAAAACTTATGACAGGAAGTGATCAGAGTTGAAAGAGTATATCCTTATTGCAGGAGTAAACGGCACCGGAAAATCAAGCTTCAGAGG
>CACZSU010000060.1 GCA_902783855.1 uncultured Ruminococcus sp.
GGTACGTGCGGAGATAACGTATCGTGGACTTTAGATCAATACGGTACTTTAACCATTTCAGGCAATAATACACGAATGAATAATTATGACTTCGATACCTCTACCTCTCCATGGTACAACAACTGTACAAGGATAAAGACAGTTAACTTATATGGTGTGACAAATATAGGTCAATATGCTTTCTCACACTGCACCAGCCTGAAAAGCATCACCATTCCGGACAGTGTGACGAGTATTGCAGATGGGGCTTTCTCCGGCTGCACCAGCCTGACCAGCATTACCATTCCGGACAGTGTGACAAGTATTGGATGGGGTGCTTTCAGAAACTGCACCAGCCTGACCAGCATCACCATTCCGGACAGTGTGACAAATATAGGTCAATCTGCTTTCTCTGGTTGCACCAGCCTGACCAGCATTACCATTCCGGACAGTGTGACGAGTATTGGGAGTTATGCTTTCTCAGACTGCACCAGCCTGACAAACATTACCATTCCGGACAGTGTGACGAGTATTGAAGATGGGACTTTCTATGACTGCACCAGCTTGACCAGCATTACCATTCCGGACAGTGTGAGGAGTATTGAAGATGGTGCTTTCGAGGACTGCACCAGCCTGAAAAGCGTCACTATTCCCGACAGTGTGACAAGTATTGAAGGTTATGCTTTCTCTGGCTGCACCAGCCTGACAAGTGTCACCATTCCGGGCAGTGTGACGAGTATTGGAAATGAGGCTTTCTGGTACTGTACCAACCTGACAAGCATTGTCATTCCAGACAGTGTGACGAGTATTGGAAGTAACGCCTTCCGTGGCTGCACCAGCCTGAAAAGCATTACCGTGAAAGGCAGAACAAAGATTCCTTCGGAATGGGAGTACGCTGACTGGAAATACGGCTGCGATGCAGAAGTGATCTTTGATGCATAGACCTTCTGCGCAGCAGAAACGGCTGAAATGAATATACCGAAAGCCGGTGCGAAATCTTACAAAAAATATGTCAAAAAATACATTATAAACCAATGTTTTTTTATTTAAGATATAATAAAAACAACGAAAAACCCGAGAGGGAATATGATTCAGAACAGGAGAATTTATATGGCAAAAAGATGTGAAAACGGACATTTTTATGACGGTGATAAATATGCATTCTGCCCGTATTGCTCTGCCGGAGCTGTGCAGAGAAACGAGGAGTCCAATGTCACCCAGTCATTGACCGCAACCGATCTGGTAGGTCTGCGTATCAATCCCAATTTTGAAAGCCAGCCCACCGAAAGCACAACGGACTTTGTGAACGCCAATACGGCTCCGAATATCTCTTCCTTTGAGGTAGGGCCTTCCGCAGACGTGATAATGCGCCAGCAGGCAGTGACCCTGCCGGCAGCCAACAGACCGGTGGACTTTGCCAGCGCTATGCATAACGCTGTGCAGAATACGACACTGGGTCCTACTGTAGGCGACGATAACCCCACCAGACGGCTGGGAGGAGTACCCGGACTGAACGATGAGCCGGTTGTCGGCTGGCTGATCGGTCTGAGCGGTGAGTATTTCGGTGAATGCTTTGAGCTGAAAAGCGGTAAGAACTTTATCGGCAGAAGCAGCGAAATGGATGTTGTCCTCGCCGCTGACAGCTCTGTATCCAGAAGCCGCCATGCGATCGTGGTATATGAACCCCACGGAAAAATCTTCATTGTCCAGCCCGGCGATTCCCGTGAGCTGTTCTATGTGAACAGTGACGTGGTGCTCGGCAACATGACACTGAACGCCTATGACATTATGACGATCGGCAATACCAAGCTGATGTTCTTCCCGCTCTGCGGTGAACAGTTCTCTTGGGAAGCTCTTGAGGAGGGAACAATATGAATTCCAATTTTGCTAAGATGAAAAATATGTTTGTGTTTAAACCGCTTCGCTTGAAGATTTGCATTGTTGGTTCAGTGATCAGCGCATTGGTTATGCTCGTGTCTATTTTTCTTCCTGCTGTTAATTTATCAATAACTTCTACCAGCAGCATTCTTCCACTTAGGATAGATGTTCCGTTTTCAGTGTGGGATATTGCATTTAGCCAGAGTGTATCACTCAATGTGATGATGGGAACGCAGCTGTCTGTTGAGAAAGTTAATAATCTCTTTCTTATGTTTAAGGGAGCTTGTGGAATTATTGCAGGTTTTGTTTTTATTTTATGTTTGGTAATCGGGCTTGCAATGATTGTGCTGAAAATACTTGATGATAAACTGGTGTGCAGAATAGTTTCAGTATCATGTGCAGGTGTTGCTTCATTGCTTTCAATTATTCTGATAGTAAAGCTGTCTGAGGTGCGCAATCTTTTCAGTTTATATACGGGTTATGGGAGCAGTAGTTCTTCTATTGATATTGGTATCGGTGCTATCCTCCTGCTCCTTTCATCCCTTGCAATGGCAGGCTTTACGGCTATCGGCATTAAGTACCCGGCTGGTGTCGGCAGCGGTCCCACCCGCGGTGGTTACAACAGTGGTGTCGCTGGTGCCAGATTAGTAACTTCCGTTGTACCCGGCGAACAGTTTGCATCCCAGCAGTCCGGCAGCTCTGCAGTGCAGCCTACTGTTTCTCTTCAAAGCGCAGCAAATGCAGGCTCAATAAACGATGATCCCCCGACCAACCGTCTTACAGGCGGAATCGAAGGCGTCAAGGGTCAGTATGCGGGTATGCGTATTGCTATCAAGCCGAATGAAAAGATGATCATCGGCAGAGACCCCGCAGCCTGCAACCTTGTGGTTGATTCCAAGAACCGTGATATCAGCAGAATTCACTGTACGATCAAATACGAACAGTACGAAAACTGCTACCGGGTAGTGGATATGTCATCCAACGGTACCTTCGCAAACGGTACACCGCTCCCGAAGAACGGCTCTGTAAAACTGGAAAGCGGTACGCTCCTGAGCCTCGGCACAGGCGAGAACAGCTTCAGATTGACTTGATAGAAACAGGAGGACTTGATTATGCCTAATAGTAACGCAGTGAAATGCCCCAGAAATCATTTTTATGACAGCTCGAAATACAGTACCTGCCCCTATTGCAGCGACATTCAGGACGATATGCCCACCTATGCGCTGCCCCTGAGCGAATCCATAACCGCACCTGTCAGCAGTCCCTCAGCCTCATCCTTTGCACAGGATGCGCCTACCGAGGCAATGGGCTGGAACTACCAGTCCACGGCACCCCAGCCGGATGTTGCACTTCCCAATACCCAGCAGGATGACGGAAAGACTGTTTCGCTCGGTGCCATTACAACAGCCGGCAATGTACAGCAGCAGCCGACAGTCGGCTGGCTGATCTGTATCAAGGGTAATTCCAAGGGCAGATCCTTCCCGATACGTTCTAACCGGAACTTTATCGGCAGAGCTGCTGATATGGATATCTCTATTCAGGATGATAACGCTATTTCCAGACAGAAGCACGCCATCATTACCTATGTGCCGAAAAACAGAATCTTTATCGCTCAGCCGGGCGAATCCCGTGAACTTTTCTATGTGAACGATAATGTTGTTCTCGATAACCTGATTCTGACCGCGTATGACAAAATAGAGATCGGTCAGTCGCTGTTTCTGTTCGTTCCGCTTTGCGGTGATAAGTTCAATTGGGAAGATTTTATGAGGTGAGTATCATGTCAACAAGTAAAAATATTGTTTTCCGAATCATTATTCCGATTCTTTGTGCATTGTCCATCGGTGCATTTTTCCTTCCGTGTCTGACGGTAACGCCAAACAGCTTAACTTCTGACAGTGATGATACACAAGAAAGTGCGCTGAATGTGATCAGTCAATTCAATGCTATGGTCACAGCTCTTAACGCAGAAGATCCCCAGATGCTGACTGCCACTGTACCAGTAACCGATAAAGATGGTCAGACTGAAACGGATCCGAGCAGCCAGCTGTTGAGAGAATACATGATATACTATCAGAAGCTGCTGAATTCCACGACGGACAATTCCTGGAGCCTGATCGAAATGATCGACCTGAAAATGTCATCACCGAAAACAAATATAGGACTGGAGCAGACACCAAAAAGTATTGTTCTTTCCGGCAAAGAAGTGCAGAATTATGCTAACCTTGAAAAGACCATTGTGATCAAGGAATATATTGCTAAAGAGAACAGCAAGGTTAAGTATTTGAAAGATTTGGAAGTCCTTGAAGCTGCTGAAATGGTAGCTCTGGTAGAAACAGGTCTGGAGAATGTTACCCTTGAACTGGTATTCGCTATCGCAGCAGCTGTTCTTCTTCTGGCAACACTGGTGCTCAGCGTACTGCGACCCAATAAGGTTACAAGCATTATTGCATTCTGTACATCCCTTCTCGGTGCAGGTGCAGCAGTTGCCTTCATAATTGTTCTGTCCGCTGGTCAGATGGCAACAATGAACTCTTATCAGTTTATTAAAGACACGCTTGTCGGTCAGACAGACGATGCGGCAGCGGCAGTTGCAGCTACAGCTGTAACACCGGTGTTTACGGTCGGTATCAATATTCTGTTCTTTGCAGTGCCGGTTCTTGCCATTATCGCATTCGTTCTTTCCGGCGTGAATATGATATTCCAGCTCAAGGCTCCTGCTGAGGATATGAATGGTTTTGCATTGAACAGTGATAATGAGTTCGGCGGCGGATTTGGTCAGCAGCTCCAGGAAGTGTACATGAACGGCTTGAACAATGCCGGCGCAAACTATGCAGACTCGCTTCAAGCGATGAATGCAGACTCGCTTCAAGCGATGAATTTTGTACAGTCTGTTGTCCCGAAGGTGCCGACCCTCAGATGCCTCAAGGGAAGCTGCGAGGGACTGGAGGTGCAGCTGACACCCGGTGCAATGATTTATATCGGCCGTGATTCCAGCGTGTCCAATGTTATTGTTGATTCCAGCAAGATCAGCAGAAAGCACTGTTCTGTTATGTATGATCCGGCACAGAATAAATATGCAGTGGTTGACCTTTCCAGCAACGGTACCTTCATGGAAAACGGCGAAAAGCTCGTCAAGGGCTTCACCAATCTGCTGGCTCCCGGTACAATTATTTATCTGTACAACAGAGATTATGTATTCAAGCTCGGCGATATGTAATTGTATCATACCCCGGAAAATCACATAGCATACAAAAAAGGCGGATGCTCCGGCATCCGCCTGATGTATTTTTGTGTTACAGGGAGTAGACAAAGTTTTCCTTGTGGTGATATAATGGCAATATCACAGCATAGCAGTATGTGAAATAAATGAAAAATCAGAAAGGAAATACAACAATGTCAGAATACACTTATATTACTTTACGTGAACGTCCGGAATGGAAAGAGAGTGCAGCAGAGTGGTTTCATCAGAAATGGGGAGTACCGGTTGAAGCCTATCTTGCGTGTATGGAGGATTACCTGAATCAGGACACGGAAAATGGATGGTATCTGTGTCTGGATGGGGAGAAGATAGTCAGCGGACTGGGTGTGATTGAAAATGATTTCCATGACAGAAAGGATTTATCGCCCAATGTCTGCGCAGTGTATACGGAGGAGGACTATCGCTGTCAGGGAATTGCCGGAAATCTGCTGAATCTGGTTGTCGCTGATATGAAATCAAAGGGTATCACACCGATTTATCTGGTTACCGATCATACTGGATTCTATGAAAAATACGGCTGGGAGTTCCTTTGTATGGCACAAGGCGACGGTGAACCGGATATGACCAGATTGTATATTCACAAATAAAGTCCGAAAGATGCATTAAGCTGGCTGCAGCTTGAAATCAGAATAAACTGTAGCTCACAGTGCCGATAGTTCAATTAATCGTAAAATCAAATGATGAATGAAGTAATCTTTTATTAGTAAAGCATTACAAAAAGCCCTTAGCTGTATGATGCACAGCTAAGGGCTTATTCATATGGATTTTTCAGGTATCGCATCCATGCAGAATATTTTTACAAATCATTCCCATTCGATAGTGGCGCAGGGCTTGGGGGTAAGATCGTACAGAACACGGTTGACGTTTTCGACTTCCGCAGTGATACGGGCGGTAATATGCTGAAGCAGTGCGAAAGGAACATCCTCAACAGTCGCAGTCATGGCATCAGTGGTATTTACGGCACGGATAATGACGGGGTAAGCGAATGTGCGTTTGCCATCCTTGACGCCAACGGATCTGAAATCGGGAACAGCGGTAAAATACTGCCATACCTTACCTTCCAGACCATTTTTAGCAAATTCTTCTCTGAGAATAGCATCTGATTCTCTGACGGCCTCCAGACGGTCACGGGTAATGGCGCCCAGGCAGCGCACACCCAGTCCCGGGCCAGGGAAGGGCTGACGATATACCATATTATCCGGCAGTCCCAGTGCCTTACCGACTACTCTGACCTCGTCTTTGAATAAGAGCTTAACAGGCTCCACTAATTCAAACTGCAGATCCTCTGGTAATCCGCCCACATTATGATGAGCTTTTACGCCGTCACTTTCCAGAATATCAGGGTAGATAGTACCCTGAGCAAGAAACTCAATGCCATCGTGTTTGCGGGCTTCTTCTTCAAACACACGGATGAATTCGGCGCCGATAATCTTTCTTTTTTTCTCCGGCTCTGCCACGCCAGCCAGCTTATTCAGAAAACGATCCACTGCATCCACATACACCAGATTCGCATTCATCTGGTTGCGGAATACCTCAATTACCTGTTCAGGTTCGCCTTTGCGGAGCAGACCATGATTCACATGGACGCATACAAGCTGTTTGCCGATGGCTTTAATCAGAAGTGCTGCTACAACAGAGCTGTCCACCCCGCCAGAAAGGGCAAGCAGAACTTTTTTATCGCCGATCTGTTCCTTCAGAGCAGCTACCTGTTCTTCAATAAAAGCCTGTGCCAGAGCGGGTGTAGTAATTCTTTCCATTGTTTCCGGTCTTACATTTCCCTGCATAAAAATCCTCCTGTCTGCTGAAACATCCCGTCACTGAAAGGCCGGGACATAATGCGCATTGTATCTGTATTCTTACTAAAAAGAAATAACCGCCAGTTATCCAAACAGAGCGGTCACCTTGTGCATACACATATTATAATATTTTTGAAACGTAAAGTCAAGGATAACCATAATGCAACATTACCATATGTGTTTATCATATGGGATTTTGCCAACTCCTACTTGACACATACGCTCGGCGCCCAGCTAAAAGAGGGGGTTGACAAGGGAATGGGATGAGGTATATAATAAGTTTGAAAATGCATATTGGTTAGCGGCTGAGATGAGAAAAAGAACGGTACTCTGGGTCAGAGAGGGGAGCAATGGTGGGATATCCCTGCAGAAAGGCTGTTCGGGCTGACTCGGAGCTTCTGCGCAAAACGCAGCGTATGACCTCGTTACGGTTGACAGAGTGGTATGCGGCAGGGCTGTATACAATTTGGGTGGTAACACGGATTCTTTCGTCCCATGGATGGCGGAGTCCGTGTTTTTTGTACGCTGAACCGATGAAAGGAGAAAAAAGAAATGGAATGGACAGGACTGAATGAACTAAGGGAGAAATACTTATCCTTTTTTGAATCAAAGGGACATTTAAGACTTCCGAGCTTTCCGCTGATTCCCAGGGATGACAAAAGCCTTCTGCTGATCAACTCGGGAATGGCGCCGATGAAAAAGTATTTTACAGGTGAAGTAACCCCCCCCAGAAAGCGGGTGACCACCTGCCAGAAATGCATCCGTACCCCCGATATCGAAAGAGTAGGTATTACTGCAAGACACGGTACCTTCTTTGAAATGCTGGGCAACTTCTCTTTCGGGGATTATTTCAAGCATGAAGCAACCTCATGGGCATGGGAATTCTGTACAAAGGTACTGGATCTGCCCGTAGATAAAATATGGGTTTCCATTTATGAAAACGATGACGAAGCCTTTGATATCTGGACAAAGGAAGTCGGTGTTTCTGCTGACCGTATCGTGCGTTTGGGTAAAGAAGACAACTTCTGGGAGCATGGCGAGGGTCCCTGCGGTCCCTGCTCCGAGCTGTATTTCGACAGAGGTGAAAAATATGGCTGCGGCAAGCCCACCTGCGGTGTCGGCTGCGACTGTGACCGGTATGTTGAATTCTGGAATAACGTATTTACCCAGTTTGATAATGACGGAAAGGGCAACTATACGCCGCTGGATCATCCCAACATTGATACCGGTATGGGTCTGGAACGTCTTGCCTGCATTATGCAGGGTGTGGATAACCTGTTCCTGGTGGACACCGTCCAGAATATCATGAAGAAAATCAGCAGCCTGGTCAACGTCAGCTACGGCGACAGCGAAAAAACAGATATTTCTCTGCGTGTGATTACCGACCATATCCGCAGCGTAACTTTCATGATCGGGGATGGTGTTATGCCGTCTAACGAGGGCAGAGGCTATGTACTGCGCCGTCTGCTGAGAAGGGCTGCCCGTCACGGCAGGCTGCTGGGTGTCAGCGATCCATTCCTTTACAAAGTGGTAGAAACCGTTATCGCAGAAAATCCTGCTTATCCGGAGCTTGCCGAAAAGCGCGAAATCATTACCAAGGTTATCCGCAATGAGGAAGAATCCTTCGGCAGAACCCTCAACCAGGGATTTGCCCTGCTGGATGAGATCATTGAAAAATCAGAAGTAAACCGTATTTCGGGCGAGGACGCTTTCCGTCTGAATGATACCTTCGGCTTCCCGATTGACCTGATCAGAGAAATTGCTGAGGAAAAAGGCATGATTGTCGATATGGACGGCTACCAGAAGCTGCTGGCAGAGCAAAAGGCAAGAGCTAAGGCTGCCAGAAAGAAATCTGATACCGAAGCATGGCTGAGTGATGCCGTTGATTTCAGCGAATGGGAAAAAACGGATTTTGTCGGTTATACGACCCTTTCCGCTGATGCAAAGATTCTGGCAATTGTCAAGGACGGAGAAAAGGTGGCATTCGGCGGTACAGGCGATCAGGTAGTAGTGGTACTGGATACAACGCCGTTCTATGCAGAAAGCGGCGGACAGGTAGGGGATATCGGTACGATCACCACGGCTGCTGCAAAGCTGCAGGTTGTGGATACGGTCAAGGATCACAACGGCTATTATATGCACCGCTGCGAAATTACCGAAGGTATGATTGCAGCAGGCGACAGCGCCCGTGCAGAGGTCAATACAGAAAATCGCTATGCCATTATGCGCAACCATACTGCCGCCCATCTGCTGCAGGCAGCCCTGCGTCAGGTTCTGGGCAGCCATGTGGAACAGGCAGGTCAGCTGGTTACTGCCGACAAGCTGCGTTTTGACTTTACGCATTTTTCTGCTTTGACAAATGAAGAACTGAAAAAGGTAGAACAGCTGGTCAATGCAGAAATCTTCAAGGGTATTGACGTCATTACTAAGGAGATGCCGATTGAAGAAGCGAAAAAGCTGGGAGCAATGGCTTTATTCGGAGAAAAATACGGCGATGTTGTCCGTGTCGTTATGGTAGACGAGTTCTCCAGAGAATTCTGCGGCGGTACGCATATTGAAAACACCTCCAGAATCGGTCTGTTCCGTATTCTCAGCGAAAACTCTGTGGCAGCAGGCGTCAGAAGAATTGAAGCCGTTACCGGTACAGGGGTACTCGCTTATCTGGAAGAGATGAGTGAACTGCTCACGAAATCCATGAAGCTGTTCCGTATCAATTCCATGGCCAATTACCTGACAGCCGGCGAAAAGCTGATGGAGGAGCTGAAGGCTAAGGATAAGGAAATCGAAGCGCTTACGGCAAAGCTGTCTGCCCAGGGAGTCGATGCTATGCTGGTTTCTGCGGAATCTGTGGGTGATGTACGGATCGCCTGCGGACGGTTCAACAATACCAATGCCGCAGCGCTCAAAACCATGGCGGACACCGTTATGGATAAGGCAGCGGATTGTATTGCTGTTATGTTTGCTGTGGATGGCGAAAAAGCCAATCTCTGTGTTGCCTGCGGTAAGGACGCACTCAAAAAAGGCGCCCATGCCGGTAAAATCGTCAAGGCAGTGGCTGCACTGGTCGGCGGCAAGGGCGGCGGAAAGCCCGAACGTGCAATGGCAGGTGTGGGTGATATCAGTCTGATTGATGAAGCTATGAAGCAGGTGAAGGAAATTGCTGCTGCTGAATTAAAATAAAATATATTAAAATAAAATATATATTGTAAAGCCGGCTGCGGAAGTTGTTCTGCAAGCCGGCTGATTTGTTTGCAGGGACCAGGATCAGTGTAATCTGCACTGAAGCAGCTGGGCACCAGTGAGGAGGCATCAGATGTCAATCTGTGCAATCTGATGAAAGCCTTCCGGTATTATAATACCTGTGCCGTCAATTACTTTGGCAGCTGATAAGCAGATGTAACATAATTTGAAGCATAGGAGTGATAGAATGCAGACAGCATATGTTTCCCCGGAGATGGAAATTTTTCGTTTTGAAAGCGAAGATGTTATTATCACATCATCCTGCCCGAACGATACTAAAACGTTGAATCCGGACGATGACGAAATTGATGGTTAATACATAACAATTCAATACCAAAAAGGGGATACCATCTGCAAAAAGCAGGTGGTATCCCTTATTCACAGGAATCTTTGTTTGAATTTCTGCGGCAGAAGCCGATAGATGAGCATACCGATCATGGCGCCGGTAAAGTTCAGAATCACGTCATCAATGTCAGTCGTGCGGTAAAAGGTTCTCAGCAGGGCGCCGATCAGCAGCTGAGAGGATTCAATGGCAACAGTAAAGCAAAGAAAGAATAGTGGATAAAACCATTTCTTTTTCCCGGGACGAAGCAGAGGGAGCATGATCCCCAGCGGGATTGTCATCAGAATATTGCCGCCGATCTGAACGAGTATGTATATCAGAATTTTCTCATGGAACATCTGGGAGATAACATTGAACGGAATCGGCTTGAGAGTATTTTCCCAGATAATAAAATCTTCATGCACGGTATTGGTATAGTCCATCGGGAACAGCGTAACGCATATAACCCCGGTCAGGTACAGAATAAACGCAGCCCACAGAAAAATTCTCCATGGATTCGTTTTTTTGTAACGCAGATAAAAGATTGTTATTGCAACAGCAGTCAGTCCTATGCAAACAGGATAAATTTCACTGATCATAGTTTTTTATCGTCCTTTTTACAGATTGTTTTTACAGTATACCGTATAACTTTGTGTTTGTCAAATTTTACTTTTATTTCAGTATAGCTAAACTTGGGGAACCCCTTAGGACAGCATACACAAAAATAATGACAAAACGCATGATTCGTCAAAATTTTTTTATCTGTTCTGCTATAATTGTGCCACAGGGGAATTTGTAGAAACAAAACACCCTATGAAACTGTTGACTTTACCGTGCCGAACATATAAAATGATAATGGATCCGTAATCCGGATTTGATTATTCAAAAAGAAAAAGGAGAATCGGCATGGCAGAAATCAGACCGTTCAGAGGCTTGAGATTCGATTGCGCTAAGGCAGGCAGCATTGAGGAACTTGTGTGTCCTCCGTATGACATTATCAGCGAGGAACAGCGTCAGGCATATCTTGAAAAAAATGAAAACAATATTATCCGCTTGGAATTGCCCAAGGGAAGCGACCCCTATGCACAGGCAGGCGAAACACTCCGACACTTTCTGGAAAAGGGTGTGCTTGCACGGGACCAGAAGGACAGTATTTATATCTATGAGGAAACCTTTACCGTTGACGGCATAACAAGGAGCTTCAAGGGCTGTATTGTGAGAGTAAAGCTGGAGGAATTCTCAAAGGGAATTGTACTGCCCCATGAGGAAACACTCTCCAAGGCAAAGGAAGACAGATTTAATCTGATGAAAGCAACGGATTGTAATTTCAGTCAGATTTATTCCCTGTTCAATGACCCCCAGCATAATGTGACAAAGTGGCTGGATACATATAGTGATGGTGCTGCACTGAATGAACTGACGGATGCAGAGGGAGTGACCCACCGCCTCTGGGCAGTGACGGATGAAAAGGCAATTGCTGCTCTGTGCAGTGAATTTGCCGATAAGAAACTGTATATTGCAGACGGTCACCATCGGTATGAAACAGCCCTCGATTACCGTAATTACTGCCGGGAAAACGGTACAGCGGAGGAAAGCAAGGACTATGTCATGATGATGCTGGTGGATATGGAGCATCCGGGGTTGCTGGTGCTGCCGACACACCGTATTGTGCGGGATCTGGAGAGCTTTGACGCTGGGGCATTGCTTGAAAAATGTAAGGCATATTTTGATATCAGCCCCTGCAGTGATGCAGCGTCTGCACAGGCAGGATTGAAGACAGAATACGAGAAAGGCAATAAGGCATTTGTCTTTTACAGCGGTGCAGGACAGTATCATCTGATGGTGCTGAAGGACCCTGCAGCAGTGGAGGCATTGCTGCCTGAAAAGAGTAAAAGCTATTGCGGACTGGATGTATCGGTGCTGCATACGCTGGTGCTGGAGCGGATTTTTGGCATTGATGCGGAAAACATGGCAAAGCAGATTAATCTTACCTATGTCAAAAAATCGGAGGACGCCATCGCAAGCGTTGATAACGGGCAGGCACAGTGTGCATTTCTGCTGAATCCTACCCGTGTGGAGGAAATCAGGGATGTTGCAGCAGCCGGAGAGAAAATGCCGCAGAAGTCCACGTATTTTTATCCCAAGCTGATCACCGGTCTGGTAATGAATCAGTTCTGATAAACCTACAGGAGGTAAGCAAAGGCATTGATCTGCGAAAATTCCGAAGCGGTACAGGAAATACCTGACGGCGAAGCCGTGCCGGCAGAAGTGCATGGCAGCCGTTCCCGCACGAAAGGAACCCATTCAAAACGCAGGAAGTTAAAACAACCGGTTACTGTCAGCGATGACATGATCGAGTATGTAGGCATTCAAAAACAAGAACCGCCTGCTGACGGTGAGCCGCAGCAGACGCTGACTGTACCGGAGCATATAGCAGAAGGCTTTTCTTCGGATACGATCAGCGGCAGACCGCCGCACCGCCCTACGGACGGACTGATTTATGAAATTGCTGAGGAATTGTATATCAAAGAAAAAACAGCGGCGGAGCTGGAAGCCCTGGCAAAGCCGCCCTTTCATCAGAATTTTGATGAAGACAAGAAAACGTCACTGGACAGGGAAGCCGTCCATCGTACCCGCCGTGTCATTGCAGCGGCAGGAGAAGCAGCATACCAGCCGTGCTTTTTGCCGGAAGCTGTGTATGAGGACAATGCCAAACCGCTGGACACCCGTCAGGCGTTGCTGGCAGAGCTGTTGATGCTGATACCGTTTGTCAATATTGCGGCAGCGGTACTGATTGCGATGAATCCGTCCATGAATGAAAGTCTGAGGTCATTTTGCCGGGCATTTCTGATTTTGCTGGGTATTGTGCTGACGGTTATGGCAGGCTATCTGATCGGTAAGCTCATGTGATTCTTTCTGAAATTATCTTTAGAAATCATCTTTCTTGTTTTTGTGTCTTGTGTAACAGGATTCCAGGAATAAAACGTCACCTGCTTATTGCGGCAGGTGACGTTTTTCTGCGGGTATCAGTGAAACAGAGGTCTGAAAGAAATGCATGACCTCTGTCAGGGAGGGCAGAACCTGATTGGTATAAAGACGGATATCTTCTTCTCCGGGGGTAACCAGATCGGGTACCATCAGTACAAAGCCTCCGGCAGCAGATGCAGCACGGATGCCGTTCAGACTGTCCTCGATGATAATACAGTCCTTGGCTGCAAAGCCCAGCTGGCTGGCAGCCAATAGAAATATATCCGGTTCAGGCTTACTTCTGCTGACCTTGTCGCCGCCGATAATGACGTCAAAACAGGATTGCAGACCGGCTGCTGACAGCTCCCGCAGTACCATCCCGGTGCGGGTAGAGGAGGCAAGCGCCGTGGGAATATGCTGCTGTCTGAGCATTTTCAGAAGCTCTGCAGCTCCTGCCTTGACAGGCAGCAAACCGCCCTGCGCCTTTGCCGCAAAGCGTCCGGTAGCCTCCTTCCAGAATGCCTGCAGCGGAAAGTCCTCTCCATACACGCTGCAAAAATGCGCATGAGTCATTTCTGTGGTCAGTCCGATACAAGCCAGTACGGTCTGTTCGATATGATCTGCACCAAATATTTCTGCTGCTTCTTTGCAGCATTGCAGATAAAGCCGTTCTGAATCAAAAATAACACCGTCCATATCGAAAATAACAGCCTGATATGATGGCAGCATCATGATACACATCCTTTCTGATGGTTATGAAAAGCGGCACAGAGCCATGGAGTAACTCTGTGCCTGCATTCTTATACACTGAAAAGCATAGCGCCGTAGGACGGATAAGGCCAGTTTCTGGAAGACATATTGGCTTCCATTTCATCGGCTACTGCACGCAGTTCCTGCATAGCAGAAAGAACCTTTTCCTTGAAATACATGGCATTGTCTGCAACGTCATCAATTTCCTTTGCGCCGACAACGGCTTTGTCCAGTACTTCAATTTTTCTGGTAAAGCAGTTCAGCAGATTCATCAGCTTTTTCATCAGTTCAGTTTGTGCGGTGGGTACCAGATCGGGATCCACGGATTTGACAAGGCTTGCTGTCTGAGCAAGCTCCTTGATATAAGCAGTCACCGCAGGAACAATGTCCTTTTTCGCCATATCCAGTGCAGTGAGAGCTTCAATGTTAATAATCTTGGAGTATTTTTCCAGCAGTACATCGCATCTGGAGCGCAGCTCCACCTCTGTCAGAACCTTGTGCTTTGTAAACAGACGGATGTTCTTTTCGCTGGTATACAGCGGCAATGCTTCGGGCAGGGAGCGGAGATTGAGCAGACCTCTGCGGGCAGCCTCTTCGACCCATTCATCGGAATAGTTATTGCCGTTGAAGATAATTCTTTTGTGTTCCCTGACGGTCTTTTTGATGAGCTTTTCAGCGGTTGCATTGACGTCATCTGCTTTTTCCAGCTGGTCGGCGAAATCCTCCAGAACGTCTGCGACCATGGTATTGATCATGAAGTTAGCGCAGGCAATGTTTTCTGACGAGCCAACCATTCTGAATTCAAATTTATTGCCTGTAAAAGCGAAGGGAGAGGTACGGTTTCTGTCGGAGGTATCTTTGGTGAAGTTGGGAAGAACCTCGGCGGTTGTTTCCATAATCGGTTTGCTTTCGCCGGTATAATCCTCGCCGCTGAGTACGGAATGGAGAACCTCTGTCAGGTCATCGCCAAGGTACATGGAAATGATAGCAGGCGGTGCTTCATTTGCGCCAAGACGGTGATCATTGCCGGCACTGGCAACAGAAATCCGCAGCAGATCCTGGTTTTCATCCACTGCACGGATAACGGCAGCCAGGAAGGTCAGGAACTGGATATTCTGTCTGGGATTTTTGCTGGGGTCAAGGAGGTTTTTACCCGTATTGGTAGACATTGACCAGTTGTTATGTTTGCCGGAGCCGTTTACGCCGGCAAAGGGCTTTTCATGGAGCAGGCAGACCATACCGTGCTTTTCTGCCAGTTTTTTCATAATTTCCATGGTAAGCTGGTTATGGTCGGTAGCGATATTGGAGGTATCGAAAATGGGAGCCAGCTCATGCTGAGCAGGTGCAACCTCGTTATGCTTTGTTTTGGCAAGAATACCGTATTTCCACAGTTCCTCATCCAGGTCCTTCATGAAAGCGGACACACGGGGCTTGATAGAACCGAAATAATGATCGTCCAGTTCCTGACCCTTAGGAGGTCTTGCGCCGAACAGTGTTCTGCCGCAGTAGATCAGGTCTTTTCGCTGATCGAATACCCTTTTATCTACCAGAAAATACTCCTGTTCCGGTCCGACAGTGGTAGAAACATGGGTAGTTTCTGTATCGCCGAAAGCTCTGAGCACTCTGAGTGCCTGAGTGTTGATGCATTCCATGGAACGAAGAAGGGGTGTTTTCTTATCGAGTGCTTCGCCGGTGTAGGAGCAGAAAGCGGTAGGAATACAAAGGGAGCCGTCCTTGATAAAGGCGTAGGAGGTGGGGTCCCATGCGGTATAGCCTCTTGCTTCAAAGGTGGCGCGGATACCGCCTGACGGGAAGCTGGACGCATCGGGTTCGCCCTTGATCAGCTCTTTGCCGGAGAATTCCATAATAACGCCGCCGCCGGCAGTAGGCGAAATAAAGCTGTCGTGTTTTTCAGCGGTAATGCCGGTCATAGGCTGGAACCAATGGGTATAATGGGTAGCGCCATTTTCGATTGCCCATTCCTTCATGGCATGAGCCACAACATTAGCAATATTGATGTCCAGTGGTTTTCCATCCTCAATTGTCTTTTTCAGAGCCTTATAGGTGCCCTTAGGAAGATACTTCTTCATGGATTCATCATTGAACACTGCGGACCCGAACATTTCAGGTACATTTACCATATTAAACTCTCCATTCTAAAATAGGTCAGAATAAAAAGGGCGCAGTAGGTCAAAATCATGTTAACCTACAGCGCCGTTGCTGTTGATAACTGCATTATAACCCCTTTTTTTTCAATTGTCAACGAATTTTAACAGACTTTTTGGTTTTTGACAATTTGAGCATTTCTTTTACATTCCTCCGGCAATAATTTGTTCATAACAAACGTATAGCGCCGAGCCGGCGCCCCCGCGCACTCTCAGTTGAATCCCGCGCCCGCCATTTGGAAAATGGAAAATTGAAAATGGAAAGTGGAAAATGAAACTGCTTTCAGCAGAGAGATATCAGTGACTAACAAGGTGCGTTTGTGGTAAAAATATCCACAAA
>CACZSU010000061.1 GCA_902783855.1 uncultured Ruminococcus sp.
CAGAAATTCTTTTTTGTTGGTTCTGGCTGCACCAAACTCATCATTCATTTCTGCCAGTGTCATCTGTCTGTTCATGATTATATTATACCAGGTTTTCTATGACTTCGCAATTGTGCGGTGTTGCCTTAAATGTTTAATAAGCCAGCTCGGTAAAAATCGTTCTGATATATGCAGTTTATAAGCAAACATAATAAAACACAGACATAGACATATTCCGAAAATAATGATACAATAATAATATAAAAAACAGAAAGGAAAATCTATTATGAATATGAGACGTAAAACAGTCGCATTTGTTTGCACTATCTCTTTGTTTCTAACTGTCGGTCTGACAGGATGTGTCAATACTCAGACAGAAAGCAGCCGATATACATCAGAAACTTTCAATATATCTGATTCGTCCCGATCGGAACACGAACAGAATATATATGATGAAGTAGCTTATTCAATAGTTACTGATATAGATCAATACGGAGATGTGATGTTTGACATAAAAGAAATTGCTCTTGAATACGGAGATAGTGTAGATATTTCGTTCTCAGGAGGATATGAACTAAAAGATATACCGTATTACCCGGATTTCTTCGGAAACAGAGGTTCTGCAATACTTACGGATCATTTTGATAATGTATGTGTAGCGGGAATAGGATGCAGCTTTAATAATAAAGCAGACATCAAAACAGGCGAAAAGGTCAGAGTTGTAATCAATGAAAAAGGCAGATATAAGAAGGAATATGAAGCATATAATATCAACGATGCCAAAACCCGTTCAGATGGTCAGAGTGACGAATCTTTTTTGAATGCACGCGAGGTGAATGCAGGCCAAATTAAAACAAATCTTTTATTCAGAAGTGCATCCCCCTTTGATAATAAATTCGGAAGAGTCGAATTGATGAAAAAATATCTGTATGAGCATGAAATAAACTGTATTCTTGATTTATCTGATACAGAAGAAAAATTATATTCATATAACGATCTTCCTGATTATACAGTCTCCTTGATATCCTCAGAAAAGGTTATACTTTGCCCAATAGGAGTTGATTATCTGGAAACAGAAGCCATGCAGATGCTTGGAAAAGGATTTACAGCTATGGCAAATACAGATGGTCCATATCTGATACAATGCAACTTGGGCAGAGATCGAACAGGCGTAATTTGTGCAGTTTTAGAAGCACTTTGCGGAGCATCATATCAGGAGATAGTCGATGATTATATGCTGAGCTATGATATGCTCCACAGCATTGATATGGATCCTTCTTCTTTACAGTATAAACTGTTCAAACAGCGTATTGATGAACAGCTTGAGGTTATTCTGGGTATTGGCATAAATCAGCTCCCGGAAAGCAATTTACAGTCTCCGGCATATGATTATCTGTTACGTTGCGGAATGCAGAAAAATGATATAGAAATACTGATAAAAAAACTTACCTCATCAGAATAAAAATACAATACTATAAAAACAGAAAGGCAAAGCTATTATGAATACAATATCCAAAAGAACCATTAGTCTGTTATTATCAGGTACATTATTCCTGTCTGCGCTGGCAGCATTCAGCGGATGTACGGACAATAATACATCTCAATCATCGGTCGTATCTGTGACTTCATCGGAAACTTTAAACACCGAAACAACCTCATCCGAAGCAGTAAGTACTGAAACGCAGTATTCCTACACGGAATACCCTCTGAGCAGAAACGGAATTGATCTGCATTTAGACTGCATAAAGGTAAAGGATAGCTCGCCTTCAAAGAATATTCTGCTTACCCACGGAGTAACATATTCCTCACACGAGTTTGATATTGATTATAAGGACTACAGTCTTGTCAGAAGGCTTGCCCGTGAAGGCTATGCCGTATGGAGACTTGATATTGCAGGCTTTGGTCAGTCGGGAGAGGTAACAGACGGCTTCGTTCCCGATTCCGATTATGCCGCAGAGGATATCAATGCTGCAGTAGAAAAAATCACAAAGGAAAGCAGACAGGACAAGCTTGATATTTTAGGTTGGAGCTGGGGTACAGTCACAGCAAGCCGTTATGCAGCAAAATACAGCGACCACCTGAACAGGCTCGTTCTTTATGCACCGATTCTGAGCGGTCTGGGCGAGTATGAAGTGACCGATGATTTTCACCATAACACCTGGGAACACGCTGCTGATGATTTTCAGCGTGATGCCGATGGCAAATTCGACTATAATATCACAGAGCCTGAAATGATAGAGATGTTCTGTTCAAGCTGCTGGCATTATGATGACGAAAGCAGCCCAAACGGCGGAAGAAGAGATATTTGCGTCGGCAAGACCGAAAAGCTTATTGATCTGTCAAAGATAACCGTTCCGACATTAATTATCTGTGGCAGTAATGACCCGTATCTCAATTATGATCTTGTTAATTC
>CACZSU010000062.1 GCA_902783855.1 uncultured Ruminococcus sp.
AAACGGTATACTGACAGCAAAGGTACATATCAAGCACGAAGCAAGCGGCAGGATACTGATCGCATATTTCTCGTGGAGCGGCAATACAAGGGACATTGCCCGCAATATCCACAGCCGGATTGATGCGGATATTGTTGAACTGACACCCGTAAAGCCGTATTCTACAGACTATAACACCGTTCTGATGGAGGCGCAGGAGGATCAGCACAAAAATGCCCGTCCGGCGCTGAATGAGCATATCGACGATATGGAGCATTATGACACGATCCTGCTGGGCTATCCGAACTGGTGGGCATCTATCCCGATGCCGATTGCAGCATTCCTTGAAAGCTACGACTTTTCGGGAAAGACGATTATACCGTTCTGCTCACACGGCGGCGGACGCTTCGGACAAAGCCTGACGGCTATCGCAAAGCTTGCACCGGATTCGGACATTGGAGAAGGCTTGTCTGTGCATTATTCAGGCGGCAGTACACTGGACTATGACATATCCGAATGGCTCGAAAAAAACGGCATAGAAGAAAAGTGAGGTGCAAAATGGAAATCATAATCCTTATGGGAAGTCCCAACCAAAAAGGTTCAACGAGTATGCTCGTTGACAGCTTCAAAAAAGGCGCAGAGGAAAGCGGTCACAATGTTGAGATGATGGATGTCTGTCATGCAGATATTCGTCCCTGCACAGGCTGTGTCGCCTGCGGTTATGAAGGTGACTGCGTTCAGCGTGATGAGAACGAGCATATCCGAAAAGCGCTGCTTAACTGTGATATGGTGGTGTTTGCTACTCCGCTGTATTATTACGGAATGAGCGCACAGCTGAAAACAGTGGTTGACCGTTTCTGTGCATATAACAGCAGCCTGAACCGCAGGCATTTGAAGTCGGCTCTGCTGACTGTTGCGTGGAACGCCGCTGACTGGACATTTGATGCACTGACCACACACTACAAAACATTGGTGCGGTATATCAATTTTGAAGATATGGGCATGATTCTCGGCTACGGCTGCGGAAGTCCGTCCATGACGCGGTCGAGTAAATACCGCGAACAAGCATACAAATTAGGCAAATCACTATAACTGCGGTGATCTTAAGCGCAGGAAACGGAACCAGACTGCTGTGAATTTTCGTATCATGTCAGTGGTCAGGTATGGGATAACCATGCACTTCATGAATGCGGATCAGCCAGAGACTGATCACACAGCAACAGAACGCGGTCTAATGACAATAACGGAGAGGAAAAGACGGTTCCTCTCCGTTTTTATTTATGCGTATTACGATATTGCAGTGCCATCAGAGCGTGTGTGCACAGCCTGTTCGATCGCCTGACGTTGATGTCATTGTAAGTTTCCTTCACGACCGGGACGATGCTGTCCTTTTCCCCACGCCTTTGCACGGCGCTTGCAGCCGGAATAATC
The DNA here is from genome assembly GCA_902783855.1 of uncultured Ruminococcus sp. Taxonomy (GTDB): domain Bacteria; phylum Bacillota; class Clostridia; order Oscillospirales; family Acutalibacteraceae; genus UBA1213. The sequence goes on from CACZSU010000062.1 coordinate 1,411, forward strand.
ATTCCATGTCCTGTTCAATTCCCGATGTACCGTTCCTTCGTCGATTCTAACCCTATACAGAACACCAAATCCTGTGTCATGTTTTCAGTGAGTGGTCGTTCATCCTGATCCGGAGCGTTCGTCGAATCTCTTTTGGTAAGAAAATGCATTAGATAGTTTCGAGGTCTCCCTTAAGGAAATGTCGGTATGCGACGAAAGAAACAACCGTATCGAAGGCGTTTCCGCAGCCAAACATCAGCGCTATACCTATGAGTGTCGGCTTCCATACACCGCAGAGGTACAGAATAAAGAACGTTCCGTAATAAACGCTATTTGTCACAATCGACTCAAATAGCATATATGTTGTCTTGCCTCTGCCGTAAAACGTTGCATCAAACACATTCTGAAATGCGTATAACACATAAAATCCGAACAGAATCATTACAAGATCGAAGAGTTTGTCCACGTCGCTGTAATTCAGGACATACTGCATGAACGGCTTGTAAAGAGGAATGGTTACAATCCAAAGCAAGCACGTCATTGCGGTGATAGCAAAGTATCCGGGCGTATTGTTCCTGACAGCGTTTTTATCCTTAGCGGTTTCCTGTTTGATAAGCTCGCCCAACTGAATAATCGGCAGAAGCATCCATCCCCATATAAAGTTATTGGCTACCCAATAAGTGCCCTGTTCTCCGACCATATTCACCATGCGCGATACCATAAGCATATAGGCTATGTTTCTGACAAATGACTCAAATCCGGAAATACCGCCTATTCTGAAGAAATCCTTCATCCATACAAACGAGAGCTTTTTCTTCTTAAATATCGGATAACCGCAGCTACTTATAAGAACGGCGGATATCACAAACAGGATCAGGTTTGAAATAATATTCGATACACCAATCCCGTTTACGCCGAGTTTCAGTGATACGGGCAGAGTTGAAACAAACA
>CACZSU010000063.1 GCA_902783855.1 uncultured Ruminococcus sp.
AAACGATATATTTAATAAAGAGAGTTCTATCTTACTTGTACAATCTGCCTTGTTCAGAATAAATATTTTTAAAAATTGATTTCCGTGGCGAGCCGCCGCAGCTCATAATATTGACTATTTGTGTGGTATATGATACAATGTGAAAAATGATATTCGTACATAATTGAGGTGGTTTTTATGAAATGTTTTTCAAAAATGATCATGTCAGCCCTTCTCACTGTTTGTATCACGGTGACTGCTGCCGGATGCAGTCAGTCCTCTGAAGCTGATACTTCCTCCAGCGTTTCGGACGCCAACAGTGACGCATCTGCCGTACAAAGCAGCACCAGTCCCAGCGTACCTGAAAATACCGCTGGAAATACAGAATCCGAACCGGAAAGCACCGCTGAGAATAAACCGGAGAGCGTATCAGAAATCGAACCGGAAAGCAAAGCCGAAGATGTGGAAAATCAGTCCAGCGAATCTATCAGCCAGAGTGAACCATCTGCTGTTAAGACTGATACAAACCATACAGATAATAATGGAAATATTGTTGTTGTGCTGGATCCCGGTCACGATGACAAAGATGACAGACCCAACGAAGAACTCGGTGTAAATGAACAGGAACTGAATCTGAAAATAGGATTGGCCTGTTATGACAGACTTTCGGAGTATGAGGGTATTACACCATACCTTACACGTTATGACGAGGTCTGCCCCAATACGGATGGAATGTTTACCGGACAAAGTGAATGCATCCACAGACGGGCATATATTGCAGAGGAAAAAAATGCGGATTTTTTTGTAAGTCTGCACTGCAATGCTACTACCGGAGAATTGGGAGCAGAAGCTAACGGCATCTGTGTTTTTATATCCAACTACCCTAAATACAAAGATGAAAGTGAGAAACTCGGTAACATGATTATTGACCATGTTACAAATGCAGTTAAATTGGGTTCAATGGGTGTCATTCTGAGCGAAATGGATGAAAGTAAAGGTTATTATGATGACGGTACGGTCAAGGATAAGTATTACCTGCTGAGTTACAATATTGATTACGGAAGACCGTCTGTCATTGTTGAACACGCATTTATGGACAACATCAACGATAATACCATACTGAAAGATGACGAAAATCTCCGGCTTATGGGGCGGGCTGATGCTGACGCTATTGCTGAGTATTATGGATTAAAGCTGAAAACGCATTAGGAATTAGTGGTTAGTGGGGCGTCTTCACTCTACATATGAATTGAATGAGGAATCAGGAGTTAGGAATGAGGAATTGGGCGGCGGCTTCTGGGCATCGGCTATACTCTGCATATACGTTCCGGGGGGGAACAAAGAGTTTGTGAGTACAGTTGACCGCATTCCCTGATACCCTAAACACTATTTCTCTATTCACTATCGGCACACCGGATTTCCATAGTTAATATTTACTTGTATAGCCATTTACGAATTGGCTATTCTTCTTTGTGACCTAGAAAATAATCTGTAGTTACATTAAAAAGTATTTCATAAGGTGGTTTATTCCTTCCGGTTCCCTGTTTGATATTGTTTGTTGAGTTGTAGAAAAAATTTTTGCAAAATCGCTCTGAGAAAAAATAATATTCTTTCTTAACTCTTGAATTACTTCGTTATAAATTATAAAATCACCCTTTCAAAAGAAGTGTGTTATAATATCGACAGTAAAGCGCTTTACAAAAAATAAAAACAAGTATGAATGGGAGAATCGTGGTAAGCTGGAGAGGAACAATTCCTCATTCCTAATTCCTCACTCCTAATTCCTTGAGAAAAGCGGGAGCGCCGCCTTAACTCCCTGCGGATGTTTGATCCAGCTTGATATCCGCTGTCTTTTTTACGTGCTTTCCGATAATCTCTGATACATCGCTGATAGCAATAAAAGCAGATGAATCTATATGCTTGATGATCTCCTTCAGTTCATGTATTTCAAACCGTGTCAGCACACAATACAATACTACTTTCTTTCCGCTGACAAGACCTTCTCCCTCCATAATGGTGACCGTGCGGCCCAGCTTGCGGTAAATCTGGTGCGAAATCTCCTTTGCATCATTGGTGATAATCATGGCTGCCTTCGTCTGCTCCAGACCAGATTCCACAATATCCAGCACCTTTGAGGTTATAAAGTAGGTCAGCAGACTGTACATTGCCCTGTCAAATCCAAATACAAAACCCGCCACTGTGAATATGATTACATTGAAAATCAGCACAATCTGTCCGACAGGCAGCTTGAATTTCTTATTCAGCAATATTGCCACTGTTTCCGTTCCATCAAGGCAGCCGCCGAACCGTATGACTAAACCCACTCCTGCTCCCAGAATCACACCGCCGAAGCTTACAGCCAACAGGTATTCCTCTGTCGCATTCGCAAGGGGTGCAAAAATTTCCAGAAAAACAGAAAAAATTGCCATGGCATAAGCAGCCTTTACAATAAACCGTTTCCCCATTTTTTTGGCGCCTATTAACAAAAACGGTATGTTCAATACCACCGTCAGTACGCCCAGCGGTATACCCAGCTTATTATTCAGCATGATCGCAATTCCGACCACACCCCCGTCCAGTATCGTACACGGTACCAGAAATTCTTCTATGGCAAATGCAGCTACCACTGCCCCGACTCCGATTCCTACCAGTTCCAGCAATAGCCGCAGCAGCTCTCTCCCCTTCGGAATATGATTTACCAGCTTTGACATAATGTTAAACCTCCTTTTGCAAACGTTTTTCCCGTCAAAACAAAAAGTTGATGAAAGCCAACACTCCCATCAACTCATTTGCTTCTGCTGTACTATCAAGCAGTCTTTGCGCTCTTTTCGGATTCTTCCGATTTCTGGATTTCTTCGGTCAGCTTTGAAAGATCCGCTCCTGACAATTCAGGTATAGAGAATTCGGACAAATCAATTTTACTAGCTTCTTTTTCAGTATAATTAGACGGCAATACCAGCTCATCTTCGTCTATTTCATTGGAAAAATCATTGAAGATCAGATCAAACTTGCCCTTATCCGATTCCAGATGCATGATTTTCAATATTTTTTCATCATTAAAGTAACAGGTCACTTCTGTTGTAACCGGATCACTTTCCTTGCTTGTGTCGCCGGATGCAGTCACTACCTTTGCTGTCACTGAATAGCTTTCATAATAGTAATCCCGGTTTTTATACTCGGCTTCACCGTCACCCTTGAAGGTAACATCCGCCTTCCCTTGGCTGTTCAGCAGGTCATCCAGGCTGACGTCCTTCAGCAGATCGCCTGTTGCATTCTTTACATTATCAAAAGCCTTGCTTGCCTGAGCGCTGCTGTCCTTAGAAGCATCTTCCTCCAGCTTCTTGAGCTGTTCAGCTGTCTGTAGTACCTGATATGTTTTCTTACGGGTATTGACAGAGAAAAGTCCATCCTTATTTTTCAGCAAATCAAATGAAAACATTCCCATACCGAAATTAAGGCGCATATCATCGTTGCCGTTTTTTGTAATGGAAATATTAACGTCACTTGTAAGCGAAGAAAAATCCACTGATACTGATGCGGAGGATTCAGACTTTTTGCTGCTTTCCTCTTTTTTGGACGATTTTTCCTTGATCTGTTCTACAGACATATCCAGCGTCAGGTTTTTACCCTCCAGCATCTGCACCGCATACTTTGTCAGCGGGCCCAGCTTTTCCATGTCAAACTTTTCTTCTATTTCCTTTTGCAGATCAGGATCAACATCTACCTCAGGTAATGCAGATTCTTCTGCACTTTCTGCAACAGAGCCATTGCCTCCCGAGTTTTCCTTTTTATTCTGATCACCGCACGCACAGAAGGAAACCAGCGATACTGCTGCCAATAAAACTGCAATCCATTTTTTCATAGAACAACCACTCCTGTTTAGAAAGATTCATTGTAATAAAAACGTCTGACATAAGCAAAAGCTGCACACAGAAATGTTACCGTCCGGACATTCCGCAAATAATAATTGTCTGCAAAACACACCGGTTCACCCAGTATTACTCTATTATTCTATCATAATCTGATGTCAATTTCAAGGGTATTGTGAACCTTTTGCTGAAAACTATCCTTTACATTATGCGGACACAGAGCACACACGCAGGAGGACAGTCAGACACAGATATGAAATCTGACAGATAAATTCGCCACGGAAATCAATTTTTAAAAATATTTATGCTGAACAGTTAAATTGTACAATTAAGGTAGATTCCTTTTATGAAATAACTATAGTTTTTTTAGGAAGGGGGTCTGGGGGATAACCCTTTGTTTTTAAACAAAGGGTTTCCCCCAGGAAAGTGCTGGCAAAAT
>CACZSU010000064.1 GCA_902783855.1 uncultured Ruminococcus sp.
AAACGATATATTTAATAAAGAGAGTTCTATCTTACTTGTACAATCTGCCTTGTTCAGAATAAATATTTTTAAAAATTGATTTCCGTGCAGCGGTGCCGAGCCGGCGCTGGCTGAACGCGTCAGTCGCTTCACTACGTTCCGCTCTGGTTATAGCTTAACCATATTTACACCCGCGGGATGCATTCAGTTGCACACAGCTCATTCTTGTTGGAGGTCATATTTGCCAACTGTTATTTAGCTGATCTGGGGACTCAGTTAAGTTGCACTAGAAGAAATCCTTCCTGAAAACCGGATTATCCATTGATAGAATTAAATCAATACGAATGCACACATGGCGCTGATACACAAAAAGGTCACTGAATGCCGGCAGAAAAGCGCTATTGTTTTTTTGCCGGTCTGAGGACACGCCGGATGAAACCATGGTAGACATAGTTCAGCTCCTCGCCAAGCATCAGAAAAAGAATACACATATAAAGCCAGACCATAATAACCGCCAGTCGTGTCAGTCCGCCGTAAATGGAAAATCCATTGAAATTATCCACATATACTGAAATCCCCACCGACATTCCATACCAGGCTGTTGCCGCAAAAACAGCTCCTGGCAGATTACAGCGAAAACCGAAATCCCGCCGTACCTCCTTCGACAAATTGGGCACATTCCTGTACATCATCGTGAAAATCAGTACCAGATACACATATACCAGAAAATACCGCATATTGTACAGTGTTGCCAGAAAATCAGGCAATACCTTGATATACGGCGACAGCCACGCATTCAGCGTGGAACCCAGCACAAATACCATCATGGTCGCACACAGAATCACAACAAGCGACAATGTGACGATAATTGCCCTGAACCGCAGCAGCAACCAGTTCCGGTTCTCGTGTGTACCGTGTATGCGGTTGAAGCCGTTAATAATGGAATGGATTCCCTGTGCAGCAGACCAGAGTGTAATCACTAATGTCACAATCGAAATTCTCGATGCATCGTAATGAAAATCGCTCAGAAAATCAGAAACATAGGATGACGCCATCTTGTTCAACACTAACCCCAGAAATTCTTCCAGCGTTTCCACCGGTATTCTCAGACTTTGCAGTACGGACAATCCGAACATCGTCAGCGGCACGACCGCCAGAATAAAAAAGAACGCACTTTGTCCTGCTATTGCAAATAAATTATCCCTATTGACTTTATTAATATAGGGTCTGAGCTTCAGGAGCAGCCATTTTATCAGCAATTTGAGCGTATTCACACATTTTCACCGCCTGCTTATAGAAGTGTGCCGCATCCGTCAGAAACGACTCATTGCACGGATGCGGCTGTCAGTATCGGATTATCAAAGCACACTTTTCAGGAATTCTCTCAATCTTTCATTTTTCGGATTGGTAAATACAACTTCCGGTGTATTATCTTCCTGTATATTACCCTCGTCAATGAAAATTGCCCTGGTAGAAACCTCTCTTGCAAAACCCATTTCGTGTGTCACCACCACCATGGTCATACCTTTTTTTGCAAGCTCTTTCATAATATTCAGCACTTCCCCTACCATCTCAGGGTCCAGTGCGGATGTAGGCTCATCAAACAGCATCACATCCGGATTCATTGCCAGTGAACGGGCAATCGCAACCCTCTGCTTCTGACCGCCTGACAGCTGTGCCGGGTACTGGTCTGCCTTATCAGAAAGTCCCACCATTTCCAGCAGCTCTATGGCCTTTTTCTCTGCTTCCGGACGGGTGAGTACGCCCAGCTTTGACGGAGCCAGCATGATATTCTTCTTGACTGTCATGTTGTCGAAAAGATTGAACTGCTGGAACACCATACCGATTTTTTCCCTTACCTTACGGATATCCACACCACGTTCGGTAATATCCTCCCCTTCAAAAAAAATACTTCCGCCTGTGGGTTCCTCCAACAGATTAAGGGAACGGATGAAGGTCGATTTACCGCAGCCTGACGGTCCTATAACGGAAATAACCTCACCTTTTCTGATTTCCATGGAAATATCATTCAGAACGACATGATCCCCGAAGGATTTACACAGGTTTTCCACACGGATCAGCACTTCTCCGTTTGCAATCGCAGGATTATCGCTCATTTTTCTTCAATCTCCTCTCCAGCCAGGATACGCCTGCCGACAGCAGCACCACGATGATCAGATAAATCAACGCCACGGCAATCAGCGGCAGAAATGCCTCATATGTAACGCTTCTGATATAATCGCCGCCTCTTGTCAGATCCATCAGACCGATATAACCTGAAATAGAGGTTTCCTTCAGCAGCGAAATAAATTCATTGCCCAGTGCAGGCAGAATATTCTTGAATGCCTGGGGCAGGATAATATGTATCATAATCGTCGGAAAGCCCAGCCCCAAACTTTTACCGGCTTCAAACTGACCGTTATCTATGGACATGATGCCCGAACGGACGACCTCTGATACATAAGCCGCCGAATTCACACCAAAAGCGATAATTGCCACCAATACCTTATCAATATCGACAGCCGCAAAAATGACAAAATAGATAATCAGCAGCTGTATCATAACAGGCGTGCCGCGGATAATCGTAATATACAGCTTTGCTATCAGATTCAGCACCGGTACAGACCCGTTCTTGTCGTGTGCCACCCGTATAATTGCCAGCATAAATCCGATCACAATACCAATAATCATCGCAAAGAAGGTGATCAGCGCTGTATTGCCCAGACCCTCCAGCAGGTATTTCCACCTGTCATCCTTTACAAAATTATCATACAGCCTTTGCACAATTTCCGGCTGCAGATTGCCTTCCTCACCGCTTGCGGCAGAAACTGCGGTGGTAAACAAGCCCATCAGTGCAGCACCCGCCAGCATAACAGCCGGTATTTTCTTACACTTCTTCATACAACATTCATCCTTCGCTTTCTGTTCCGCTGTTTTCCGGCAGCGAAACGCTTCTTCTGACGATCAAACAAGAATAATTCCCGCCCCGCCGTGAGCGGAGCGGGAGAAAATCCGTTCATATAACCGCCGTTATTATTTCTTCACAATAATAACCTGCTTGGTGTTGGTATAGCTGTCAGTAAAATTAATCTGCTTTTTTCTGTCTTCTGTTACCGTAAAGCCGGACAGACCGATATCCGCCTTGCCTGTGCTGACAGCACTGATAATAGAATCAAACGCCATGTCCTCGACCTTGAGGGTCATACCCAGTTTATCAGCAACAGCTCTGCCGATCTCAACATCGATACCAACAATATCGTTGCCTTCCTTGTATTCATACGGCGGGAACTCCGCATTAGTAGCCATAACGAGATTATCCCCGTCCTTCACAGTCTGGGTATAGTGATAATCGCCGCCCTTGTCGCCTTCTGCCGGAATATAGCTGGCAATAATCTTATCCAGCGTACCATCTGCTTTCAGCTCACCCAGTGCCTTATTTACCTTTTCCAGCAGCTCTGTATTATCCTTCTTGATAACAGCAGCATAATCCTCATTGGTAAATTCCTCAGGCAATATCTCAATGCCGTCATTCTGGGAAACAAATACCTTTGCAGGCTGTTCGTCAATGATCACACAGTCGATCTTTCCCTGTGTCAGTGCCATAACAGCATCCGCACCCTTATTGTAGCGTTCAACCTTGGCATCCTCTACATCGCCGGCATAGATATCACCAGTTGTACCCAACTGTACACCGATCTTTTTGCCCTTAAGATCATCCACGGTCTGTATTTTCGCAGAATCTGCTGCCGCAGTAGAAGCTGTTGAATCTCCGCTGTCCTTCTTATCGGAACAAGCAGAGCAAACGCCTACCGTCAGTGCCAGCACAGAAGCGAGCGCCAGTATTTTTTTCATTGTTTTCATAAATAAACTCTCCCATTCTTATTATTCTACAGTGTACAAACATACGTACAGACCGATTATAGCATACATCCGGTACTTATTCAAGCACTAATTGATTATTTAAGCAATTTTCATGTGATTCAGGCAATTTTTTTACACAAAACGTCAATCCTTGAAACCAAGGGAATGCAGGAATGCGCGGCATCCCCGCTCAATATCGGAATATGTACGGTCAAAATTACCAAAATACCACGGGTCAGCTATACTGCCGTTTTCGCCGGTAAAGGACAGCAGCAGCCGCAGCTTGTTTTCATAATCGGTTCCGATGATTCTTTTGGCATTACGGATATTGGTCTGATCCATGCAAAGAAGGTAATCATAGCGGTCATAATCCTCTTTGATAAGCTGGACGGCACGCTTTCCCTCGCAGGAGATACCATGCTTCGCTAGTTCCGCAGCTGCCGGCGGATACACAGGATTGCCGACGCCGCCCCAGATTTCTTCTCTGCTGGTAGCGCAGGATGCGATCTGAAAAGCATCCTCTATTCCTTTTTTACGGACCATGTCTTTCAGTACAAATTCTGCCATCGGACTGCGGCAGATGTTGCCGTGGCAGATGAACATTACTTTTATCATATAAAATTCCTTTCTCGAATTGCTGTAAAAGGGCTTGAAATGCCGCATTTTGCGAGGGTGTCGGGGTAGTGTGGTTACTTTGACAGAGCGGGGC
>CACZSU010000065.1 GCA_902783855.1 uncultured Ruminococcus sp.
AAACGATATATATTTTAAAAAGAGGTCTATCTTACTTGTACAATCTGCCTTGTTCAGAATAAATATTTTTAAAAATTGATTTCCGTGGGCGCCGAGCCGGCGAGCCGCCGCACACTCTCAGTTGAATTCTACATCCATTCGCATTGGAACTGCGTTATGTGGCAGAAACGAAAAAGCCAGGAATTATCCTTGACCGGTGAAAACTATTCCTCGAGGCTGTTTTTCTCGTTCGCATTCTGTGACCTTTATGTGGACTTGCCTTGAATCAGCTCAGGCGGCGGATATCCTGCAGGGAAGGATTTTCAAAAGGGAAGACCTTAAGAGGGTATCACTCCCCTTAAGGTCTTCCCCTTTGGTCTGCCAACCAGAGATTGTCATAATAGCAAGTCCGGCGAATGCTGATACAAAACCTACTGCGCTGAAAACTATCCATTCAGTTCTATACCTTTCAGTTTTGTCAGAAAAGAATGGTCGGGTCGATCGGATTGCTGTTTAGTTTTGCTTCCAGATGCAGATGGGTAGGATCTTTGGATTCGGACGGAATCTGTCCGATATAACCAATGGTTTCACCAGCGGTAACCTGACTTCCCTCACGTGCCAGAGAAATGTTGGTGACACCACTGTAAAGCAGTTCATAACCTCCGCTGCTCTCAATCGTGATACAGTTACCCAACAGGGGATCGGTGTAGATACGGCTGACTCTGCCGCTCAGGACAGAATGAACCGGTTCTCCGTCTTTGGCAGTAATATCAACAGCAGGGTGTGTCCGCCAGTCATTCATGGTTTCGGAATGAATCGGGTCTTTGGGACTGTAAGGCTTCAGAATTTCGCCTTTGGCGATGGGTTTGCTGATTTTAGAATTTCCTGCATTGCTTTCTTCGGCTTTGGAAGCAGTCTGTGCAGGTACAGATGACTGTGCATCTGACTTGCTCTCGTCTTGTACAGAGCTTTCATATTTCTGACCGCTCATTTCATTGGCCGCATCCAAAGCAGATTTCTCCTGCTTTTCAACAATGGGCGCAGGATCGTCATATTCATTGACGCTGCCATAGGTTGTCCATGCTGCGCCGGCAACGGCAGAAATACACAGTGCAAGGGAAATGTAGAAAGCAATGTTTTTCCCAGGGGATCTTCGGAAATATTTTTCTTTTTTCATACTAAACATAATTGGCACCTCCGCTATTATTGTTAACAGAGGAAAATAAAACTATGCACAGAAAATTATTTTTTGGAATTAAAATATGTATATGTAAATGTATATGTACTCAATAAAACGATTGCCGCACTAAGCCAATGAAAAGCATAGTGCGGCAAAGCTGTTTATCAGGGAAGCTGTACAGATATTTCGGGGGTAATCTGTGTGTTGATACGGATGATTGTGCTGCCGTTAGCTGCTGTCAGCGGGGGCAGTACCATCGGAGAAGTAACTCTGGTTGTAACGTTCTCAATATAATACACAATCTCAGTCGGATGCTGTGACAGCCATGCGAGAAATTCGTCAACAGTAGAAGCAGTAGAAGTGAGCAGACGTATATTAAGAGAACCGTCACCGCTGATCAGAAAGCCTTCAGATTTCGTGCTGGCAATGCCTGCCCGTTTCAGCAGCAGAGTATTGGAAACGGCTTCCATTCTGGATGTGGATGGAAAGGCAGTGAAAATGTTTTTGACGCGGAAATTGGCAATGTTGTAGTTATTGACAGTCTGCAATTTCCAGTCCCATTCTGTTGACAAATGGATACTTGCAGTGTTGTGCACGACAGACTGTGTACGATAGTCAACATAATCTTGGTTGGTTTCCGTCCGGTGCAGTGGTTCGGACAAAAATAATTCTGTGTCCGAGCCGTTGACAGAAACAGGAATCCGGTAAGAGCTGTTATGCGGGTCGTTGACATCTGTTATGAGATCTCCTACGCCGTACAGCCCGCCATTTACCACATCCGTATTGCCGTAAATGCGGTAGTTTTTCAATACACCGCCTGTGCTGGAAAAGGTCAGTGGGGCAGTCCCGCTGATGAGCGCAGGGTGTGAGATTTCTCCGCAGCATCGTGGAAAAGAATGGACAAGATTCCAGTTAATCACTCTGTATCACCTCGTACCACTGGTCACTGCCGGCATGGTAACGCCATACGGCAGGTTCATCTGCTACAACCGCATTGGCACCCGATGTAATGGTAAAATCAGATGCGTTGTCAAGATAAGGTGTACAGGCTGCTCGGGTAAGTGCATTATTGAGCTTGTCAATGTCGTCAGCCAGCAGTGTATACTCGCCGGGGTATAGAGGATTTTCTTCAATGCTGCCGAAATCCGGTGCATTGTCTGCGGGGAAAAGCATCCCCAACCGAATAATTTTTTGCATTTGTATCAGACTCCTTAATTGTAATAGAATGCATCTGACACACTAAATCAGCAGATGCCTTCAATAGTCCCTTTTATCGAGCAAAAATCAGAGTAATAATAGTCAACTATTGAAAAAATAATATTAAGGAACCACTGAATAAATCACGCCTGACGGCTCAGCACCTGTCTTGCTTGCATCTTTCCCGTCATCTTGCACCAAATTCGCTTGATAACCGTCAGGTTATCT
>CACZSU010000066.1 GCA_902783855.1 uncultured Ruminococcus sp.
AAACGATATATATTTTAAAAAGAGGTCTATCTTACTTGTACAATCTGCCTTGTTCAGAATAAATATTTTTAAAAATTGATTTCCGTGACTACGGACAGTATTGTTTCATTTTACATCAATCAGTCCATATTTTTTCTTGATGCGATCCAGTTTTCGCATAACAGGAACTGCACCGACCATTAAAAACAAGGCAGTTGATACAGCATGAATACAATCCAGCGGCAGCCCTGCCAGATAATAAGCTGCAACCGTCTGGGGTGTCAGGTCAACATGGGACATTATCGCAGCGGCAGGATCCATGATACCGCCATAAATCACCAATGCTGCAAAAAAACCAAACAATGCCAACCAGGTTTTATGCTTCGGAGAATGTTCCCTGTTAAAAAAAAGACCTGCCAACAGTCCGATCAATCCCATCGCAAACATCTGCCACGGAGTCCAGGGTCCCTGACCAAACAGGATGTTAGAACAGAGCATAGAACAGGCACCGATCAGAAATCCCGATTCCGCCCCAAGCGCAGCCCCCGCCATGATAACCATAGCGGTCAGCGGCTTGAATTCCGGCAGCATATAAAAAACTGTCCTTGCAGCGACACACAAAGCACAAATTCCGGCAATCATCACCAATTCTCTGGTACGAATCCGCCGCTTTTCAAACATTACCATAAACGGGATCATACACTCCAGCAAAATCAGCAGAGAAATAAACAGATATTTTGTGTCATTCAACCATGTAATTCCCAACAATATAGTGAGCGGAACAGCAGCAAACACAACCGACAGCGTTACAGCCGTTACACGGGTACAGCGCTGACAGGGAGTAATGACAACCTGCTGGTGCATTTTTCTTTTGATTTTGCTGCGGTGTTTTCGGCTGGCTGCAACCGGTTCCTTCTGTTGTGTCAGCAGTGCTGTCAGCCTTTCCGGCGGCTGTTCAGGGGGAGTTGACGGCTTTGTTTTTCCCAATGCATTCAGAATATCCTGCTCCGTCACACAATGCGGAAGAAGCCCCTCGCTGATACGTCTTGCTTGTGTGGTATAAAAATGATTGCCGCAGAAGAAATCGTGCGGATCCTCTGCATCAAAGGTCTGTCCGTCAAACAGCATGGTACAACGGTCTGCATAACAGGCACAAAAATCCATATCATGACTGACCATCAGAATGCCCACACCTGCACGGGACAACTGACGAAGCAGCTCCCCTGTCCGCTGCCGGAACCCGATATCCGTGCCCTTGACCGGCTCGTCCAGCAGCAATAATCCGGGACGTGTCAGCAATGCCTTTGCCAATGCTGTGCGCTGCTGTTCTCCGCCGGACAGATCATATGGATGCCGCTGCCATAATCCGCTCAATCCGCAAAAATCTGAAACAACCGCAATCAGTTCATCCTGTTCCTTTGTATCCAATCCTTCTTTTTCTGCCACTTCGTATAATTCTTCATATACGCTTTCACAGGCAAACAAGGCTTGTGGATTCTGCGGAAGATATACACAGCGAACTTCACTTTTTTCTATTTTTCCCCCGTTATACAGAATCTGTCCTCCGTATGGGCGAAGCAGACCTGCTGCTGCTTTCAGAAGCGTTGTTTTACCGCTGCCATTACCTCCGGTCACGCAAACAATCTCTCCTTTTCTGACCTGCAGGGATGCAGCACGCAGGATATCCCTTCCACTGCGTTCATACCGGAAACGGATATCCTTTATTTCCAGAAGCGGTTTGTCATGCCTCGTTATCTTCCCGACCGACTGCAAGGATTCATCCTGCACAGATGCATCTTTCAGATAATCCGCTAAAAACCGCCGGATTTGTGATACAGTAATCGGAACCGGCTTTTCCCCTTGCTTCAGTATAGCATGAAGTCTTGTACCGACAGGCAGCGCACACCGAAGCAGTGAATCTGTTTCCCATATATATTCCGCTGTTTCAGCCGGCGGTTTTGCAGAAACAATTGTTCCTTCTGACATCAGCCAGATTCTGTCGCTGCACGTAAACGGCATCTGCAAATCGTGGGCGCTCATTATAATCGCTGTTCCAAGCTCCCGGTTGATTCTGCAAAGCAGCTGCATCAGTTCTTCTGCAGCAATCGGATCCAGCTGGGCAACCGGTTCGTCCAGTATCAATAGTTTGGGAGATGTCATCATTACAGATGCTAAGTTCAGAATCTGCCTCTGACCACCGGACAATGCGGCAATCTCTTTGTGATACCAATCCTCAATTCCGAAAAAAGCTGCAATTTCTGCGCTGCGCCGTCTGATTTCCTCACGGCTGTATCCAAGGCTTTCGGGGCCAAATGCCAGCTCATGCCATACCTTATCGGTCACTGTCTGGTAATCAGGCGACTGCAGTACAAAGCCAATTTCTGCTGCCTGCTGCGCCTGCGTCCATTCTGACAGCGGCTGACCGTTATAGCAGATGGTTCCGCACCGTATGCCATGCGGTGCCAGAGCAGTTTTCATTTGGCGAAGAAACGTACTTTTTCCACAACCCGACAGACCGCATAATGTAATGAATTCTCCTGCTTCCACATCAACAGATATATCCCGCAGGGTCGGGCTGTCTGCCCCTTCGTATGTAAAATTCAGATTTTCGACCGTAAGCAGCGCCATTTCCAATACTCCTTTCCATCCGCTACCACAGGCAGCAGACACAATACACCAAACAAGACAAATACTGACAATGCCTGTACACTCGCCGGTTCCATGCTGACGGCAGGATAATAGCTGTATGCAATCTGTTCATTGCAAAAAGCATACCAGATCCATCCGTTTCCGGCAATCAGGATAAGCATCCAGACTATATCTTCTGTATGCAGATGATATAAATGGAAAAATGTTCTTTTTCCGCTGCCATAGCCACGGCTGTTCATAGAATCAGCCGTATCCAGTGCATTTTCCAGCGACCATTGTATCAGTGATGACAGCATTCCTGCTGAAAAACGTATTCGGACAATCCACGACAGCGGACGCATTCCCGGCAACAATGATTGTCGGGCCGCTCTGACTTCCTGATAATGCTGTCTGATTTTTCCGAAAAAGCTGAATACCATGGAAAGCAGCAATGCAAACCGTGGAAACAGTCTGCCAAACAGATAGATCATTTTATCGGATGTCATGATTTTACTGAGCAGCCGGAACCAGTTCAGCGTTGCAAATAAAAGCAGTCCGGCTGCTGCTCCGAAAATCAGAGATTCCATTGTCAGCGGATTGCCATCGGGCAGATACCCCCACACCGTCACACCTCCGTGACTGAACAAGGGATTCAGTATCGCTGCAAAGCAGCTTAATCCGGCTCCTGTCCGTACAGATGACCATAATCCGCTTTTTCCCTCTGTTTCAGCAATACATACTAACCCGGCTGCAAAGGAAATCACCAATATAACAGGATGCATGATCCATGTTGTTACCGAAAGGCAGGATAGAAAGAAAACCGCCTGTACCATCGGATGCAGTGTAGCAAATCCTGTTTTCATATTATATCACCCGCCTGTGTACACATTGCCTATATCGGCTCCCAGATCGCAGCTATATAAAAATGCAACCTCATCACCGTCACTGAGCTTATAATCCGAACAGCCTACATTCGGAAACTCTCCATTGACCCGATACATCCATCCTGAAACCGGACCGCAGTCATATTCATACAAATTGCAGATTCCTTTGATATATGCGCCGCCTGTTACAGGAATCGTCTGAAAATCCATATGAATCCGCTGCTGCGCACAAATCCGTTTCAGCAGGTCAAATACCGATGTTCCTTCCGTAAATTCTACTGTCGTACTGGCAAACACATTCCCGTCCGCAGGCAGTATTTCTTTCTTGCTTTTGCTCAGTTTTTCATTTTGCAGCGCAGTCGAGCAGGTAATCCACAATGTGGCATGGCAAATATTGTTTTCCTCTGTCTGCGGCTGCACAGTACTTGCCGGTTCACTGCTTTCTTCAACGCTGTTTTCTGTCAGTGCAGACGACTCTGCTGTTGTCTGCGGCAATTCTGATGTCTCTGTCCAGATAACTGTCGGCTCCGTTGACCTGGCAGACACCACTGCCGGCACAGCGGAAGATGCAGCAGATACCAATACAGATGAGGATACTGCGCTTTCACCACGGGAGGTAACCGCTGATACAACCGGGGATGTCTGTTGACTGCTGCTTTCAGTTTGGCTTCGGAGCACTGAATTTTGTGATGACACAGAAGATGCCGCTTTTTCTGGCGCATTATCTGACGGCTCTATGGAAAATTCCATAACATATTGTTCCGAAACGGCTGTCCGTGCAGATTCACTGACAGACATCGGCACCGGCGTACTGTTTCCACCCGACACATATGCCAACGTCAGAGCAGCAATGATCACTATACCTGCCGCTAACAGACCTGTTTTACTTTGAATTGGTTTCATAATCATTCATCCATTCTTTTCTGATAATTGCCAAAAGGCTGTCCCGGAAAGGACAGCCTGATGGAATGCAGTTATATCATCTGTATCAGGTATTCTGTTTTCTGATCAGCGCAAACAGCAGTCCTGCCGATAATACCAACAAAACAGTCAGTGATGCAGCTGCACTGCCGGCATCTGAGGTCTGTACAGCTCCGGTATCTGTTACAGCAGCAGCTGCTGCCTGTGTGCCAGCTGCCGGGGCTGCAGGAGAGGATGACCTGGTACTGCTTTCATTTTTGCCCGAGGCTACAGAGGATTCACCCTTTGAAGAATCCGTTTGGCTCTTAAAGGCATCTGACATATCAAACAGTCTTGTCTGACCGGATGCATATCGCTGATAAGCACACAATGTATAATACGCCTGCCAGGTTGCATAAACATTGGCGTCATCCCCCTCGGTATGGGCAAACATTCCCTCACCGCTGCGGTAGAAGCCCTTCAGGGCATCCAGTACGCTTCTGCCGTTTTTCTCAAACCGTTTATCATGATCCGCATCTATGCCAAGTGCAGAAAGCGCCGTAACGACCTGTGCAGTACTTTCGCAATTGACGCTGCCATAGGAAGAATAAGCACCGTTGTCACACTGTACGGATGACAGCAAGGCTACTGCACGATCTGCCGCTTCCTTTACCTTTTCATTTCCGGCATAATAGGGTGCCAATGCCTGTAATGCCATTGCTGTCATATCCGGGTCATACACATCTCCGTAGAATGTCCATCCACCGTCATTCAGCTGTGCTGCTAAAATCTGTTCTATCAGCCAATCTCTGTTTTCTGCTTTGTCATACGGCTTTGCATCTGCTGCCAGAAGCGTATAAACTACTCCATTTATTCCCTGTACAGTCGAAAGCTCCCGATCGTTCAATGCCCCCATGAAATCAATCCCGTTATAGCTTTCTGCACTGATGCCAAGTGATGTCAGCACAAGAACATACTTTGCATGATCTGTTGCGGAAGCCGGTGGATTCTCCTTGAGCGCTGTTTTCAGGCTATCAAGATAGGCAGCTTTTTCTGTTTCATTCAGCTGCCCCAGTCTGGCAAGGGTCAGTACCTCCCATTCATGCCCGAAGCTGCTGAAATCAGACTGCTTTACACGCTCTGTAACCTCTTTCAGAATTGACTCCACTGACAGTGCAGTATCTGTATGGCTGCTTTCTTCTGTACTGCTTTGTACGTCAGATGTCTGTGACGGCTCTGTGGATGATACAGGCGGTACAGGTTCTGCGGATGATTCATTCTCTGCCGCAGGAATCTGTATATTCACTGTATAAACTGTTTCCTGAACACCCTCCGGCATCCAGCTGTGCCAGGTATCATGTCCGACACCAATAAAAATCTTATCACCATCTGTGACAGCTATTTCACGTGACGGCTTGCAGTCATTATCCTGCTCAGGTGTGTATTCATTCTGATATATTTTAAAGCGATAATTCTTATTTTCTGCTGTAGGAGTCAGACGAATGTGCTCCGTTCCCTCCGGCAATGTCAGCGAAAAGGTCGTTTCATCCTGTTTTTCCGGCTGGGCACAATCACAAACAAGGGAGGACAGCTTTGTACTTGTACTGTTAAAATCCGCTCCGATATCAGCGCCCCAGTTCATAGAATACGAAAAGACCAGTTCATCTCCGTCTTCCAGCGTACCGTCTGAAACACGGAATGCAGTAATACCGCTGTTGCCGTACCAGTCATCATAGCCAAACATCCATCCGCCCATGCCTTCTGCCTTTAATCCGCCGATCTCGGTAACATAACCCACATCTGCACCTGTCTGAGTATAGCCCTTTTCTGCCATCAGGTCACTGAACAAGCTGACGGCTGTGTCATCCGACTGGTATTCTACCCATTCATCCAGCAGGGTACCTGTCCATGGTGCATTATCTGTCATGGTATTATTTTCCACTACTATTCTTACCATTGGGTGACCGCTCTGCGCAGATACGCCCAAGGGCAGTACGGAACCAACTACAGCAACAGATACTATCCCTGCCATAACCTTAGTTTTCATGTTCATTGTTGTTTTCCTCCTTATCTGATAGTGCAGCTTTTCTTTCGGCACGATGATTGATTTTTCTTCGCTGCTGGCTTCTTTGCCGTTTCAGACGGTTTTTTTCCTTCGCGCTGACAGCAGGCGGCGTCTTTAACCCCGCCGCTTCCAGCGCCCGATGCCATGGTCCGAGTTTTTGTTTGATCAGGCACACCTCCGCAGCAGTAAAATCACTTTTTACCGGAAGCCGTCCCAGTCTTTTGTAACATTCCTGAAGCATTCTGACAGATGCTTGTGCCTTTTCATCCATTATTTCATCTCCCTGAAAAAAGAAAAGCTCTCTTTGGATAAACAAAGAAAGCGCAACTGATCCGGAAACACACAAAAGCAACCCTGATGCTTTCTGCAAAAAACACCATGGCTGTTCCGATCGGCTGCACAGCTTCATTGTCCAAGCCTGCACTCCACTGCAACGGGGGTATTCTGACTGATGGCTTCACCAAACACAGTAATGACAGTTGTGCGGGATTCTCACCCGCTTCCCTATTACCTACTCGGATTTCCCTTTCGCACCGCTGCAATTTTATTTTATTTCCTCTCTACTATATCAGATTATCTCATACTTGTCAACCCTTCCTCCGAGCGGCGCAGGGAAATCAATTTTTGCCAGCACTCCCCTGGGGATAACCCTTTGTTTGGAAACAAAGGGTTACCCCCCTTCTCGCCTGCCGGCTCGGTCGGTGCTTCGCAGCCGATGGCTGCGAGGTCTCCACTGGAGACCCGCACCCCCGCAAGCGGGGAAGGCGAGGAAACAGC
>CACZSU010000067.1 GCA_902783855.1 uncultured Ruminococcus sp.
ATCCGGAACCATTTACCGCGTTCAGGTCGGCGCATTTTCTAAAAAGGAAAACGCTGACGCACAGCTCAAAAAGCTCCGGTCAGCCGGGTATAAGGATGCAATGATTGTGGAAGTGAAGAAGTAATGATTCAGCAAAAAAACCGCCTGCATCGGGTGCTGAATCCAATGCAAACGGTTTATAGATATCTTACTGGTACAAGTTCTTCGGTACCGATATCACCTTTTTATCGGAGGCACAAAGTTCTCAAACGCTCTGACCATTTTAGGATGATGTATCACAAAATGTATTGCAGGATCATTGGCTTTGGAAACAATAACGCATTTATTCTCAATGATCGAGAAACTGATATTTTTAAAGATCGGTTCGTTCTCTACTTTTACTGTGCAATTATCAAAGCTTTCTGCGAAATCAAAGGTCTGCTGCAAATGTTCGGTGTATTCCTCGTAATTGTAAGCTATGCTGTTATCGTAAAAAAGCTGCGAAAGCTCTAACGAAACCTTGCTATTATCGAATTTTTCCTTCGAAAGACTGCTGATCTCAACGGATATACTGTACTTTTTCAAAAGCTCGGTCATAGCGGTGCGGTAATCTGCTCTGAATGAGAGAATTTCATTTATGCCTTCATCGCTGATATTTGCGCGGTGAAGTATTTTCAGCAGCAGCTCCTCGGATATAGTGAAGATCGGCAGGCTTGAAAATATCATCCGACGGCTGCCCGCCTTCCACAGGCTGTGAAGATGATCTGCAAATATTGCTTTACGGTCTCCTCTGTAAATATCCATAAGCGGTCTTGCACTTTTAAGCATCATTTCGGCTGCAGTCCGATATTTCTGTACCTCTGTTTTATTCTTGGTAACAAGATACAAGCCGTCCTTATGGTCACCCGTAACAGCAAAGCCGCACATAGCAGCAGTTCCCGATACTTTAAGCAAATGTGAAAATACTCTGCTTTGTGGTTCGGGAAAATAATACGGCGAGATCTGCCCTGTCATATACATGGGAATATTTCCCTCCAGCCCCAGCAGCATTTCCTCAAATGATCTGTGGACATCGTGGATAAAACTGATATGCAGATTCTTTTTCAGCAGTATCGCCATCCCGTACATATACTTTTTAGCAAATTCCTCATCCTTTGCCATTTCTGCGATAGGCATATCCGAGTACATTATTATGTCTGCCTTTGATCTTGACAGGGCGGCAGCCTTCATAAAATCGAATTCCGCCTGCTTGAATTCCTCCAGACCGTGATAATAATTTGTTGTGGGGATCTCAAAGGGAACGGAGGGTATATTATTAAAAATAATAGCTCCGATAAAATCATTAAGATCAAATTTATCCAGATTATCAAGAAAGCTGTTGATAGGATTCTTCTCTGTTGTGTCGGTATTTGAGCCGAGCCATTCGATTATTTTTTCATGTATTTTAGTCGGGGAGTCTGTTTCTTCCTCGCCGCAGTCAAACAGCTCCTGTAATAGTGAGCAGTAACAGTTGTCGGAATAATTATTTGCAATAAATGAGGCTATCTGAGAGCTGAATTTCCCTATATCGGAAGGAAGTCTTTCGCCGGAAAGAAATCTTGATATCTGCGAGGGGTCATAATTCAGCCTTCGTGCAAGCTCGATATTGCTGATATTCAATGTTTTGAGCAGCTTGTTCAGGTTTGAAATATAAATATCAAAGGATACCTCGATATTTCCGCTGACGCTTTTCTGCAGCTCAAGCAATACGCTGTCATAATCAAATGTCAATCCATTCCTTCTGCCAAGCTCAACTATTGCTTTTGCGAGCATGGATAGCTTGGGGTTATTCATTTTCGGAATCTGTTTTCCCGCACGATAATTGCTGATCGTACCTGTGCTGATACCCGAAGCTTCCGAAAGCTCCTTGAAGGAAAAGCCTATTGTTTTTGAATAATAGTTCAGCTGTTCGCTCAGATTCATAATCATCACCATAAAAATTATATAACAATATAAGCCGAAATACAATAATTTCAGAATTTTACATTGACAAATTATGAAACTATATGAAAATATTATTGCTTTTTGGTAAAATAAACTTGAATATTTTTTGATTTGGAGGTATATATCAATGAAAACATCGAAGATATTATCGGCAGTCCTTGCAGCTGCACTTATAGCTGCGTCAATGGCTGCCTGCTCAGGTGATGACGGAAAAACCGAGAAAAAGAATGATCCTGCATCATCCGTCACAACAACATCATCTGTTGATATGGCTGACGGTCTTGCTGGAAAATACACAATGACAAGCTACATAAAGGACGGTGAGCCTGTTGACCTTTCAGACAATAATGCAAAGGGTGTTTTTTCAACCATCAATATCAAAGAGGACGGGACAGGTGAGTTTGACCTTTTCGGCATAAAGTCTGATGTTACTGTCGAGGGCGAAAACATAACACTTGCCGGAAGTAAATCAACATACTCTCTTTTAGGTGATGTTCTGACGGTTGTAAACGGTGCAACCACTATGGTATTCAAACGTGGCGAAGGAACTGTCACTCCTGCAACAGACAGCAAACCAACGGAAGAAAGCTCAAAACCTGTCGAAACAAGCACCGCTCCCACAGAATCAAGCACACCACAAGCATCCAATACTGACGCAGACGATAAAGTTACTGTCAAAAAGGTCGACTGGGAAAATATTGAATGGGAGACATATACAGACCCGAGCGGTTACTTCACTCTGGAAAAACCAAAGGGATGGAAAGTCCAAACCAATGATCTTTCTAAATCGGGAAATCCATCAGGTCTTATGGTAGGTGTAACTAACCCCGATAATAATATGATCGGAGCCACAGTTCTTGATTTTGTTAATTGTGAGACTTACAGACTGAAAGAAAAAACAGTTGAATCATTATTTAAGGATTATTTGTACAATAGCTCAACAATTACCGAATGGAATGTTGTAAGCTCAGAAACAACTGATGAACAGAAAAAAATGTCCGATCAAAGCCCTCAGCCTATTCTTGATGCGAAAGTACTGAGAATTGAGTTTACACAAAGCGGTTTTTCGGGTGAAGGTATGTACAGTGCATTTCTGAGTCAAGGATCTCAGACAGCATATTATACTGCGGTACTTGTCAATACAGCATATTGTGCGAGAGGCGAATATGAAAACTGGGCAAGCATTTTCGCTAAGATACAGAGCAGCGTAAAATATACCGACACTTATTATGCTCGTTATAAAACATCGGGAGGTTCATCGACCGGTGGAAGCACATCGGGTACATCAGGTCTTTCAGGATATAATGCCGGTGATGATATGATGAGTTCCTGGAATGCAAGAAACAAATCCGAAGATATTATGAATCAGAAACAGCAGGATGTAACACTGGGCTATGAACGTGTATATGACACCCAGACAGGTGATATATATCGTGCAGACTCCGGCTTTATGGAACAATATGATCTGAATGACGGTCAGCGCTATGCCGCAGCAACGGATGATATGTACACCGAAGGTTACAGCGGTTATATCAGTATGGAATAAATAAAATGAAAAAATTGGTTATTTTGAGTTTGGTACTTGCACTTTTTACACTTGCTGCCTGTTCTCAGGCAGATGAAAAATCTGCGGTTGAATTATCAGCCGCAGACACAGGTGTATCAAAAGCCGATATACAGTCTTCTGAGAACAGTATCGTGATTTGGGACAGTTCACTGCCGGACACTGCTGATAAACTTACATACATTATGAATGGTGAAACACAGTCTGTTTATGAAGTTACAGACAAAGATGTTATTGATCAGTGCATTTCCGCACTCAAAACTATTACAGTGGCAGATAAAACTGACACAAGGTATTCGGATGATACAGAAGTGCTGATATTTTCTTTTGAAAACGGCAAAGAATACAAGACGGTGTTTGAACATGGGAATTATGTATCTGAAAAGACTGCATATACAACAAATGGCTACAATTCATTTTATGACATAGTATCGGACGGTCAGTAACACTCTTGCATCAGGAGAACAGCATGAAAACGATAGATGAAATAATGGCGGAGAAACTGACCTGCGATGTATTCACCATCAGTGAGTTTCTGGAAATGCTCGATATGGAGGAGCTTTACGATATTAACGCTTACGGATATTATCATGACGGTGAACAGGTTACCGACAATAAGGTGTGGCTCAACAGGGAGGATATAGTAGAAAATGGACAAAAATACCCCTACATCGTCTGGCATACCGGCTGAGCCTGCCTACAGCCTTGATATTATAAAAGAAATGTATCTCGTCTAAGGTGGTGATCTATATTCTATATGGTATGATTACGGAAATGCCTTTGTTGATTCCTGTCATTATTACAGAATAACAGAAGAAATGATGAAACAGTGGAAGGAGTGATACTATGATAGGCGAACAAAAAATGCAGCCAAATACTGTATTCAGCGACAGTAAAAACTTTCCTGTGTGTAACGGATGGCTGCCGGAGGGATATACTCCGTTTATTTCGGAGGTCGAGCCGGATCCTGATAGTGAAATGCCGATCATTATCTGGCTAAAAGCGGCAAATAACAGCGGCAAAAAGCTTTTCAGCCGTATCTACCGCAAATATTCCATTGATAAAAGCAAAATGACCGCTGATAATCGCTTTATGGATTATGACGAGTATCTTGATACTAATGCTGTATCTATCCTTAGAACAAGAAATATTCGTCTTGTACGCAGATACTGTCTTAGCGATAACGAATTGGAAGAGCTGCGTGAAGAGTTAAGAAAAGTACGTGATTCCTTCGATAAGCTAAGTGTAAGCAATGAAATCGAATATATTGTACAGGGAATATACGGTGCAAGCGGTGCAAAGCTTTATGAGGCTGATATAAACGGACAGAAG
>CACZSU010000068.1 GCA_902783855.1 uncultured Ruminococcus sp.
ACTCTTTCACTTATGGATGCAGGTGTTCCGATCAAGGCTCCTGTTGCAGGTATCAGCTGTGGACTTATTACCGAGGGCGACCGTTGGATGACAATGGTCGATATTCAGGGACTTGAGGACTTCTTCGGAGATATGGACTTTAAGGTAGCAGGTACACATGAGGGTATTACAGCTATCCAGATGGATCTTAAGATAAGTGGTCTTACACCTGATATGGTAAAGGAAGCTCTGTATAAGACACATAAGGCAAGAGATTATATTCTTGACGAGGTTATGCTCAAGGCAATTCCGGAGCCGAGAAAGGAACTGTCCAAGTATGCACCCAAGATGCTGTCCACCATTATTCCGATTGATAAGATTCGTGAGGTAATCGGTTCAGGCGGAAAGGTTATCCAGAAGATCTGTGCAGAATGCGATGTCAAGATTGATATTGAGGAAGACGGCAAGGTATTTGTCAGCGGCATTGACCTGGACAATTGTAACAGAGCTATGACGATTGTCGATACGATTGTCAGAGATCCCGAGCCGGGTACTATTTTCAAGGGTAGAGTTACCAGACTGATGGATTTTGGCGCATTTGTCGAGATTGCTCCTGGTAAAGAAGGACTTTGTCATATTTCACAGCTGGATGTCAAGCGTACCGAGAAGGTAACGGATGTCGTCAATGTGGACGATGTGATTATTGTCAAGGTACTGGATATTGACGACAAGGGCAGACTGAATCTGTCCAGAAGAGAAGCGCTGATCGAGGTAGAGGGACTGACTCCCGAAAATGATCTTCCGCCCCGCAGACCATCAGGTCCCAGAAACGGATTCAGAGGCGGCAGAAGAAACAATCACAATGATTGATTTGTCCGAAAGATAAATAAAATGCAGCCGGGTGTGCTGGTTCGTGAGAATCAGCAGTCCGGCTGCTTTTTTTGGAATGTATGTCGGAACAGGTGAATAGAAGGTAAAATCACGGTCAATACTGTAGTTACCAGGAAAACGGAGGTAATGGCTGTGACATTCAATAAGGTAGAAATCTGCGGCGTAAATACAGCAGGACTGAAGGTATTGTCCGAGGAGCGCAAGAAAGAACTGATCTGTCTGATTCACAACGGAACGCCGGAGGAAAGCGAAAGAGCAAGAGAGGAAATGATCAGCGGCAATCTGAAGCTGGTTCTGAGTGTTATACGCAAATTTGCCGGCAGAGGAGAGAATCCGGATGATTTATTTCAGGTAGGGTGCATCGGATTAATGAAGGCGATTGATAATTTCAATCCCGAATTGGATGTACGGTTTTCGACATATGGTGTACCGATGATTATCGGTGAGGTACGGCGGCATTTACGGGATTACAGTCCGGTGAGAATCAGTCGTTCGATCAAGGATACAGCATACAAAGCAATGCAGGCAAAGGAGCGGATTACAGCAGAAAGCGGCAGGGAGCCTACAGTGAAGGAAATTGCGGCTGCTATAGAAGCAGAGCCGGAGCAGGTGGTGATTGCACTGGAGGCGATTGTAGACCCTGTTTCGATATACGAGCCGGTTTATTCTGACGGTTCTGACACGGTATATGTAATGGACACGTTAGGTGACAAAACGGATGACCGGAGATGGCTTCAGAATATTGCACTGCGGGATGCGGTAGAGAAGTTATCGCCGCGGGAAAAAAACATTCTGGCGATGCGGTATCTCAGGGGTAAGACACAGACAGAGGTTGCTGAGGAAATAGGCATCAGTCAGGCGCAGGTTTCCAGGTTAGAGAAGACTGCTATGCTGCGAATACGCAAAGACCTTGGTGAATAGTCCTGCCAGAGGTGAAGTATTTTATAAACCAGTGATAAGCAAACAATATGCCCACGGCTCATGTGCAGTATGAACCGTGAGCATATTTCTGATTAACATAGTTTTACCGGCTGCTTACCCGTGTAATTATCTGCCCTTGGATGCTTCTTTGATTTCATCGCTTTCAAGGAATTCATCAATAGCCCGTTTCAGACGGGAAACAGGCATACCCACTACATTGTTGTAATCTCCATGAATTCCCTTTACAAACAGACCGCCCCGCGCCTGGATGCCGTAACCGCCGGATTTATCATAGGGCTCGGCAGTATTGATATAGTCTTCAATTTCTTTTTCAGACAGTTCAAAGAATTCCACATCCGTAGAAACAGAAAAGGTAAAGCTCTTGCCCATATAATAAACGGCACAGCCGGTGATAACTTTATGAACGGCGCCGGAAAGCATATTCATCATAATGCGGGCGTCGTTTGTATCACGGGGTTTATTCAGCATTTTACCCTCGCAGATCACGGCGGTGTCACAGCCGATGACAAGGCATTTTTCCCTTCCCTGAGAAATCAGGGAGGCTTTTTCATTGGCAAGGTATTCGGGGCATTTTTCTACATCCAGATCTCTGGGCACAAGCTCCCGGATATCGGCGGGCATGACTTTGAAATCACTGTAAATCATTGATAATAGCTGCTTCCTTCTGGGGGAGGCAGACGCGAGAATAACATCCATGCTTTATACATTCCTTTCTGTTTCGGCGTTGCGGATGAGCGCCTTATATATTTCACCTTTTTTAAATCCTGTCAGCTCTGCTGCTTCTTTGGCAGCCGCCGATGCGGATACGCCGCTTTCTACTCTGCTGCGAGCCAGTGAAACGGCTTCTTCCAGCGTTTCAGGGCGTTCTGTCTGCTCAGATGCGCCTTCTATGATCAGTACAATTTCGCCTTTGATAGAACCGTCGGCATACCGTTGTGCAGCTTCACGCAGGGTGGTATGTATGACTTGTTCATGAATTTTTGTCAGCTCTCTGACTATCGACAGCTTCCGGTCACCAAAGGCTGTATACAGGTCTTTCAGCGTATTCGGCAGCTTATGAGGTGCTTCATAGAAGATCATGGTTCTGGTTTCTTTATACAGGGAATTCAGATGTTCTCTGCGGCTGAGCTTGTTGACGCTCAGAAAGCCTTCAAAGGTGAACCTTCCTGTGGGCAGACCGGAAATGGCAAGCGCACTCATGGCAGCTGTCGGTCCCGGAACCGCACAGACCTCTATACCAAGCTCTCCGCAGCTTCTGACAAGGGCTTCCCCCGGGTCGGAAATGCAGGGCATACCGGCATCCGTTACAATCGCCGCATTTTCTCCGGCAAGCAGCCGTTCACAAAGCTCTTGCCCACGCTCTATGGCATTGTATTTATGATAGCTGACCATAGGTGTATGAATCTCAAACCGGTTGAGCAGCTTCACCGTGACCCTGGTATCCTCGGCAGCAATCACATCGACTGCTTTCAGTGTTTCGATTGCTCTGGGCGAAAGATCAGACAGATTGCCGATGGGTGTTCCTACTACATACAGACGTCCGCTCATAAGTAAGCCTCCTTATACTGGCCATAAAAAGCCATCATTTCTTCTGAAAAATCACCGCTGTCATTTTCGATAAACAGAACCGGTTCGACAATCATGCCGCCCCGTTTGCCGCCCCGTTTGCCTTCTATCAGAAAGAGTTTGGGTGCTTTTGCTTTTCTTTGCTGCACAAAGCGAAGCCGTTTGGGTTCGATATCATTGGAACGCATGGCTTCTATCACATCGCACAGCCGCTCGGGCCGCTGGCACATACAGAACCGTCCTGAAAATCGCAGAAGACTTCGTGCGCAGGCGGCAATGTCCTGAAGGGTACAGCTGCCTTCGTGCCGTGCAATGCGGTGGGATGGCAGTGAACTGGGAATTCCGGCTCCGTCAGCTTTATAAGGCGGATTACATACAACCAGATCATAGGCGGAAAACTCCACCTTTCCTTTCAGCTGACGCAGGTCGGAGCAAAGGATCTCCACCTTATTTTTTATCCCGTTCAAGGCAAGGCTTCTTTCAAACATAGAACAGGCATTTTCCTGAATCTCTACTGCCGTAACAGAAGCCGGAACGCCTTCTCTGAGCCAGATCAGCGGAATAGGACCGCAGCCGCTGCCAAGATCACAGGCTTTTTCATTCTGTTTTGGTGCGGCAAAATGTGCCAGCAGGACTGTATCCGTCCAGAATTTATGTGCATCGGAAACAATAATCTGTATGCCTCCGCCAAGCGACTCAATTTTTTCATTTTTCAGCAGCATCCTGACCCCTCCGGTATCCGATCTCAACGATTACAATTATACCATATCTGACTGTTTTCGTAAAGAGATTAAGCAGACGGTAGGGGAAATATTTTCTCTGTATTGAACAAGGCAGACAAAAAACAGGGTTAGATACATTGAATTGATTGTATATTCTGACATAGTTCTGTTCGTCATAACCATTCATAGCACACAGAAAAATACTGTAAAATTTTAGTAATTATACCATATGAATAATACTTGATTTTTTCACGAAACGTGTTATAATGGATAAAAGAAATCATTGCAAAGGAGGCTTATCTATGGCTTACAAAATTTCTGATGAATGTATCTCCTGTGGTGCTTGTGCAGCTGATTGTCCTGTAGAGGCTATTGCTGAAGGTGAAGGCAAGTATGAGATCAACGCTGATACCTGCATTGACTGCGGTAACTGCGCTGAGGTCTGTCCTGTTGGCGCTCCGTCCGCTGACTGATCCAAGGCAGATATTTCCATGTAACATGAGGCTGTCAACACGTGTGTGTTGGCAGTTCTTTTTTTATTGTTCCGGCCGACAGTGGTGTTTGTGTCATAATATGAAAGTCTCCCGCTTATAAATAGAATGTAAGTAAAGGAACCACTGAATAAATCACGCCTGCCGGCTCAGCACCTGTCTTGCTTGCATCTTTCCCGTCATCTTGTACCAAATTCGCTTGATAACCGTCAGGCTATCTGCACTCATTTGGTACAACCTGACGAAAAATCTGACAGCGCAATACAGGCACTGGATTTAATCAGTGTTTCCTGAGAAAACGATATGACAGGATGATTGTTTTCTTGGAATAGAATGTAAGGGGATGGGGGAGGTCTTTCAGATGAAAAGAATCCAGAAGGCATTCTGTATAGTGCTTGCTGTGATGATGACAGCGGGAACAATGACGTTCCGGGCAGACGCCGCATCGGTCAAGGAAATGACTGCGCCATCGGCGGTGCTGATGGATGCACAATCCGGAAAGGTATTGTGCTGTAAAAATCCGCATGAAGTGCGTCCCTGTGCGTCTATCACGAAGGTAATGACATTGTTGTTAGTGATGGAAGCGCTCGACAGCGGAAAAATCCGGCTCGGAGATATGGTAACTGCCTCGGAACACGCTGCATCCATGGGCGGATCAGACATATGGCTGGAGCCGGGGGAGCAGATGTCCGTACATGATATGATAAAGGCAACAGTGGTTGCAAGTGCCAATGATGCGGCGGTTGCTCTTGCAGAGCAGGTATGCGGCAGTGAGGATGCCTTTGTAGAAAAGATGAATGAAAAAGCAGCCAGCCTGGGAATGAAGGAAACTGTATTCAAAAACTGTAACGGTCTGGACGAGGATGGTCATGTTACCAGTGCCTATGATGTGGCAGTTATGTCCAGAGAGCTGATTCGACATAAAAAGATTTTTGAATACAGCGGTATCTGGATGGATGAGCTGCGGGGAGGTAAAACACAGATTGTCAATACCAATAAGCTGCTGAAAACGTATGACGGTATTACCGGACTGAAAACCGGAACCACATCCAAAGCGGGAAGCTGCATTACGGCAACGGCTGAACGTGACGGGATGAGCCTGATTGCGGTTGTTCTGGGCAGCAGCTCCGGTAAGGAACGTTTTACAGATGCGGCTGCGTTGCTGAATTATGGCTTTGCCAATTATACAATGTATACGCCCAAGACGCCGAAGGAGGCGGTCACCGATCTGCCGGTTACCAACGGAATGTCAAAAAATGTCAGAACGGCAGCCTTTATCAATGATATGTTTCTGATTGGCAAGGGCGCAGAGCAACAGGTCAGTTATACTGTCCAGCTGCCGGAAAGTGTTGCCGCACCTGTGAAAAAGGGAGATACAGTAGGCTATGTGATATTCCGCTTTGGCAAGGAGGAAACCGGACGATACCCCATAAAAGCAGCCGATGATGTCAAAGAAATCGGGTTCGGTGATATCTTCATTCGCTTGCTGCAATCTGTTTTTGTATAAATAAAAAAGGCTGTCACCCCGCAGTGGAGGTGGCAGTCTTTTTATGTATCATCCAAAATCGTAATCTGAATCGGAGGCGGAGGCTGTATCAGATTGATCAGAATCGGAGGAAATGTTCCATTCGTCAACATCAGGCTCGTTGGCATACTTGTATTTCAGATTGAATAATTGGAAGCCGAGCTTGAACAGCCGGTTGGTGTCGTCATATTTCATATCATCGTTGGTTGCGTGCATGACGACGGTGATCATGGTATGGTTGCTGATGGTTGCAGAGGAAATCACACAGGTCAGTGCCTGATCAGTAAAGCCTGTTTTCAGACCGGTTGCATATTGGGAATAGTGGTAGCTGTACTTATCCAGCAGCTGGTTGGTATTCTGCCAGTAAAGTTCACTGTAGGCAGGCGGCGGCGGTGAACCGTCAGGGGGTGCATAAGATGATTCCTCTGTTTCGGTTTCGTAATAGTCGGCAGATACTTCTTCATCCTCATTGGTGTCAACCGGATCAAGCTCTTCTCTGTCTGAAGATTCCTCGGGAACAGCAGCAATTTTCCATGTAGCCTCTGTTTTGCCGCAGGCGTTCATGACAATAGGCGTCTGTACGGCGTAGGCGGCGATCCGCAGCATATCTCCGGCAGTTACATAGTGGTCGTCATCATGGAATCCGTCAGGTACGGCAAAATGGGTTCCTTTGCAGCCCAGATCCTTTGCAGCCTTATTCATCAGATCGGCAAATACGGCAACCGCATCGTCAATGCTCAGCTGCGGATTCATTTTGTAAGCTCTGGCAGTTGCGACAGCAATGGTATAGGCAGCGTCATTGCCGGAAGGCAGCATCATGGCATCCAGGAGCATCTCATATGTCAGCTTCATGCCCTTGCGGAGCCGTGCAATACTGGAATCATAGCCGATCAGCGTAATTTCGTCCCCGACCTCGATAACATCGGATTTTTTGAGGTAACGGGAGGAAACGATTGCCGTCATCAACTTGGTGGTGCTGGCAGGATAGCATTTTTCTGACGCCGCTTTTTCGTACAGAATCTGGTCTGTAGTCACATCGTACAGAACCACATAATCTGACCCGATCGTATCGTCCAGAATCTGTTTGATATCGGCGGAGATCAGCTTGTTGTTTTTGGTAAACTTAGCGCTGGATTCAAACCGTGCAAGAACAGGTGCAGCGGGTTTTGTTTCAGCAGGCGGCTTACTTTCCTGTGCAGGTACGGATGCAGCGGGCGCAGATGAAGCAGCAGGCGGCGCAGAGCTTTGTGCAGTGCTTTCCTGTGGGGGGCTGCTCATATGGAGGATCATGGCGACAATTCCGACAACGCAAAGTACGATGACCAGAACACAGACAATCATTCCTAAAGGCGATTGTTTTTTTGCATGACGGGATTTTCTTGACCTGCTGTTGGGCTCATACCGGACATCCGTCCGGTCATCAGTCTGTTTAGCATATCGTGGCATTTTCAGCATTCCTTTCTCTTTTTTCATACATTCCTTATTATCGCCTATTTTTTCAATCTTGTCAACAGGAAATTCAGCCCATTTACGGAAATCAATTTTTAAAATATTTACTCTGAACAAGACAAATTGTACAATTAAGACAGATCTCTTTTTTAAAAAAATATAGTTTTTTAGGAAGTGGGGTGCGGATGTCCGGTGGACATCTCTGCCGCAGGCAGAAGCACCGACCGAGCCGGCAGGCGAGAAGGGGGATAACCCTTTGTTTCCAAACAAAGGGTTTCCCCCAGGGAAGCGCTGGCAAAATTGATTCCCGTGAGCTGGGCGCCCTAAGGTATTGATTTTTATGCAAAAATGTAATATAATAGGAGCAGATTCCTGAATTCACATTCCACAATTGATCGGGGGGGAGCAGCGTGGAAATAAAAAAAATACTTCTTCCGCACCAGCATAACAGCAGGGATAATCGGATTGCTGAGGAAATGCCCGGAATTGAAACCATCACTGCTGTGGCAGATGCTATGAATCAATTAGGCAATCCAAGCCGGCTGCGGATATTCTGGCTGCTATGCCATTGTGAAGAATGTGTGATCAACATTGCCGCCGCCACGGAGATGTCCAGCCCTGCTGTTTCTCATCATCTGAAGCTGCTCAAGGATGCCGGTCTGATTACGGCAACCCGTCACGGCAAGGAAATGTATTACAGGGCAGCTGACACCGATATGGTTCTCAAGCTGCACCATACAATCGAAGAAATTGCCAGAATTTCCTGTCCCAGTTAGCCGGCGGGAAGCCGTTGCTCACTATAAGCGTTATCAGCACAGATCAGCTATATTCCAGACTACGAAAGGAGTGACACAAATGAATCTGAGAAAGTGGTTTCCCATTATCCTGGATGTTATACTGGTTATCAGCAATATAGCCCTTCTTGTTCTGGATTTGTTCCGGATTATGGATGCTGACAACAATCCGGAAGGCTGAATACATTTAACAACTGCACACGCACAAAATCCCGACCTCTGCTTACAGTACAGAGGTCGGGATTATTTAGTATTTCCCTAGTTATGGCTTATGCATTTTTGCACCCAAAGAATGCATTTCTACGCCCCGGACTTTCGTTCAGCTCACTTTACTCACACTACTACGACAGGAGTTTTAAAAATGGAGCTTTCTTTGAACGCTGGGCTTGGGGCTAATCAACTCCACATGGGGACCTCCCTGGCATCAGTCGGAAACACTTTCTTCGATTACCTTGCGTATCTCGTCTACGCCCTCTCCGGTTTGCGAGGAACAGGGCATCAGCCTGACACCCTCATATGCAGACAGCTCCTGGGTCAGAGCGTCTATTCTCCCCTGCCGCTGGGACTTTTTCAGCTTATCCAGCTTTGTCAGCGCAATCACGAAATGATACCCTGTGGAATACAAAAAGTCAATCATTGCCATATCGTCCTTTGTGGGACTATGCCGGATATCACAAATCTGAACAATCAATGCAATTGACCTTTCCTGGGCAAAATAGCCTTCCACCAATTCTGCCCAGCGATCCTTTTCGCTTCTGGAAACCTTGGCGTAGCCATATCCGGGCAGGTCGGCAAAACGTGCTTCCTGCAGCTTGAAAAAATTGATGGTGGTTGTCTTGCCGGGGGTTGCACTGACACGGGCAATGGACTTGCGGTACAGTATTTTATTGATCAGGGAGGATTTCCCTACATTGGATTTTCCCGAAAATACAATTTCAGGCATATCGGAAGCCGGTATCTGGCGGGATTTTCCATAGGATGCCTCAAATTCTACAATATGAAAATTCACGGGCTGAACTCCTTTCTCTGCTTTAATGCTGCATTACTGATCTGTCAACGCGGTTTCCAGCACCGTATGAATATTATCAGCAAACACAAATTCAATTGCCTCTTTGACCGTAGGATCCACTTCATCCAGATCGGAACGGTTATCCTCCGGCACAATGATTGTCCTGATTCCCAGACGATAGGCTGCCATCGTCTTTTCCTTCAATCCGCCTATAGGCAGAACAGATCCACGAATCGTTATTTCACCTGTCATAGCTATATCCCGTCTGACAGGTCTTCCTGTCAATGCCGAGGTAATCGCTGTTGCCATCGTAATACCCGCTGACGGTCCGTCCTTGGGAACCGCTCCCTCCGGAACATGGATATGTATATCCTTCTCTTTATAAAAATCCGGATCAATGTGCAGCTGTTCAGACATCGACCTGACACAGGTATAGGCTGCATGGGCGCTTTCCTTCATGACATCGCCAAGGGATCCGGTCAGCTCAATTTTTCCGCTGCCATTCAGAATCGCTACCTCGATGGGCATGGTTTCTCCGCCCACAGACGTCCATGCAAGACCAGTCGCCAGCCCGACCTCATTCTGCTTATGCATACTGTCGTTTTTATATTTACGGCTGCCCAGCCATTTCTCCAGCTCGTCCTTTTCAATTTTCACGGTTTTTGTTTCGCCGCCCACAATCTTCACAGCCGCCTTATTCATCAACCGGGAAATCAGCCTTTCCAGTGTACGTACTCCGGATTCACGGGTATAGCTGTCAATCAGTTCATACACGGCTTCATCTGTGATTTTGAAATTCCGTGCAGACAATCCATGCAGCTTCAGCTGTTTTACCAGCAGATGCTGTTTAGCAATATGGAATTTTTCTTCCCTTGTATAACTGTCTATATGAATGATATCCATTCTGTCCAGCAGCGGCGCCGGAATGGCCGTATAATCATTCGCAGTCGTTATGAACATGACCTTGCTGAGGTCAAACGGCATATCAATGTAATGATCAAAAAAAGTAGAATTCTGCTCTCCGTCCAATACCTCCAGAAGTGCAGAAGTAGGATCACCGTGATAATCCCGCCCCAGCTTGTCCAGTTCGTCCAGCAAAATCAACGGATTGGCTGAACCTGCCTGATTGACAGCATACATAATTCTGCCCATCATTGCACCGATATAGGTTCTTCTGTGTCCTCTGATCTCGGCTTCGTCATGTATACCGCCCAGAGCAATACGCTGGTATTTTCTGCCAACCGCATCTGCTACCGAATGGGCAATGGAGGTTTTACCGACACCGGGAGGCCCTGCCAGACAAATAATCTGTCCATTGACATCCGGATTCAGCTTACGGACAGCCAAAGCCTCCACAATGTTCTCCTTTACCTTGGTCAGACCATAATGGTTCTTATCCAGCCGGGCATGGATACGCTTGATATCAATTTTTTCCTTTGTGTATTTTCCCCACGGCAGCTCCAGACAGGTGTCCAGGTAGCTGCGAACTACATTCGCTTCGGCAGACGCGGATCCCATTTTCTCCAGCTTGCGTACCTCTTTGAGCAGCTTTTCCTTATTTTCCTCTGAGGTTTTCAGTTCCTTTATTTTTTGCTTATAATCCTCCGCTTCTTCCGTTACGTCATCCGTATCGCCCAATTCATCTCTGATGGCACGCAGCCGCTCTTTGAGATAATACTCCTTCTGGTTTCCTTCAATATTTTCTTTGGTTTTCTCGCTTATATCATTTTCAATTTCCAGTACACTGACCTCATGCAGCAACAATTCGTATGCCTTCGTCAGTCTTTCCTCAACATCCAGCAATTCCAGCAAACGCTGCTTATCCTTGAAATCCCGTATCAGGTTATCTCCTATGAAATCCGCCAGCCGTGCCGGATCCTCAATATCCGCTGCCCGCAGCGGTATGTCCTGCGGCAGCCGGATATTATTCATGGCATAGTCCTGCACGGAATCCTTGATCATATTCATCAGCGCTTCCAGCTTGAGATAATGACTGGACGGCACGTCCTGCAGCTCCTCTACATCTGCCTTCAAATAATCCGAGCCATCCGAATACCCCAGTACCCTTGCCCTGGAAATACCGCGGATCACTACTCTCACATAGGCATCCGTTAATCTTGCTATCTGCATTATCTGTGAGAACACGCCGATTTCAAACAAATCCTCCTCTCTGGGATCATTGGTCATCGGGTCCCTTTGCGAGGTGATGAAAATATGCTGACCGTTTTTCATCGAATCATTCAGCGCCAACACGGAATTATCCCTTGCCACATCAAAATGCAGAATAGATTCGGGGTAAATAACCAATCCTCTCAGCGGCAGAACAGGAATACTGTAGTGTATATTATTCTCATTTTCCATCCTTATCCTCCTCCCGCGGTCAAACACCGCTTCCTTTTTTGTTCCTTCATTTTTCTGCATATCAGCTGTCACATAAACAATGTCAGCTGACTGCTTTCCGGCATATTCTTGAAGGTTCCCATGCTTCTCAGCAAATCCATAATGGCATTGGACACCTTTGCACGAAGCTGGAAGTCCTCAATGGAAATAAACTCGCCTTCTTCTCTTGCCTTTGCCATCGCCACAG
The DNA here is from genome assembly GCA_902783855.1 of uncultured Ruminococcus sp. Classification (GTDB taxonomy): domain Bacteria; phylum Bacillota; class Clostridia; order Oscillospirales; family Acutalibacteraceae; genus UBA1213. The sequence goes on from CACZSU010000068.1 coordinate 11,956, forward strand.
CAGCCGCTTCTCCGACGCCCGAAAGCGACGAAAACGGCAGCCGTATCTTATCGCCCTCCACCAGAAACCGTTTGGCATCCGAACGATAGATATCAATCGGCAGCACACCGATATTTCTCGCCAGCATTTCATTTACGATCTGCAGCGTTGCATAGGTAGTTTCGTCCTTGGCAGTGGCTTCCTTATTCTGTATTTTTGCCGTAATCTCCTGCATTTTATTTCTGACTGCGTCCCTGCCCCTGCAAACCAATGCGCCGTCAAAATCATCGCTTCTTACAGTAAAATAAGCTGCATAGTATTCCTTGGGTCTGTGTACCTTATACCAGCCCAGACGCAGGGTAGCGATCATATAAGCGGCTGCGTGGGCTTTCGGGAACATATATTTGATCTTCATACAGGAATCAATGTACCAGTCAGGTACCTGATGCTCCTTCATCGCCTTGATATGATCCTCTGTCAGCAGCTTGGTTGCATTGCCCTTTCGCACGATTTCCATAATCTTGAATGCCATATCCGGCTCCAGACCCTTGTGCATCAGATAGACCATGATATTGTCACGGGTACCGATTACTTCGGAAATCGTACAGATTTTCTTTTCGATCAGCTCGCTGGCATTTCCGATCCATACATCCGTACCATGGGAAAGTCCCGATACCTGCAGCAAATCGGCAAATGTCTTTGGCTGGGTTTCGATCAGCATATTCCGCACGAATTTCGTACCCACCTCGGGCAGTGAAAATGTACCGGTCTGTGAATCTATATCCTCCGGTGTCAGTCCAAGCGCCTTCGGTGATGTGAACAGCGACATAACATCCGGGTCACTCATGGAAATATTCATGACATCAATGCCCGTATATTCTTCCAGATAGTGATAAATGGTAGGAACATCGTGTCCCAGCTCATCCAGCTTACAAACTGTATCATGAATCGAATGGAAATCAAAATGTGTGGTGATGATATCGGTTTTCTGGTCATTTGCGGGACGCTGTATCGGACAGAATTCGTAGATATCATTCATCCTCGGAACAACAACCATGCCGGCAGGATGCTGACCGGTGGTTCTTCTGACGCCGGTACAGCCTGCCGCCAGACGCAGCATTTCTGCCTTGCTGACAGAGGTTCCTGTCACCTCTGCATATTTGCGGACATAACCAATTGCAGTTTTTTCCGCAACCGTTGCGATCGTTCCTGCCTTAAAGACGTTTTCCTTTCCGAATAATTCTTCTGTATAACGATGGGAACGGGTCTGGAATTCACCGGCAAAGTTCAGGTCAATATCCGGCGTTTTGTCGCCTTTGAATCCAAGGAAGGTTTCAAAGGGAATATCGTGTCCGTCACGCAGATACGGTGTACCGCAGTTAGGACAATTCTTCTCGGGCAGGTCAAAGCCTGAGCCAACGCTGCCATCGTCAAAAAATTCACTGTTCTGGCATTTCGGGCAGACATAATGCGGGCAAAGCGGATTTACCTCCGAAATGCCTGACATGGTTGCCACGAAGGAAGAACCTACTGATCCACGGGAACCAACCAGATATTTATGTTCATTGGAATTGGCAACCAGCTTCTGCGCTGTCATATACAGCACGGAGAATCCGTTCTTGATAATCGAATTCAGCTCCTTATCAATTCTTGCCTGTACAATTTCAGGCAGGGGATCGCCGTACATATTTTTTGCCCGTTCCAGCGTAATGCGTGTCAGATCCTCCTCTGCACCCGGAATAAACGGCGGAAAATTGCCCTTGGGTACGGCACGCAGCCGTTCCACCATATCAGCAATTTTGTTCGTGTTTTCTACTACAATTTCATATGCCTTTTCCTTGCCGAGATAATCAAATTCACGCAGCATTTCCTCTGTATTGCGGAAATACAGCGGCGCCTGCTCAGAGGCATCTGAAAAGCCCTGGGCTGTCATCAGAATCTTTCTGTATTCGCTCTGGTGAGGATCCATAAAATGCACATCACAGGTGGCAACGACAGGAAGATTCAATTCCTCCCCCAGACGAACCACGGTACGGTTGAACTCCTTTAGCTCCTCCACTGAGCTGACTGTACCGTTGCGGAGCATATACATATTATTGCCCAGAGGCTGTATCTCCAGATAGTCATAAAAGGATGCAATCTGTTTCAGTTCCTCCCAGTTTTTGCCCTCTACAATGGCACGGAACAGCTCGCCTGCTTCACAGGCACTGCCGATGATCAGTCCGCTTCTGTGCTTGACCAGTTCCGAGCGGGGAATCAGCGGCTTTTTATAAAAATAATTGATATGCGCTTTGGAAATCAGCTTGTACAGATTTTTCATGCCAAGCTGATTCTTTACCAGAATAATCTGGTGGAAGGATTTGAACGAACGGAAATCCGGTTTCGGAATCGTCTGATTGATCTCTGAAATCTGCTTGACATTATATTCCTCCGACAGCTTATTCAGCATCATCAGGAATATTTTTGCCAGCATAAAGGCGTCATCATACGCCCGGTGATGATTGAACTCTCCCAGCTTCAGAAATTTTGCAATCGAATCCAGCTTATGCTTACTGAGCTGCGGATAAATACCCCTTGATATAGCAAGGGTGTCTATATGTGTCAGTGTATACGGCAGCCGGTTACGTTCGGCTGCTATTTTTATAAAGGATGTATCGAATGCTGCATTATGGGCAACCACAACTGCATTCTCTCCGCAGAATTCAAGAAACTGTTTTACCGCCTCTCCTTCATGAGGCGCATCCGCTACCATTTCATTGGTGATACCAGTGATTTCCGTAATTTTTGCACTGATGGGCTTTTCGGGATTGACGAAGGTAGAAAACTTATCCCTGATCTCACCATTAACAATCCGCAGAGCGCCGATTTCCGTAATGCGCTCCCTTGCGGCGCTGAGTCCGGTCGTTTCGATATCAAATACCACAAACTCGCCGTTAAGCGGACGCTCTGCATCGCCCGTTACGGCAGAAGAAGCCTGGTCGTTGATAAAATACGCCTCTACACCGTAAATCACCTTAAAGCTGCCGCCTTTTTTCGCAATGGCATCACAGGCATTCATCGCATCCGGATATGCCTGTGCCACACCATGGTCAGTGATCGCTATGGCAGGCATCCCCCATTCATAAGCCCGGTTGACCAGATCGCCTGCACTTGAAACCGCATCCATTGCCGACATATTGGTATGCAGATGCAGCTCCACACGTTTTTTCTCTGCTTTATCCACTACCTTCGGCACTGCCACCACACTGACGGCACGTGCCATGATATTCACATCTTTATCAAAATTATCGTACTGTGCTTCTCCGCGCACCAGAATGGACATTCCTTTTTTCAGCTCCAGAATCGGCGCACATTTTTCATTTGTGTCAATCAGCTTGAGATTCGCAGACCCACGGAAGTCCGTCAGGCTGATGGTAATAATCTTTTTCTTATTATCCTTTGTATCCTTTGACTCTATCCCGAAGATCTGTCCCCACACAATTACCCTGCCTGATTCCTGTGTCAGGCGGTTCAGCGGCAATACATCGCCGTGTATAGGCGCTCCGTAAATCGGATTGGCGCTTTCCGGAATATAGCTTGGCACAAGATGCTCCTCATCCCGGTATTCAATTTCAGCCGTAGATGCTGGCTTGACAACAGGCGCTTTCTTTTCATAGGATGCCTTGCGCTCATTGGCTGTTTTCATCATGCTTTCATATTCTTCCATATGCGCCATCTGCATTTCCCGCATCACTTTTTCTTCGGTCTGCTTCTGCTTCTCAATATAGGCGTCATTTTCACTGTCAATCCGTGTAACGCCTGTCAGCTTTACCTGAAACTGCAGGTCAAATTCCTTCCGGATCAGGTCTGACAGATTTTTATCAAATTTCTGTTCCAGCAGAAAGTCCATCCCTCCATGCATCAAGCGAATTGTCAGATCTTTATCCTGCAGCTCCGCTTCGGAATCATTCAGAGTTCCGTTCAGCGATGCATTCCTGCGTTTCAGCTCTTTGATCAGCTCCGGTATATAAGAAAGGTCAAACAAGCTGCTGTCATAATGGGGATAAAACCGGCAGCTGTACAATGCCAGCACACTGTTCCTGATCATATCCTCTGTCTGAAAAATAACCTCTCTCTGTATAATTTCTTCACATTCTGCCTCGATACGCATTGCCCGCTCCGCCATATCCACCGTTGCATTTACCATACTCCCGGTGACTGCTTCGGGCAGGCGTCTGATATCTATATAATCACTGAAAAGCTCAGAAAATTTTTTCAATGCCATATCCTTTCCTCATTCGTGACAGATGATACTCAGAAAGTTGATATATCCACGCAATCTGCTGTTTGACCCACGGGATATACCAACCTTTCTTTTTACATCTGTTCAATTTCCTTCATCAGCTCCGTCAGCAATGCTTCCTCCGGAACCTTTTTAACGATCTCGCCCTTTTTAAAAATCAGTCCGTTCCCATCTCCGCCGGCAATGCCGATATCTGCTTCTCTGGCTTCTCCGGGACCGTTCACAATGCATCCCATAATAGCAACGGTTATATTCTTACGGCAATCACGCAGCAGCTCCTCTGCCTGCTTTGCCAGCTCTATCAGATTAATTCTGGTTCTGCCGCAGGTAGGGCATGATATGAATCGGACGCCTGTCTGGTTCATGCCCAGACCTTTCAGAATATCCCTTGCCGCATAGACCTCCTTCACCGGGCTGTCTGTCAGTGAAACGCGAATTGTATCGCCGATACCTCTGAGCAGCAGGGAGCCGATACCGATAGAGGATTTGATAATCCCCATTCGTTCTGTACCTGCTTCAGTCACGCCCAGGTGCAGCGGATAATCCGTTTTCGCCGATGCCAGTTCATACGCTTCCACCATGAAATCTACATGAGAGGATTTCATTGACAGTACGATATCATCAAAGTCAAACTTTTCCAGCAAAGACGCATGATACAACGCACTGTCACACAGCGCCTGGGGAGTGGGCTTTCCGTATTTCGCTAAAATATGCTTTTCCAGCGAACCCGAATTCACTCCGATGCGAATGGGTATATGATGTACACGACAGGCATCTGCTACCTGCTTTACCCTGTCATCCGAGCCGATATTGCCGGGATTGATACGAATTTTATCAATTCCGGCTGCCACCGCCTCCAGGGCAAGACGATAATCAAAATGAATGTCCGCAACCAGCGGAACGCTGACCTGCTTTTTTATAGCCGGAATCAGACGTATGGCTTCCTGATTCGGTATAGCAAGACGGATGATTTCGCATCCTGCCTGTTCCAGCTCTACGGACTGTCTGACACTGCCTTCCACATCGGTTGACGGCACATTCAGCATGGACTGCACTGTAACAGGGCTGTCGCCGCCGATCGCAGTCTGTCCCACCATTACTTTTCTTGTCTTTTTTCTTTCCATGATATTTCACCTTATACAAAGAATTGTATGATATCCTTCACGGTAATAATCAGCATAAACAGCATCAGCAGTGCCATACCGCCTGCATGAATATACCCCTCCACTTCACGCTTGACAGGCTTTCTCCGGATCGCTTCTATCAGGAGGAACACAAACCTGCCGCCATCCAGTGCCGGCAGCGGGAGCAGATTCATGATTCCCAGGTTTAATGTAATGATCGTCATGACATTGACCAGGCTCAGTACCGCATCACCAAAGCTGCGTTTCAGTCCTTCCGCAGCAACCTGTGAGGTCGCATTTGCCATTCCCACAGGTCCTGACAGGTCTGTCAGCCCAAATTGTCCCGTTACCAATCCGATCAGACTTGCCCATACCATTTTAAGTGTAGCCACCGTCTGCCGCCATGTCTGCACCATCAGGCTCCCAAAATTATTTTCAATGGGATATACCTTGAAGTCCAGCTGCAGACCTTCTGTGACGTTACCCTTATTGTCCTTTTTCTCGGTTGTCGGCAGCTTCACATGATCCAGCGTCAGATACTTACCGCCTCTCTCTACCACAATTGTATAATCGTTTTCCTTTGCTGTCTGGAAGGCATAGCTCATATCCAGCGTTGTGTCAATGCCGTAGCCATTGATCGAAACCAGACGGTCATCCACCTTCAGCTGTGCAGAGGAAACCGCATTCTCTGTAAAATTCGCAATCGTGGTAGAGGCAAAATATTTGTTCGGAATCAGCACGATCATCATCAGTACCAATCCCAGCAGAATATTCATCACCGCACCTGCTACCACAATAATCATTCTTTTCCAAACGGGCTTGGTAAAGAAAGCTCCCTCGTCTTCACTTTCGCCGTCCTCGCCTTCCATCGCACAGAAACCGCCGATGGGCAGAAGCCGCAGCGAATAGGTTGTAACTCCCTTCTGAAACGAAATCAGCTTGGGACCCATTCCCAATGCAAACTCATTTACTCTGACGCCCGACAGCTTTGCCGCTACAAAGTGACCGCCCTCGTGCAGCAGAATAATCAACTCAAACAACAATACGCCAATTATAATCAGTAGTGCAACTTCTATGATAATCATCTCCGTTTTATGAATGAAACACAGTTCAAAAACTGCTGTGTCCGTATTTTTGTTCTACCTTTTTCCTCGTTATCTGGTCAGCAGCAAGAATATCCTCCAGTGTAAAATCCGTCTGGTTATCCCCAAAGCTGCCAATCGCCTCTCCCACAATCTCACCGATATCCAGGAACCGTATCTGCTCACGCAGGAACATTGCAACAGCCGCTTCATTTGCGGCATTGGCAACTGTCGGATACAGACCGCCTTTTCTCAACGCCTCCCGGCAAAGCGGCAGACATACAAATGTATCGTTATCAGGTTTATCAAATGTCAAAGAACCCAGTGCAGACAGATCCAGCGCTTTTGCCGGTGAAGGCAGCCGCTCCGGATAGGTCAGCGCATACTGGATCGGGATGCGCATATCCGGCACACCCAACTGCGCAATGACAGCATGATCCTTCAGCTGAATCATGGAATGAATAATGCTTTCCCGGTGAACCAGCACCTCAATCTCCCTGTCACTGCATCCGAACAGCCAGGAGGCTTCTATAACCTCCAGCCCCTTATTCATCATAGTGGCAGAATCAATAGTGATTTTTGCTCCCATTTCCCAGTTCGGGTGCTGTAATGCCTGTCTGACATTGACATTTTCCAATTCGTCCTTTGTTTTTCCATAAAAAGTGCCGCCTGATGCCGTCAGAATAATCTTCTGCAGGGCATCCTTCGGGCATCCCTGCAGGCACTGAAAGATAGCGGAATGTTCACTGTCTACAGGATACAGGCTGATGCCTTTCTCCTTCACTGCCCGCATAACCAGCTGACCGCCGGCTACCAGCGTTTCCTTATTGGCAAGCGCCAGATGCTTTCCCGCCTGAATCGCTGTCAGTGTCGGAACCAGTCCAGCCACACCAACCACCGCATTGACAACCGTATCACAGCTTTCCTCCGCAGCAGCACTGATCATACCTGCTTCTCCGCAGAAAACCTCGATATCCGTATCACTCAGTGCTATTTTGAGCTGGGCTGCTGCTCCCATATCCATCACAGCAACCATCTTCGGATGGAATTCTCTTGCCTGCTGCTCCAGCAGGCGGATATTGGAATTCGCCGTCAATGCAGATACCCGCAAGCCATGCATCCTTGCGACATCCAGTGTTTGTGTACCGATAGACCCGGTTGAACCGAGAACTGAAATTACGGAAGCCATTTACCCTCACTCCTTTTCTGTTCAGGAAAGCCGTTATTTTATCACTTACTTTACAACAATCGGCAGATAAGCCGAAATAATGTACAAAAACGGGGCAAAAAAGATAACACTGTCAAATCTGTCCAGAATTCCCCCATGCCCCGGAATCAGGTCGCCATAATCCTTTACTGCATAGGAACGCTTGATAACGGAAAAGCTCAGATCGCCTATAATCGAAAGCAATGCACCGATCAGGGAAACAACAGCAGCATTCAGATAATGAATGGTCAGATCAGAATAAATAATCTTTTCAAACAGAAAAAGCGCTGTACACGAGGTAATCACACAGATGATTACACCGCCTACTGCCCCCTCTATGGTCTTTTTCGGACTGATAGCGGGACACAATTTATGCTTACCCATCAGCACGCCCACAAAATAAGCACCCGCATCTCCCAGCCAGGGGGTCGCCATAGACATCACCAGAAACATGGTGGAATGGGTAACATCAATCTGCTTGAGCAGAACAATAGAGGTCAGCGACAGTGTAATAATCACCGTCATACTGAAAGTATATGCAAAATCCTTAAAGGATATTTTGGTATGAAAAAACACAATCACTGACAGCATGACAATCATATACATATAGCACATGATATACGACATATCAAAGCCCACCAGCATTGGATATACAAAAGCAAAACCGATGCTCGGAATACTGATCTGAAGGATTTTCAGCGTCCTGACCGCCTTGCAGAATTCAAACACGGCGGCTGCACAGACCAATGCCACAAACACATCAATACAGATCGGGAAAAACAAGCTCAGAATGACGATCGAGCCAATGATGCCCATCACCATAAAAGCCGAAATGACTCTTTGCCTCATTTACACACCTCCGAAACGTCTGTTTCTTTGGTTAAATACACGAATAGCTTCGTCAAATTGTTCTTCATGAAAATCGGGCCAAAGGACATCCGTAGAGTAGAATTCTGAATAAGCAGACTGATACAGCAAGAAATTACTCAGCCGGAATTCTCCGCCTGTCCGGATAATCAGATCCGGATCGGGCATACCGCCTGTATACAGCCTGTCTGCAATATCATCGGATGTAATCTGCTCCGGATCCAGCTTGCCATCCCTGACATCCCGGGCAATCATTCTGACGCTGCGCAGAAGCTCATCTCTTGCGCCGTAATTCATTGCGATATTCAGCTGCATACCCTTTCTGTCCTTTGCATTCTCCTCTGATTCATCAATCAGCTTACGCAGGGCAGGATCAAAACCGCTGCGGTCCCCTATATACACAATCTTAATATCATCATCCTTGAAATCCGTAAGGGAATCAATCAGATACTGCTTAAAAATCCCCATCAGGGCATTAACCTCTTCAAAGGGCCTTTTCCAGTTCTCTGTTGAAAACGCATACAGTGTCAGATACCTGACGCCTGTTTTACTGATATATCTTGTCACCTTACGAAAGTTTTTCGCACCGAACTGATGACCAATCGTTCTCGGCAGACCACGTTTTTTTGCCCATCTGCCATTGCCGTCCATTATAATCCCCACGTGCTGCGGGATCACCAATCCGGACAAATTCTCTAACATAATGGCTGTCACCTCTACTATATAATTAAAATCGGACAACATACATTTTGTCCCTGTCTGCTCTCAGACTTTAATTAACCGACCTTTTGCATCGCAGGCAGCCGCATTATACGGCTGCCGTACTTTTTTGCAAAATACTCTGATCAGATTTCCATAATCTGTTTTTGTTTCTTTTCTGTCAGACCCTCGATATTCTTGATATGACTATCGGTTTTTTCCTGAATTTTCTTTTCACCGTGCTTCTGATCATCCTCGGTGATATCGCCGCTCTTTTTCATAGCCTTCAGCTTTTCCATAGCTTCACGTCTGATAGAACGGATTGCAACCTTTGCTTCCTCGCCCATCTTTGCAATATCCTTGACGATATCCTTACGGCGTTCCTCTGTCAGCGGCGGGAAGATCATACGGATTACCGTACCGTCATTCTGAGGATTGATACCGATATCGCTGACCTGAATGGCTTTTTCGATTGCTTTGAGCAATGTCTTATCCCAAGGCTGGATTGTCAGGGTTCTTGCTTCTGTCACAGAAACCGCTGCCAGCTGATTGACCGGTGTCGGCGCACCATAATAGTCCACTCTTACCTTATCCAGAACAGCCGGATTTGCTCTGCCTGCACGCACCTCTGCAAACTCCGTCTCCAGATGGGAAACCGTTTTCTTCATCTTGTCATCCGCATTTTTAATTACCGTATTCATTTTCTTACCTCCATTTAAATTCATTTCATATAAAAGCCCACCAACGGGGCATTCCCCTTATTCCACAATCGTTCCCACATTTTCGCCGCAGACAGCTGCTACAATATTATCGGGATGCTCCAGACTGAACACGATAATCGGAATATTATTATCCTTACAAATGGCTGCTGCTGTACTGTCCATTACAGCCAGATCCTTATTCAGCACATCATGGAAGGATATCCTGTCATATTTTTTAGCGTCAGGATTCTTCTTCGGATCGCTGTCATAAACACCGTCCACCATAGTGGCTTTGAGAATAATATCTGCTTCAATTTCTGCTGCACGAAGCGATGCTGCTGTATCCGTTGAGAAGAACGGGTTACCAGTACCGCATCCGAATACCAGAATCCTGCCCTTTTCCAGATGACGGATAGCACGGTTGCGGATATACGGCTCTGCTACCTGCTGCATAGAGATAGCAGTCTGTACTCTTACCTCCAGATCAAGCTGTTCCAGCGCATCACAAACGCCAAGCGCATTGATAACGGTTGCCAGCATACCCATATGATCGGCTCTTGTCCTGTCCATTTTACCGCTGCTGCGTCCACGCCAGAAATTACCGCCGCCGACTACGATGGCAACCTCTACTCCCATATCGTTCAGTTTTTTGATAGGCTTACAGTATCTCAGCACAGTGTCAAAATCTATCCCGTGCTTTTCTGCCCCGGCAAGGGACTCGCCGCTTAATTTCAGAAGGACTCTTTTATATTTTGGTTCCATTATTCGCACGCTCCTGTCATAGAATATAGTTACTACTCTTTCTATTTTACTATAATATTCCGGTAATGTAAAGTATTAAATGTTGTTTTTTTGTGCAGCGGCAGCATGACGCTGCACCTTATACGCGATAGTCGCTACACTACGTTTCGCTCTGGTTATAGCCTGAACATATTTACACCCGCGGATTGCATTCAGTTGCACACGGCTTTTACGCAGCTTATTCTGGTTGACAGTCATCATGTTTGCCAATTATCATTTCACACTGATATGTACAATAAAATTCCCTTGACTTTTATAAAAATACATAAAAAAGACGGGCAAACCGTCATTGTCTTTCGTCCAATACACAATTTACCCGTTTTTTATGAAATTCAACAGCGAATATGGATTATTTTACCATGCTCGCAACCTCAGCTGCAAAATCGTCAGCCTTCTTCTCAAGTCCCTCGCCCTTTTCAAAGCGAACAAACTCAGAAATAACGATACTGCCGCCGAGAGCCTTGGCTGTCTGAGCGGTATACTGCTCCACGCTTGCCTTATTATCCTTGATAAAGGTCTGCTTATTGAGGCAGTTCTCCTCATAGTACTTGCCAACCTTACCCATAACGATCTTCTCAAGAACCTGCTCCGGCTTACCAGCCATCTTCGGATCCTGCTTCATCTGAGCGATCATAATTTCCTTCTCGTGGTCGAGAACCTCTGCCGGAACATCCTCTTTGTTCAGGTACAGCGGATTAACAGCAGCAACCTGCATAGCAATGTCCTTGGCATATGCTGCAAAGCCTTCCTTGTCAGCAGCATCTGTATCAAACTTAACCAGAACAGCAATCTTGCCGCCTGCATGAATGTAAGCAGATACTGAGCCCTCATAGAGCTTGAACCGGCGGATAACAATGTTCTCACCGATTGTCTGGATCTTCTCCTGAAGCAGCTCTGCAACTGTTACAGACGCACCAGCAGCAGTCTTTGTCATCAGATCAGCCACATCTGCCGGATTCTCAGCCATTACTGTAGCTGCAACTGTCTTTACGAAAGCCTGGAACTCTGCATTCTTAGCCACGAAGTCAGTTTCTGCGTTAACCTCCAGAGCAACACCCTTGGTGCCGTCCTCATTGGTGCAGGCATATGCAACACCCTCTGCTGCAATTCTGGATGCCTTTTTAGCAGTCTTAGCCAGACCCTGCTCTCTGAGTACATCAATTGCCTTTTCCATATCGCCGTCAGCTTCGGTCAATGCCTTTTTGCAGTCCATCATGCCGCAGCCTGTCTTTACTCTCAGTTCCATAACGTCTTTTGCTGTAAAAGCCATAGTAATTACCTCCAATGATGATTTCAGAAACGCTGTCCCCACATACGGACAACGGTTATATACCTCAAAAAATAGCCGCAAAGATAAATTTTGCGGCTATCTTCGTTCGCGGATTATTCCTCAGTTTCTGCTTCCTCGGCTGCTGCTGCGCCCATTCTGCCTTCGTTGCCTTCGATGATAGCATTTGCCATTGCGCCGGAAATCAGCTTAACAGCACGGATAGCATCGTCATTTCCGGGAATAACATAGTCGATCTCGTCAGGATCACAGTTGGTATCTACAATCGCTACAATCGGAATACCCAGCTTCTTAGCCTCTGCAACTGCGATTCTTTCCTTGCGGGGGTCAACGATAAAGAGAGCACCGGGGATCTCTTTCATATCCTTGATACCGCCGAGGAATTTCTCG
>CACZSU010000069.1 GCA_902783855.1 uncultured Ruminococcus sp.
CGGTATGCCGCAAGGCGGACCATTAAGTCCGCTTCTCAGCAACATAATGCTGAATGAGCTGGATAAGGAGATAGAGAGCAGAGGACACCGATTTGTAAGATATGCAGACGATTGTATGATTTTCTGTAAAAGCAGAAAAAGTGCCGAGCGAACACTCCGAAGCCTTATCCCATTCATAGAAGGAAAGTTATTTCTCAAAGTGAACAGGGAGAAAACGAAAGTGGCACATATAAGCAAAGTAAAATATCTGGGCTATGCGTTCTATAAGTATAAGGAATTCAGATTCCGTGTACATCCCAATTCGATAGACAAGATGAAAAGGAAGTTGAAAGAACTGACCGCAAGGAACAATGGCTGGAGTAACGATTACAGAATCTTAAAGCTGAAACAATTCATAAGAGGATGGGTCAATTACTTTAAGTTAGCAGATATGAAACGAATGTTGAGGGGAGTAGATGAATGGCTAAGGCACCGCATAAGGGCGATTTATTGGAAACAATGGAAAAGAGTCAGAACGAGGATAAGAAAACTGCGAAGTTTCAATCTGCAGGAGTGGGTGGTCTTTGAGATAGCAAACTGCCGGAAAGGTATCTGGCGGGCGGCTATTGTACTGAACAGAGTGCTCACAAATGAAAGAATAGCCAGTCTCGGATATATGTCCTTGACTGACTATTATCTGCAAGTTTGCGAAAACTATTGAACCGCCGTGTACCGAACGGTACGCACGGTGGTGTGAGAGGTCGACTGCTCAATTAATGGGCAGTCTCCTACTCGATTGTGCAATTCATGGTATGAGTAAAGCCGCTCGTATAGAAAGTCCGAGCGGCTGCTATAATACTATTCAGATGCATTGTCAGTTTACTCTTTCAAATCATTGATTAGTTTTCTTATATTTGCGATCCATTCATTGTGAATCTCTGAATTCTCCTCAGCTTCACATTCTGCAATAAGTGCTTCTGCTTTGGAAACCTCTCCTGCGTTATAATACAGTAAAGTCAGTTGTTCTGCAACTGCAAACCAGTCTTCAAACTCTTTCTTTCTGTTCCTTATTTTTTCTCCGAGTTCAATGGCTAAGTAATCCTTTTTCAGTTCTGCCTCAACAAACATCAAATTCGCTACAGCTCTTAAACCTTCCTCAAAATGAATAGCTGTTTTCAGATCTTCTTCTGCTTCATCAAGATAGTGATTAAATGCCAATAAAGTTCCTCGCTCTAAACGGGTACGGTAACAATCATCTTTTTCAACAGCAAGATTGAGTAAGAATAATTTTTTAAAATAATCTGTTTCATTATTTAATTCGTCAAATAATTCTTCAACGGTTTGTCCTTTATCCTCAGCCTTTGTTGTCAGTTCTTCATGGTTGAGATAGAAAGGTCTGCACTCAGATTTGATAGAGTCAAGATATTTTTGTACTTTGGGAATAAATTCTGTCTGAGCATATGCCGAATCGGCATACCATGTTTGTGACTGCCCCATACCCCTGCCTTTACCGGCTTGTGGTGCTCTCGGTATAATAAAATTTCTCTTGTTCTCATCTATACGATAGCAGTCCTGTTCTTTCGCAATAAAGTTATAATAGTATTCCTCACCGCATATCCATATGCTTTGCCAATAGCGGAACATTACAGCATTTTCATACCAACCGACTATCTTGCACTTATCACCGTTTGTTGCTACCCATATAACTGTAACATTATTGACCTCAGGGGAATTTTTTAACTTCTTATCAAATCTTTCTATGTGCATTTCATCTCCGTAGTGCATAACATATCCATAGCATTTATGGTTGTATGGATCAAAGTTGAATACCTCACCGCCATTACCGTTCTCATCAATGTACTTGCCGCCGTTTACAGGTTTATCATTATCATTAACACCTTTATAATATTTCATCCATGCTATCTCACAAAAAATATAGTACTTCATAATTAACCTCCTGTTTATATTTCAAAATCCATTTCAAAGTCTTTCAATGTATAGTCCAGAAAATATTGATGCTCCTGAAAATCAGGATACAAGTGTTCCTTTATCCTGAATTCTCTTGGATGTCCTTTGAATTCCTGATGCAGACACTCGTGATAAATCACGAATTTAACAACCTCCTCCGGAATGCTCTCGGAATTCAGCAATGAGTTTATATAGATCATATTATAATCGTGATAGAAAATGCCATAGTATGACGATACAGGATATTCTGTCCAGTAAATCGCCGGTCTTATAAAATCGTCAGGAAAATCGGATGACTGTTCATTTATTACTTCTGTAAGCAGCTCATCAATGCTTTTTGACATAGGAACAGATGAAAGTTTGTAATACTCCTGCTCAACCTCTTCGACCTGTGTGAGCACCGGTACAATCCCATTAGGAAATAACATACAATCCGTAATTCTTTTTTTGTAGTATTCAAAATTGCCGTAAAGACTGAGTATAAGCTCCTTATGCTTTTCAAATGTGTCAGATATCAATGCGTTGATTTCTTTAAATCTCAGGTCATCATTTTCTATTTTTCTTGCAATACTCAGCGGCTGTATTTCATTTCTGTCTTTAAATAATCTGAATTCAGGAAATTCTCCCTCATTCCTTATGTAACGGAGCATATTATCAAGCTCTGATTCATTAGGGAGCATTCCAAAGCTACGGAAAAATCTGGCAATAACATCTTCAGCAGATACACTACAATCAGATATACAGAACTGATGATCTTTTCTGAAACCATCATAACCGGAAAGCTGGTTTTCAAATACAATAACCTTGGCATCGTTGCCATCCTCATCTATTACATCATACCAGCCAACAGGCAAAACAGCTTTCCTATATTCCTTAAATTCACCTGTATAAGTTATTCCTCTTACAATATCACGAATGGCATCAATAGGTATCAGCTTTGTTTCTGAACGACTGTAAACTGTTTCGTATTCCGGTTCTTCACTGCTAACAAGGAACTTCGGTGTCATCCAGCACGAAAAGCTTGACCACTTATCACAGAAATCAACAATATTTACAGTTTCGGTACCGCCACATACAACGCCCCTCATTCCTCGTCCTACCATCTGCATCAGAAGTACATCACTTGATGTAGGTCGTGTCAGAAAAACTGTCTGTATATCCGGAATATCACTGCCCTCAGTGAGAATATTTATGTTTATCAGCACATCTATTCCGTCTTCTCTTTCATTATGTCGGAACCGTTCAATAGTACGCTGATTCTCAACATCACTTATCATGGTATAAACATAACCGCTCCGGATACCACGCTTTCTGAATTGCTCATTAAGGGTATCGCAATGAATAGCATTAAGGGCAAATACTATTGTTTTTCCGTATTGTTTCTTATGCCGAACATACTCATCAATAATGAAGTCATTTCTTTCGTTTGTTCGTGCGACCTTATCAACAAGTGTTTCGGGAAACTCCCCCCACTTCTGTATATATTTTCGTTCATCAATATTTATCATCGTTTCAATATCAATGTTTGTTTCTTTCGCAATATAGTTCGGTTTTGCAAGTGTACCGTCAGTGATAAGTTGACTCATAGAAACAGAATATACTATCTTATTATCAAACATCTTCATCAGCTTTTCTGTTGCCCTGTCAGTCATCCTGACCGGTGTTGCAGTAAGTCCGAGCAGTTTTGCGTCAGGGCACTTGGAGCGTATAGCTTTGATGATACGGCGGTATGAAGGTGCTGAGGCATGGTGCGCTTCATCAACTACGATCATTACTTTTTCAGAAAGAATATTCGGAAGATAATCCGTATTGTTGCACATACTCTGAACGGTTGAAATGATAAGGTCATCATTTTTCTGCATTGCTCTGACAGTAGAATGTTTGCCTGATATACATACCATTCTGAAACGCTGTTTTGATTTATTGTTTTCCTTGATAACAGGTGAAAATCTATAGAATTGTTCCGCAGCCTGTTCAAGAAGCATAGATCGGTGACACAGCCATATAATCTGATAACCAAGACTTACCATATCTCTCAGCAGATAATAAACACTGGTTCTTGTTTTTCCGCTTCCTGTTGGCATAGAGAGTATAGCAGAATGACCATTGTTATCAATAAAGTATTCTTTCATTGCTTTTATTGCTTCCTGTTGGTATTGAAACAAAAAGATATCGTCCGATTCCGCTAATGTAAGGTCAACTGTTTTTGGCACAGTAAACAGACTTTCATCTTCAATTTCAATATTCTTTCCTGCTGCAATAAGCACTGAAAGATAGGCATCACACAGAGTCTGCGTCATTCGCTTGTTTCTGAGCGATATAAGCATTTCATCGTTTGACGCTGCCCTGATACCGCCGTAATTCATCTTTGAAAGCTTATGTACTACCTCTACAAGATAATTCGTGTTATACAGAAAATGATCCTCTATTTCATTTCTGTATTTTCGGACAAAGGCATTATCCGGATATGAACATATTCTGTTTATATACGGGATAAGGTGCTCTCGCTCGTCTTCGTCAAAAAACAATTCCGGTTGGTACTTTTTTAGAGTTTTGTTACCATAAATCACTGCTTTGAGAAAACTATACGAAAAACATTCCCACGAAAAAACTTTTCTTGCCATAAATTCATCTCCTCTTGTTTGTTGATTATATTATAAAACTATTTCCTGAGAAATGTATGACAGGCTGTCACGACTTTTTACATCATTCTACTGCTTTTATATCAAGTGCTACCTGGTCGCAGGTTTCAAAAAATTCATCTATATCATAATGGTTTTGCAGGCAGTGAACTACAACTGCATCAAGCAAAACCATCTCAGGCAACAGGGGATAACTTTCAAGAGCAAATAATTCATTTGCTTCATCAATACTCAATTTAAGCCCTATAACGAATTTCGCAATTGTAATTCTTGGTATTCTGCGTCCGGAAGGGGAATTAATACTTTTTCTGATCGTATTCATTTTTATATTAGTCCGACTTTCAAAAGAAGAGTTTGATATGTTTTTATCATAAATTATCCTGTCGAGTTTTATTTTAAGCTCCTGCATTTTTGCAGTATCTGAACCGGGCAGTGTTTTCAATTTTTCAGGTGCAAATCTGCCGCTTGTTTCCGGCTTTTCATAATAAGGGTTTTCCAGACCTGTTTTTTGAAACTTATGGTTCATGATGTACTCTAAAGAGATATTTTTCAAACTTAATCACCTCATTATGTTGTATTATAATATTTCAGCCGTGTTTCCTGTTCTGGTGTTTGGGAGACACGGCTTTTTTGTGCTTGTGTGGGACTGCAAGTCTCAGATGCAGATAAAAGAAAATAAGTATCAATCCTCTTCCTGATAGTTATCCTCGTTTTCTTCCAACCATTGACCAAAATCATCAAAGGATACCTCGAAGTTGATACACCTGTCCCGCATTTTTCTTGCTTTTGCTGACCATATTTTGAAG
>CACZSU010000070.1 GCA_902783855.1 uncultured Ruminococcus sp.
AGGGGACGCCCTTCGTCCCAGGGCGTCCCCTCTTCAAAAACAGTCCACCGGACTGTTTTTGAATTCACCCCTTGCCGAGGGATCGGGTCTTGGGGATTTCGCCGACTGCGGTCGGCGACCAGGGACTCTTCTCGCCTGCCGGCTCGGTCGGTGCTGCTGCTTCGCAGCGGTGTCCACCGGACACCCGCACCCCTGGACCCCGCAGCCTTTGTAAAGGCTGGCGAAACTTTTGCGCTGGAGCTAAGGGTGGTTTTTAGCTTTTTTCGCCTCTGCCACTAAAGCGCTCTTTGCGGAAGAACTCCTGACTTTTCAGTCAGCGGGTACAAGGGATTCCAGTGAAAAGGTTTCGGCGTCTACGTCGGCGGGGTCGATGGGAATGCCGCCGCCATTGTCCCGCTCTTCATAAAGCCGCTTGAAAATGCTTTTGTTCTGGGCGACCCGCTTGCGGTATTCCTCGGTTTCAGCAACCGGAACATATTTGAAGCTCTTTCCGTCATCGGAATATTCTTTGTTTTCCAGCCAGGCACTGACATTGCCGGGACCTGCATTGTAGGCACAGACAGCTGCATCCTCGCTTTCAAACATATCCAGCAGCAGCGAAAGCATATGGGTACCATAATCAATGTTGATTTCCGCATTGACCAGATCACCTACGGTGTAATCCTGGTATTCCTCGTCCGCATAATAGGTCTGTATCCATTCAAAGCTGTCCGGCATGATCTGCATCAGACCAATGGCGCCGACTGCCGAAACAGCGGTGGGGTCAAAATTGCTTTCCGTCTTGATCACACCGTATATCAGGTATTTGTCCACATTGTATTTTTTGGCAGCCTGTTCCACTTCTTTCTCGTATTTCATGGGGTAACTGGAATAGACATATTTGTCATGCGCTGTTTTCAGTCCGAGCGCTGTCACAAATATGCCCACAACCACAGCCGTCAGACAGATTCCTACCATAAACATTTTCTTGAATTTGCTGTCCTTGCGGTGTACGGGGCATTTTCTGACGACAGCCTGATTCCGTACCTTGGTAATGTTTGTAATTTTCGGTTTTTTATTGTTCATCCCGGAGCCTCCCTTGCTGCTTTGTCCATCTTTCCCCTGCAATTTCCCGCAGAATTTTCCATGCCGCAGCATGAACATCCTCTAATGTTGCTGCACCGTCTATCACATAATCCGCCCGCTCTGTATAATAGGCTGCGTCATGCTGTGCGTGCATACGGCGCAGTGCATCCTCCCGGCTGAGATGATCCCGCCGCATAATCCGTTCCAGCCGCACTGCCTGAGGCGCTGTTACGGCAATTACGGCATCGCACAGGACTTCTCCGCCGCTTTCAAATAACTGGGGTGCATCGAAAAGGATGATATTCTTATGTTTATGACGAAGTGCTTCGATATATGTCTTAGTTTTTGCAAGAATGGCGGGATGTGTAATTGCATTCAGCCGCTGCGTCTGTTCCCTGTCCTTAAAAGCCCTTTGCGCCAGAAGACTGCGTATGAGTACGCCGTTTTCGTCCACAATATCGCTGCCAAAGGCTGCACAAAGCTGCTCAAGACAGGGGCTGCCGGGCTGCGTAATTTCCCTTGCTACTATATCGGCATCAATAATGCCTGCTCCATGTGCAGCAGCAAAGGTACTCACGGTACTTTTGCCGGCACCCGTCTGACCTGTCAGACCGATCACCCTGATAGTTTTCATAGCTTTATAATATGGAAGCCTGCCGCACGGATGACCCGGTTATAGACAGCCAGTCCCATTCCCTCCTGTTTCGGACAATGGGCAAAGACCCTGCTGCAGCCCAGTTCGTCTGCCTTGCGCAGCGCAGAGAACAGATTATGGGCATAGGCATTGTCATCCTCCTTGTCCCCGATTGGTATGCACAGGCACGAAAGCCTGCTTTCCTCTCCATTATAGCATAATGCCGCCGATTTGTCATCACCGCTTGCACGAATATAGGCTTCAAACGCACTGTCATCTCCATCCAGCAGCAAAACCTCGGCACGGGGCGCATAATGCTTGTATTTCATGCCCGGACTGGCGGCGGTTTCATCCTTGCCAAGGGGCTGGGTAACCGCACGGTCAATCACCGTTTCACCGATCACTGAACGTATCTGTTCAGCAGTCACCCCGCCCGGACGCAAAATCCTCGGAGTTCCCTGTGCCAGCGTAATGACAGTAGACTCCAGTCCTACGGCACATTCACCGCCATCCAGTACAGCATCTATCCTGCCGTTCATATCTGCCATGACATGGGCTGCCGTTGTGGGGCTGGGACTGCCGGAAAGGTTGGCAGACGGCGCCGCCAGCGGGCAGGAAACAGCAATCAGCTTCTGCGCCAGAGGATGCGAAGGAAAGCGTATAGCAACTGTATCCAGTCCAGCGCTGACCTCGGCGGGAACAGCCGCCGAACGGGGCAGAATCATGGTAAGCGGCCCCGGCCAGAAGACCTCCGCCAGACGGCGGGCTGCGGGCGGGAATTCCCTGACCAGTCCGCTGATCTGATCCAGTGCTGCAATATGTACGATCAGCGGGTTGTCCATGGGTCTGCCCTTTGCACGGAAAATAGCGGCAACGGCTGCGCCATTGAGGGCATCCGCTGCCAGACCGTAAACCGTTTCAGTCGGCATTGCCACCAGCCCGCCGCTGCGCAGAATCTGTGCAGCGGTTTCTATCTGATCTGCGCCGAGCATCAACGTTTTCATGTACATCGTTCCTTTCCGGATTAATACCGTTTATTAAGCATTTCCTTGCCGAAATCCGTAGAAGCTTCTCTTTTGCTGTCAACGTAGAAATTACCTTCCTCATTGACTTCGCCGCTGTAGAACAGCGGGTCACCCTGTTCATTCCTGTTCATTGCCACATCCTCGCTGTTGCTTGGCAGCTGGCTTTTATCCGCCGGGCTGTCCTCGTCCTTATAGACGCCGTAATCCCGGATATTATAATCGGTGTTGACAAAAAAGCTGTCGTCAGACGGACCCTCGCCGTTATAGAATCCCTGTGTTTCAAAGGTGATATCGTTCTTTGTCACAGCAAGCTCCGGCTGATATTTCCCTTTTTCAGAAGCAATCGTTTCGATCATCAGCCGTATCGGTTTCCACATCAGCAGCAGGAATGCCAGCAGCAGCAGCACGGCGCTGACAAAGGTTACGACAATGGCTTTTTCCGAATAGCTGGCATCATTAGGAGAAACATCCACCATCAGTCCTGTAACTGCCTCTTTGGTGGGGCGGCTGAGGGTAAACTGCTTTTTGATCTGCCTCAGGTCTACTTCCCGGCGCAGAAACGTCTGATACAATGCGGTTGCCATGCGGGCAACGCCCTTATAATACACCGGCTCTCCCTCTCCGGTCAGGAGCTTCTCCATCTGTTCATCCATTTTGGATCCCAGCGGAACACGGAAGGCAACGACATGATCCGTTTTGCTGCGGGCAAAATAGACGTTTATCTGCCCGGAGGCATTGGTATCATCCAGTGCCCGGAACAGCACCTCGTCTATCATGCCATTGATAACCATGCCGTCATGAAAGTCGTCATAATCTTCTGATGTAGACAGCGGAGGAAGATCATCGTTATCCCGTATCATCCGGCAGCCGGCAATCACCTGTGACACACACAGAACCGCACAGAGTATGGCTGCGATAAAACGGGCGATGATGCGTTTTGTTCCGGTAAAATTACTTTGAAATGCTTTCATTGTCTGCCTCCTGCTGTGTCAGCTCCATTCCTCGTTTTTCATGCGTTCGGCTCTGTCTGCGGTGGTCAGAGCGTCAACGATCTCATCCAGATCACCGTTCAGAATATCATCAATTTTATACAGTGTCAGACCGATACGGTGATCGGTCACCCGCCCCTGGGGGTAGTTGTAGGTGCGTATCCGTTCGCTGCGGTCGCCGGTACCCACCTGCAGGCGGCGCTGGCGGGACACCTCACCGTGCTGCTTTTCCCTTTCAGTCTCCAGCAGACGGGAGCGCAATACTTTCATAGCCTTATCTTTGTTTTTATACTGGCTTCTTTCGTCCTGACATTCCACCACAAGCCCTGTGGGCAGATGCGTGATACGGATGGCGGATTCTGTTTTGTTGATATGCTGACCGCCGGCGCCGCTGGAACGGAAGGTATCAATTTTCAGGTCAGTGGGCAGGATATCGACCTCCACATCTTCTGCTTCGGGAAGAACAGCCACAGTGACGGTGGAGGTATGTATGCGCCCCTGTGTTTCCGTATCGGGGACACGCTGAACCCGATGCACACCGCTTTCATATTTCATCCGGGAGTATGCGCCGCTGCCGCCCAGCATAAAGCTGACCTCCTTGAAGCCGCCCAGCTCTGTTTCATTGGCGCTGATCATTTCGCAGCTCCAGCCCTGCCTGACGGCATACATGGAGTACATCCGGTACAGTACAGCCGCAAACAAAGCTGCTTCTTCGCCGCCTGCGCCGCCCCTGATTTCCACAATCACATTGCGGTCATCGTTAGGATCCTTGGGTACCAGCAGCAGCCGCAGGTTTTCGCTGAGCGACTGTTCTTTTTGTTCCAGCTCCCGTATTTCCTCCTCAATCATTTCCAGCAGCTCGGTATCCTTTTCCCGCTCCCGCATTTCTTTGGCTTCGGCAAGCTGGGTGCAGCAGCTGCGGTAATCCCGTGACGCCAGAGCAATAGGTTCAATTTCTTTCAGTTCCTTCATTGTCTGGGTGAATTTTTCTGCCGAAGCTGCAATAGCAGGGTCGCAGAGCCTGGAGGACAATTCTTCGTATTTTTTTTCAAAAACAATTAATTTATCTAACATTCTGTTCCCCGTCTTCCGTCATTCTGATCAATTTGCGGATATTTTTCTCTGCCTTGCTTCTGGGAATCATAATTTCATGACCGCACCCGCAGCAGCGGATGCGGAAATCCATCCCTACCCGCAGTACATCAAATTGTTTGCTTTCTTTTTTACCGCACGGATGCGCCTTTTTCATTTCCAGTCTGTCTCCGACCCTGATGTCCATCACACAATCCCCTTCCCAATCAGATACCCACATTATATCACACCCTTTCCCGATTTACAACCCTATCGCACGCCGGCGCCGAGCCGGCGCCGAGCCGGCGCTCCCTAAACGCGTCAGTCGCTACACTACGTTCCGCTCTGGTTATAGTCTGAACAGATTTACACCCGCGGAATGCATTCAGTTACACACTGCTTCTGTGCAG
>CACZSU010000071.1 GCA_902783855.1 uncultured Ruminococcus sp.
GCGGGTGTAAATATGTTTAAGCCATAACCAGAGCGGAACGTAGTGCAGCGACTGACGCGTTCAGCCAGCGCCGGCTCGCCGCTTCTTTGTACTTTACGCCACAGAAATCAATTTTTAAAAATATTTATTCTGAACAGTCAAATTGTACAATTAAGGTAGATTCCTTTTATAAAAAAGCTATAAAAAAACTATAGTTTTTTTAGGAAGGGTTTTCCCCAGGAAAGTGCTGGTAAAATTGATTTCCGTGACTTTACGCTAATATCACTTGACAAGATAACTATTAATGGTTATAATGATGAAAAACGTATTGTTGAGGGAGTTATTATGAGAATTTGTCCATATTGCAGATCTGTGTTGGAAATAAACGGAGGAAGATGTCCTGCGTGCGGCAAGGATTTGTCTGGTTTTGCCGATTATGCAGAAGCGAATGTAGTTAATCAGCAATTGCCTGGTGTACAGCCATATCCTACAGTGCCGGTAATGATGCAGTCAATCAAAAGATACAAAATATGTATTGCGGTTCTCAGCGTGGTGTGTGTAGGTTTGCTGATCAGTACCATCGTTCTGGCAGTCAATTCAAATAATCAAATGAATAATAGTATATATGGGAACAATGGGATGTATTTAACCAGTAATCTCTATTCTGGTGATGTCAACATAAATGGTTTGCAGCCTGATTCCGGAAACCAGGGGACATCTTTGTCAGCAGAGATTGTCGGAGATTGGACGACTGACAGAGGAATGGATTCTCAGTATATCAATTTCAAATCTAATGGTCATGTGACTTACGGAGATTTCGGCACTTCCCGGGAGAATACATATGAGATTTCCTCGGATAATTCTCTCACACTCGGGGAAGGGGATCCTTATGAGTACTCTGAACAGGCAAAGGAAGGAAATGGTCAGTATTGGTATATGGAGGACAATGCGCTTTACATGGGCTCAAGAATTTACTATCGGAAATAATGTTATTAATATCAGGTATGCTGTACAGCCGCGTCTTCCGCAATCAGTCGGGACGTGGCTGTAGCTTTGTGTGTATAATGATATGAATCGTAAAAATAAGCTGCAATCCATTACTAAGATGTTACATATTGTTTAAATATTATTGACAAAAAAGGACAAAATAACTATAATTATATATATTAATGATTTTTGTTAGTCGATTTTCGTGAATTTTTGGGATGATATTTTTCTTTGATTGTTTTTGTGATTCGGATATTTTAATAAAAAGTGACGATTGCTGTCTGCAGCGGAAATGTGAAGGAGCTTTATTTCCTCACTTGGTTTCGGAATGACAGTCGATTACAACCATTATGTATTGATAATAGGAGCAGGATAATATGTTTTCTTCAACTGATTTTTTTCACTTTGTTTTTGCCAATCTGAATGATGAGTATTATACATCTTCTTTGTTAAAGATGGACTTCGATACATACCTTTGGTATTGCCTGACGGAAGACAGATATAAGTGTATTGCTCATGTCAAAAAACTCCGGACAGCCTCCGGTTATGTAATGGAATATACCGGTATTAAAAAATCCAGATTGGAGCTGGAAAGGAAAAAGAAACCTCTTTTCAGTGGCTTCGGTGGTCTTTTCGGTGCGAAAAAGGATGAGGAGGAAATGGAAACTCATCTGGATCCATCAGTGGTGAGGGCGTCTACTGACCCGAAAACATGGGAAGAAATGGTTCCGTATATTCTCAATATTATAGAACTGATGAAAAATGACAGCAATATGGTACTGGCAATGTCTGTCGCTGACTTTGATATGCTGTGCAGTGACAGAAAAGTTGTCAGCGACCTTATTACACTGAAGAAAAACGGCGGTTCCAATATTATGGTACTCTATTCGGGTGTTAATGCGGTTGAAAATGATAAATACTTCGTGTATGACGCCGCAAGCCCCAGCGTTTTCTATCAGAAGGATAACAGAGAGCTTTTTTCAGATTTGTATTATAAATTCAACCCCGGCGATACCGATGAACAGCAAAGACGTATCATGACATATGGATTGCTGAAAACGGCGCTGGGCAGCCGTATGCAGGTCTGGAATGAATTTACGGAGGAAAGGGTCAGAAATGCTGTTAAATATGCCAGTATGCGTACAACGTACCTTTCAGGGCTGTTCGAGCCTTCCTTTACCTCCTTTGTGATACGGGCTTTTTATGCAAATGATGCTTTCTATGAAAAATATAAAACGGATGCGCCGCTGACAGACAATAAACGAAGAATGTTCTCGGAGCTGACCAATTGTATCGGAAAGAAGAAATTCCGCCTCTGGCTGGAGGATATCAGCAGAACAGAACGGACGGAAGATGCGGATGAATTGAGTCTGCATTGGATGATTGACGATAACTATGCCTATATCGGCTATTTTTCCGATGGGTATTCGGAGCCTGCCATTGTGAAAATGATGGAGAAATTCCGTAATCTGGTTCGGGGTCATGAATCAGGTGTGATGGACGAAGACAGGCTCGGCAGGCTGGAGGAAATGATTGCTTATTTCAAAAAACCTGCCTACAGGTCCCGCTTTCTTAAAGATGAACTGATGTGCGAAATGTTCCAGCATCAGAAAAATAATAACCTGATCAATAATGTACTGGTTCGCCTGGCTAAGAAAAAGGAATGGAACAGCTGGGACGAGGGTTGTGCGGAAACATTGTATGCATTGTTCGACCTGAGTACATCACAGGCAGAAAGCTACTGTGACGGCGACTTCTATAACGAATTGGGGAAGGCCCAGTTCAATATGGGAATGAATATGCTCAGCTATGCGTCTGAATCTTCAATTACACGGTCACATATGCATGATGAGGGCTGTAAGGTCAATCGTATAACCATTGAAACGCTGTACAGCGGCGATAATAAAGCAATAAAACAGTTCAGGTACAGCGATGAAGTGTTTGGAATCAATAACTGATCAGCACGAGGGGAAGAAATTGCATTCCTCTGAAAATCTTGAATGGGAGTAATTTATATATGGTTAATTTAGGAGTCGATTTCGGAAGTACATATACCATGGTGTCAGTGTTTCGTGACGGAAAGCCTCAGACGGTACAACCTGATAATCTGACCTTTCATTATCCGTCAATTGTGGTATATGATAAGAAAAAGCAGAAATATTTTTATGGAACCTCAGCCAGGAATAAGCTGGGCGCACCGGGTATAGTGCCGTTCCGTGGATTTAAAATGCTGCTGAATAGCCGCATGAGTGCAGAACAGCTGCGGGCAAGGAATTATGATGAAGTCAATACACCTGAAAGTATTACAGAGCGGTTTCTGAAGTACGTGGTTGATAATACGCTCAAAAAGCTTGAGGAGGACAAGGTGGGTACGCTGGTGCTGGGTGCGCCAGAGTGCTGGTTCCAAAGTATTGAAACCGTGGATTCCAGAGGTGTTCTCCGGGATATCTGCTGCAGGATGAAGGATAAGATCGAGGATGTCCGTATCGTCAGCGAACCGACCAATGCAGCCGCCTACAGTGTATGGTGCTACGAAAAAGAAAGGAAAAAACAATTTGAGGGTAATGTGCTGGTAGTGGATTACGGCGGAGGTACGCTGGATACGGCTGTAGTCAGCGTGCGGCATAAGGATAACGAACGGCTGATGATTCGTCCTGAAATGCGCAGCGGACGAGGCGAAAATCTGGACAATGAAATCGGCAGCGCCGGTATTGCCTACCAGGAGGCTGTCGTTAAAAAAGCAATCCGGGATGCATTGGATATTCATAATGCTGAAATTCATTATGGTGCCGATTTCGATAAGGCAGTTAAATATCTGGAAAACATTCTGGTGACTGATGCCGAAAATGTGGAGGAAACCTTTGAAGATAATCTGACCTCCCTTTCTGCGCTGAAAACAGAGGAGCTGCTGACCTTCGATTATGACGATCAGGAAATTACCATTACCTATGGTCAGCTGAAAGAGGTTTATGACGAAACGATAGCGCCCATCCTTGCCAAGGTGCTGGAGGAAACAACCGAGGATATCGCACGGAATGATCAGGTGTATGTGTCGTTGGTGGGAGGTTTCTGTAACTACTATCTGGTACGCAAACAGGTGACGGATTATTTTAACCATTTCTTTGGCTGGGGCAGCATCGGAGCAAAGGAAAAAATCATGCGGCTGCGTGAGGACGAAAGAGAAAAGGCAATCGCTCATGGTGCCAGCCTGTTTGCAGATGATATTCTGGATGTCTGCTACGTTGCACAGTTTGGTATCGGAATGTATTCTTATCTGCCGAACGGTTCAACGTATAAACAATATGCTATCAGCTATGGTCAGGAATACGTACCCGATCAGATTTATTTCTCAAGGGATGATGACGGTGAAATTGCTGTCATGATGCTGACAAAGCTGGATACCTTCCTGATCAATTTTGATAGAAACAGGGATGCCCATATGCCGCCCATGAAGCCGAAAAAAGAATTTGCCAACCGTCTGAATGCGGTAAAATGCGGCTACATGGTGGTTGTCGGCTTTTCCATAGACGCAAGAGAACGGATAAAGGTTCATATTTATGAATATAACAATGATCCGCAGCACAGGGGACCCGGTGAACAGCCGGTAGCATCCATACCCCTGAAAACATTTCGTGAGAGCTTTGAAAATACAGTGATTCATGCGGGGTGACGATAATGAGATTTGAAAAGGTGCGGGGCGATCTGAAAACCTTGGACAAGATTCCTTCCGGTCAGCTGGGGCTGACAGATATTCTGCAGGTGATGCAGGATGTCTTGTTGGATACAATGGATGAAACCGGTCGGGAGCTGGATGGATTCCCTTTGTCGGATGAGGATGCAAAGATATGGATTTCTATCAGCAAATCCATCAGTTCTTTGCCTGTCAGCCAGCTGACCGCCAACAGTATGTCCGAAAAACGTAAGGAACGTCTGCAAAAAACAAAGCAGCTGCTGGAAAAAAGTATCAGCGATATTGGTTCAGCTGAAAAGGAATTATCTCAGATCGAAGCTGTGGAACGGGAATTGACAGATAAACAGGACGCTCTGCGGGAATTGCTGCAGCAAAAAAAGAATATGCGTGAAAAGACAGCAAAGGCGATCAAAGAGGTGGATGCGCTCGAGGCGGAGCTGGCGGCAATACCCGTGACGGACGATGCAACACTGGAGCGGAAAAAGAGGGATTGTGAGGCATCTATGGCTGACAGGAATGCCAGAAATGCGGAAATGCAGGAAATGGAGGATGAAATCAGCCGGACATCCTCGGAGATCCTTCTGCTGCAAAATAATATTGTACGTCTGGAGGAAGAAAAGAAAACAGCCGAAGAAACCCTGCAGACCTCCCGCAGCTCTTATCAGGAACTGCAAATCTCTGTCGGGGAGCTGACGCAGCAGCAGTCAGAGCTGGAAGAAAGCATTACCCGGTTGAATAAGCAGCAAAAGGAAACGGAAGCTGCTGTTCATCTGGCGGCAGAACAGCTTGCTCAGCAGCAGAAGGCAGTGCAGGATGCGGATGCAAAAGCACAGCAGCAGCAGAAAACACTGGACGAGCTGCAGCAGTTACAGACTGAAAAGCAGCAAAAAGCCGATGCATTACAGATACAGGCTGAAGAAATCCGCAGTACGATTTCCCGTCTGGAGGAGGAACAGCTTCTTACGCAGCGGCAGATTGAACTGAATACCAGCCAGATTGCACAAATGCGGGAACAAAATCAGGATGAAAAGCAGCAGATCGACAAACTATATCAGGAATTGCAATCTCTTGAACAGGATAAGGTACAGATGGATGATTCACTCAGCACACTGCAGCAGACAATTTCACAGGCGCAGCAGCTGCTGAATGAAACCCGGGAAACGCAGCAGACGTTGCAGCAGCAGCTGACGGAAACCCGGACATCTGCTGCACAGGAACAGCAGCAAAATGAAGTGGTCAATAGGGACATTGCCTCCGTACAGGAACAGCTGATACAGACGAAGGCGCAGTATACCAAAGCTGCCGCAGAACTGGATGAGGTCAGACAAGCGGTTGCAGATGAACAGTCAAAAGCCGATACATTGCAGGAACAGACAAAAGCCGCCCGGTCGGCATTGTCAGATTGTCAGGACCAGACAGAAATACTGGAAACGAACCTGACAGCGGCACAGGCAGAACTGGAACAGGCAAAGCAGACGGCTCAGGATTTGCAGCAGCAGCTGACGGAAACCCAGACATCTGCTGCACAGGAACAGCAGCAAAATGAAGCGGTCAAAAGGGAGATTGCCGCCGTAGAGGAACAGCTGATACAGGCAAAGGCGCAGAATACCAAGGCTGCCGCAGAACTGGATGAGGTCAGACAGGCGCTTGCAGACGAACAGTCAAAAGCCGATACATTGCAGGAACAGACAGAAGCCGCCCGGTCGGCATTGTCAGATTGTCAGGATCAGAAAGAAATACTGGAAGCGAATCTGACAGCGACACAGGCAGACTTGGAACAGGCAAAGCAGACGGCTCAGGATTTGCAGCAGC
>CACZSU010000072.1 GCA_902783855.1 uncultured Ruminococcus sp.
ATTAGTGTAAAATTATAGTTGGCACATAGAGTGACTGTCAACCAAAATAAGCTGCGTAAAAGCAGTGTGCAGATAAATGTATTACGCGGGTGTGAATATATTCAAGCAATAACCAGAGCGGAGCGTAAGCGCAGCGACTGACGCGTTCAGCCAGCGCCGGCTCGGCGCTGTTCATGTGTGGTGGTTGACGAAAGAGGGAAAATGTGGTATTCTTAGGGTAATGATTTTTGAAATGTTCCGGAAAATGGTATTTATAGGAGATGTTCTGATGAAAATGATAAGTAAAGTGCTGATTTTAGCGGTATTATGCTCCTGTATTGGTCTTGCGGGCTGTACAGGAACACAAGAAGCAGACGGAAAGGATGGGACGTCCTCATCGGCTTCTTCTGCATCAAAGACATCTGCCGTTTCAAGTAAAGATGTAAAACAAAGCACTGCTGTGGAAGCAGCGGAAGAAGTGTCCGGAAAGGGTGCCGGAGAATATGCCGGGGATTCCTGGAAGGTATACTACATACAAAAGCTGAATGAGTACTTTTTGCAGCTGACAGAGTACAATATGATTGATGATGCATCTTTTGAACTGGTTGACGTCAATGGAGATAAAATTCCGGAGCTGTATATTGTCTGTGATTCATTCAATGAGGCAAAGCGGGAATTTTTCACCGTATGGAATGATGAGCTGAAGGAGCTAAAGCTGGATGACAGCATTGACCAGATCTATTTTAACCGCAGCCAGAAGCAGCTTGCCAGTGTTTCAAAGGAAAACGGCATACAGACCATCTGGGCAGCCCAGGTCGAAAAGGGTGCGCTGAAGGTTCTGCTGAATGCATCGGATAATTCCAGCGCGGTTGCCAATCAGACAGCAGAGGAATACCAGTTTATGGTCAACAATAAAAAAGTCACTGAATATGAATACTATGAAAAAACAGCGGATTATCAGATAGAAGGAAATTCTGCCTGGGTGCCCATCGGCAAAAGTACAAAATTTACTGCTGAAAATATCACCGGGGTTGTTAACTCCTATACACCGGAGAAAGAGGTGTCGGATGCTGCTAAACGGGCGGCAGAGGCATCTGCTGCCAGTACCATTGAACAGGATGAAGGCGTTTGGGACAACTATGCGTACCTCCACCATGGTACACAGGAAAGCAGCAGCTACGGCGATGATGATGGTAACGGCTATGACGACGGCTACGGCAATTACGACAGCGGTAACGGCTATGACGACGGCTACGGCAATTACGACAGCGGTAACGGCTATGACGATGGCTACGGCAATTACGACAGCGGTAACGGCTATGACGACGGCTACGGCAATTACGACAGTGGTAACGGTTATGATGACGGTTATGACAGCGGCAATGGCGGTTACGATGACGGTAACGGCGGCTATAATGATGGGACAACCTATGATGGTCAGGATTATTAAGGAAACACTGAAGAAGTCCGGTGCCTGTATTGTGCAGCCGGATTTTGCGTCAGGTTGTACCAAATGAGTGCAGAGAAAATGACAGAGGTTGTGCTAATCCGGAAAATATTAAAAAAAACCGAACAATCCATGTTTTGGTGTGGTAGTTATAGGTGTGGGGGTGCGTGATTCGATTACCAGGCAATCTGTCCACTACTGATAACGATAAAGGAGAAGTTGAAATGAAAAAGGCTCCGGCGTGCCGCCGGAGTCGCGCACTCTCAGTTAAATTCTGCGCCCGCCTACCTTGGAACTCCGTTAGGTGGCAGAGGCGAAATAATTAAAAACGACCCTTAGTCTAGGCGCAAATGTTTCGCTCCAGCCTTTACAAAGGCTTGCAGGGTCCAGGGACAGCGTCCCTGGCGGATTCCAAAGGCGGATCCTTTGGCAGGCGAGAATCAGTGTCCCGACACTAAGAAGGGTGCGGGGGTGATTGGAGATTGGTACGGTATTTGTGGTATAAAAAGAGGCTGTTGGTGTATACGATGATAGCGGCTGCGGCGTCAGGACTGATGATGGTGCTGACGCAGGATATGACGGCAGGCGGGTTTGGCAGAGGATTCTGCTACTTTGCAGTGCTGATCTGGTTGTCCAGAGCAGCAGATGATTATTTTGATTACGAAAAGGATGACAGGAAATGGATTGCCAGACATAGGCTGCTGGTACTGACGATTGTGCTGGCGGTTGTGTTTGTCGGGAGCAGTGTATGCCTGTTCGGATGGCGGGGACTGCTGGCGGCGGCGTTGGTAGCGTATGGATGGATGATGGAGCGCTGGAATGTGCTGACGCTGCTGTCGGTTTGTGTCAGTACAGCCTGTTATCTGTTTGCTGGTTATGGAACAGAGGTGTTCGGGAAAACAGCGGTTATCGTTTTTCTGCCGCTGACAATTGTTCTGGAGGTTGTTTTCTATTGGTACAAAAGGAGCAGAAAGCATGATCGTAACAAAAGACAGTCAACAATGTGATATTACACAGACAGGCGGAAAAGCGTGGAATCTATGGCATCTGAGTCAGTCGGGGATGAATGTTCCTGACTGGCTTGTTTTGCCTGTAGGGGTATTTGAAGCCTTTCTGGGTGAGCGTGAAGAGGAATACCGCAGACTGCTTGCTGACTATTCAGAAGAAAACCGTCAGGCAGTTCTGGAATTGATAGACAGCTGCAGCTTTCCGCCGTCTGTCAGGACAGAGGTGCTTGCATCAGTGCAGGAAATCGCAGCGGGAGGAACCGTGGCAGTACGTTCCAGTGCGCCGGATGAGGACAGCGACCATGCTTCCTTTGCAGGAATGATGGAATCCTGTCTGAACGTGCCGGCAGATGAACGTCTGTGGGATGCGGTAAAGCAGTGCTATCGTTCCTGTTTCAGCCGCCGTGCTATGGAATATCGTGTGCGAAATGGATTTTCCTGTAACAACCTTGGAATGGCAGTGATTATCCAGCGCATGATTGAGGCGGAGTATGCGGGCGTAATGTTTACCACCAATCCCAGAACCAACGATCCGGATGAAACGCTGATCAGTGTCGTCAGGGGCTGCGGTGAACAGCTTGTGTCGGGGGCATCGGACAGTGACGACTATATTATTGATATTCTCGGTCAGATTGCTGAGGGTTGTCATGCACTGCCGCTGTCACAGGATGTCATCCGTGAGCTTGGGGAAACCGCGTTTGCCATTGAACGCTCCTACCCGAAAAGAAGGGCGGTGGATATTGAATTCTGTATCAGGAATGAGGAAATATTCATTTTACAGTCAAGACCGATTGCCGCCTTTGTACATATTGATAAAAACCAGCCCCGGCTGATTCTGGATAATTCCAATATCATCGAAAGCTATTCGGGAGTTGTGACCAATCTGACATATACCTTTGCACAGGAGGTTTATGCCAAGATATACCGTCAGGTGCTGCATTATTTCGGCGTTCCGGATCGTTCTGTAGAAGCGATCGGGGATGATCTGGATCATATGCTGGCAATGTACGAGAACAAAATCTATTACCGGATGAACAGCTGGTATAAAATGACTGCACTGTATCCGGGCTATGAAACCAATAAAAAATACATGGAAAACATGATGGGCGTCAAGACACAGCTGCGGGAGTCGGAAACCGTAAAGCCTGCGTCCAGACTGACCATCTACAGACGTTTCATCAAAAAATACCTGACGCTGAAAAAAGACAGCGAAGCCTTCCGCCAGCGGTTCCGGGAGGTAACAGAGCCGCTGTATGCACAGGATTTTGCGGGGTACGATAACCGTCAGCTGCTGCGGATTTATGCAGAGCTGGAAAAAAACATTCTTGATGATTTTATTACCCCCATTGCCAATGATATGTGCGCCATGGTGTTTTACGGTGTGCTGACAGACAGCCTGAAAAAGAAGGCAATTCCCCGCAGTGACGGCGTCATCAGCGATCTGCTGGGCAGACAGGGAAATGTGGAAAGCGCTGCCCAGAGTGAACGGCTGATGGATATTGTGGAGCAGATCAGGGCGGACAGTGTATTATATGCGCTGTTTACGAATGCAGATGTACGGACACTGCAGCAGATGCTTGAGGAAGGTCAGGAGGATGTATTTGAACAGCTGCGCTGCTATGTGCATGACTATGGCTGCCGCACTATGGATGAGCTGAAGCTGGAAACCATGACGCTGCTGGAGGACACCGCACCACTGATAGAAACCATCAAGCGTTATCTGACAGTGGAGCTTACCCGTATCGGCAAAGCAGAAAAAGAGGCTGATCTGCGGGAATTGACCAATCATTATCCCCTTTGGGAACGTCCGTGGATACGCTATCTGGTCAGGCGTACCCGATTTCTGATCCGCAACCGGGAATCGCTGCGGCTGAGAAGGACATATATATATTCCATCGTGCGCAAGCTGTATCTGCGTATCGGTGAGAATCTGGCGCAGCAGGGTATACTGGAACAGCCCAGAGATATCTTTTTTCTGGAAAAGCCCTGTATTACAGACATTATCGAAGAACGGGAAACCGACCGCAGCCGTATTACCGCACGGGTCAGCAGGAATAAAGCACGGTATACTGAAAACAGTAAACGGGAAACATATGAACGCCTGTATTTTTACGGCGAAATGACGGCGGAGAATGCACTGCCTGTTTATTCTGCACAGGAGGTCAGCGAGCATACGGATGTCCTGCATGGAGTTGCGGGCGGCGGGGGAAGGATTACCGGTCAGGTCAAGCTGGTTCTCACGCCGGAGGATGCGGATGTACGGGGGAAAATTCTGATGGCAAAACGCACAGACCCGGGCTGGACGGTATTGTTCCCCATGGTACGGGGCATTCTGATCGAGCGGGGCAGCGTGCTGTCCCATTCAGCCGTCATTGCCAGAGAAATGGGTATTCCGCTGGTTGCCGGCATACGGGGGCTGACAGAAAAAATTCAGGACGGAGATATGGTGGAGCTGGACGGAATCAGCGGCACTGTCCGTGTGATAGGTGAGAAAGATGGATAAAAAAGTATTTGAAAATATCATCCGTTATGCATCCTGCTGGGAAGATACGGAAAACCTGCTTCATGCGGGAGAGATCACACAGCGGCAGTGCATTTCGGTCATTTCCGGCGGAGATAATACATTGTCACTGCTGACAAAAGACCCTGCGCGGGTGGTGGCGTTTGACCTGAACCGCACGCAGATTGCCCTGTTCAGGCTGAAAATGGCAGCTATACGGGAGCTGCCATATGAGCAGCTTCTGGCATTCCTGGGCATCATGCCCTGCAAGGACAGACTGCATTTGTATAAATGCCTGGAGCTGGATGCAGAAACAGCTGCGTGGTTCGGACAGCATCCGGATGTGATACAAAACGGTATCATTCATGCAGGGAAATTTGAACATTATTTCCAGCTGTTCCGCAGCAAGGTGATTCCGCTGTTTTCAAGCAAACAGCGGTTTGCAGAATTTGCTTTGCTGGAGGATACGGCTGAACAGCTGCGGTTTTATTACCGATATATCTGCAATCATCGGTTCCGGTTGATTTCCCGGACGTTTTTCGGCGCAAAAACCATGGGAAAGCTGGGACGGGATCGTTCCTTTTACCGCTATGTGGATGATAAGGAAAGCCAGAGTGAAGAAATTCTGAAACGCTTTGAATTCGGCATTGCCCATACCATCAACCGCACAAATCCCTACCTGCGTTATATCTGCACATCCAATTATGCACCGGAGGCGCTGCCCCATTATCTGCAGCCGGACAATGTGGAGATCATACGCAGACGTCTGGATCGGATTGAAATCGTTTGCAGCGATCTGTACGGACTGAGGGGCATACAGGCGGATTTTCTGAATGCTTCGGATATCTTTGAATATATGAGTGAATTTGAATTCAGGCGGGCAATCGGTGCTGTCAGACGGCTGACATCCCCCGGCGCCGCATTGGTGTATTATAATATGCAGAACCGCCGCTATCTGACGGATAATGCATTTACCTTTGACAGGGCTTTGTCGGAGGAGCTGTTTCGTCAGAACCGTTCCTATTTCTACCGGGATTTTCTGATCTATCGGCGCACATGAAGGAGCAGTATATGAGCAGAATTGTAGAAGGCTTTGAACGCGTCTGCCGGGAGCAGAACGAAAAAACAGCCCTGATTTATCAGTCGCATGACCGTCTTATCCGTAAAAGCTACCGCCAGCTGTACCAGGAGGCAGGCAGTGTGACGGATTATCTGGAGCAGTGTGGACTGCATCGGGGAGAAAAGGTACTGTTGTTTGCAAAGGTATCCTATCGGCTGGTAGTGTTCATGATTGCAGCGATGCGCATGGGCATAACAGTGATGTTTGTAGATATACGGGGATTACAGGATAAGCCGGAGCATATTGTCGGACGTTTTTTCCCCGATGTCATATTGTTGTCAAGACAGACGAAACTTCTGAGATGGCTGCTGCGGGGAACCAGAGGCATCTGCCGGACGCTGCTGCTGGACGATATTCCGCTGGACAGAACGTCAGCGCCCTGTAAAGACAGATCAGCAGAGGCGGATATAGCCCTGCTGACGATGACCACCGGCTCCACCGGCAGTCCGAAAATCATTCCCCGCAGCTATGAAAATCTGCTAAGACAGCTGGAGCTGATCAATGCTAACCGGAAAACAGGGCAGAATGATGTGATATTGACGACTTCGTTTATGTACGTATTTGCTAACCTGCTCAGCGGAGATACCACCGTGCTGTCGGTAATATCCTCCCGCAGTTCCAAGGCAAAGATTGACCGCTGCTTTTCAGCCTTCCGGGATGTGGGGGTTACCATGATGATCACATCACCGGATTTTGCACTGAAAATGGATAATCCGTTTCCGGCGCTGCGTACTTTGTATTTCGGGGGCGCAATTCTGAATACATACGAAGCCAGAAAGATTGCCGGAACCTTTGCAGCGGCGGATATTATTTATATTTATGGATCAACAGAATGTAATTTGATGAGCTGCGTCCCGCTGGACAGGTATCTGGCTTCACTGGAGCAGGGTGAAAGCTGTCTGGGGGAGCCGGTGCGGGGTGTACAGATGCGTATTATAGAGGATGAGATTTTTGTAGCATCCCGTGCGCTGCTGTCGGGCAGTCTGGACGGCAGCAGCGGGCATCGCATACAAGAGGGAGAGCAGTTGTGGCACGGCACAGGTGACGCAGGCTTTCTGCGGGATGGGGAACTGTACTATCTGGGCAGAAAGAAATTTTCTGTGCAGAAGGACGGCAAACGATATTATTATAATGTACTGGAGCAGGCAGTCAGCAGACAATTTCCGAACTGGACAAAATGTGCATTTTCGGCAGACGGCGGCAGGATGGTGCTGTTTGCCGAGGGTGCAGGACAGGGCGAAATAATGCGCGCAAAGCAATTTTTGCAGGAACAGTTCCGTATAGAAGCGGATGTACGTGTGCTGCGTGAAATTCCCAGGGATGTCAAGCATCATACAAAGGTAGATTATAGCCGTCTGCCAGTCAGGAACAGGAGTGAAAAAAGAGAATGAGCTTAACAATTGATACGATTCTGAAAGAAAATGAAAAGAAATTCGGTCAGCGGGGTTTTCTGTACGAAAAGGAAAACGGCGTCTATCAGGAGCATACCTATCAGTCATTCTGTGAGGATGTCCGCCGGTACAGCCATTATCTGCGTGACCATGAATTTGGCAGCAGGATTGCCCTGTACGCTGCGAACTCTTATCAGTATATGGTGCTGGATACGGCGATTATGGCATATGTGGGCATATGCATGACGCTTTCCAAGGAATGGACGTATGAAGATGTCAGCAGAATGCTTGAAAACGGCGGCGCAGACAGTCTGATCTATGATAAAGAACGTGCGCCCATAGCGCAGCAGCTTGCACGGCGGTTCCCCCATATACGATTTGTCGCTATGGAAGACCTGCAGCCGCAGCAGTCATATGACGGCACATTGCCTGAACAGGACAGAAATATAAGCTGTAAGATTATTTTTTCCTCCGGCACCACCGGAATGCCCAAGGGCGTTATGCTCAGCCAGAAAAATATGTTTGCCAGCTGGGAAAATCTCTATAAACGGGCAGGCATGAATGAAACGGATGTGGATTATTTGTTTTTGCCGCTGTACCATACCTATGCAGGTATCTGTAATTTTCTGTATGCGCTGATCAGCGGAATGAAAATTTATCTTTGCTCCGATACAAAGAAAATATTCGAGGAGCTGCAGGAGGTCAGACCCACTGTATTCTGCGCGGTTCCGCTGATATTTGAACGGCTGTATGCCGTATGTCAGGAAAAGCAGCTGGATCCGGCAGTACTTCTTGGCGGCAATATCCGTTATCTGTTCTGCGGCGGCGCTTATATGCAGCCGGTGCTGCGGCGGTATTTCAAGTCACATGGACTGAATATGATGGAGGCGTATGGTCTGAGCGAAACCTCGTCGCTGATTGCAACGGAGTATTCTTATTCGTGGGATGATGATTCCTCCTGCGGTGTTGTCTATGAGCATCTGAACGTCAGGATCGCCGATGACGGTGAAATACTGGTCAAAGGGGATAATATCTTCAATGGGTATTATGGTAATGAAGCATTGACCGCCAAGAGCTTTACAGAGGATGGCTATTTCAAAACAGGTGATACCGGCGAGCTGAAAAACGGAAAACTGTACCTGATCGGCAGAAAAAAGCGGATGATTCTGCTTTCAAACGGTGAAAATGTGGATCCTGAGGAAATCGAACAGCGCTTTGCAGGTACCGATCATCTGAACAAGGTCAAGGTATTTGAAAAAGACAAACAAATTCATGCTATGCTCTATGTGTCAGCACCGGTTGACGCAAACAGCCTGGTGGAAAAGGTGAATGCCACCCTGCCATCATATGCCCGTATTTCCACCTTTGAGGTGCTGAACGACACCATTTCCACTCGCCTGAAATGACCGCCGCCGGCGTGCCGCCGGTGTCGCGCACTCTCAGGCAGCGTGACGCTGCACCCGCGCACTCTCAGGCAGCGTGACGCTGCACCCGCGCACTCTCAGGCAGCGTGACGC
>CACZSU010000073.1 GCA_902783855.1 uncultured Ruminococcus sp.
GTTTGGAAACAAAGGGTTATCCCCCTTCTCGCCTGCCGGCTCGGTCGGTGCTTCTGCTTGCGGCAGAGATGTCCACCGGACATCCGCCCCCCCTTCCTAAAAAAACTATAATTATTTAATAAAAATAGATTTATATATGCTTTTTTACTGAATGAGAATCCGGTAAAATATCAAACAGAAGTCTGTTAAAAATGACAGTACACTAATTCAAAAACAGGAACCAGCTTCTATTTTTCTTTATAATCAAGCCTATCCCCGGAATCAGAACTGAACAACAATATAAAGCATAGCAAAGAAAAGTATTCCCGAAATAATAACAAGCAGGTGGCGTACTATCTGCTCAACAAGCAGTCCGATAAATTCCTTTAGAAATGCATTTGGAAAGAAATAAAGCTTTGTTTTCGCTGAAAGCCCCTTTACTGTCATTCCTATTTTATGAGCCAATGTATAGCCGCGGAAAACATGATAATTAGTTGTGGAAAAAGCAATACCTGTTTTACTGAGATCTCCTGCATCAGCTTCAATTACCTTCTTTGAAAAAGCCATATTCTGATAGGTGTTGACAGACTTGTCCTCCTTGAGAATACGCTCCCCAGGGATACCCTGCTCCATCAGGTATCTCTTCATACTTTCGGCTTCGCTTATGATTTCATCACTGCCCTGTCCGCCCGACGGTACGAATTTTGCGTGTTTATGAAGCCTTTTATACTGCTCCTCTTCAAATTCAATTGCCCTGTCGATTCTGCTTCTGAGTATGGGTGTCGGCGTGCCGTCACTTCTTATGGCACAGCCCAGAATGATTATGTAGTCTATTGGTGTTTTTATTCTGTACCATGTTGACATCAGTGCACAAAATACAGTTGAAACAATCAGACATTCAAAATAACAAAAGCTGAAGGAAACCGCAGTATCTATAACTACCCTGAGTATCTGTTCAGTTTCAGAATACAAATAAATTTCATTTCCCAAAAAGTGCATCAGGATAGCGCCTGCTATGGCAGAAATACCCAGCAGCACACCCAAAAGATTGAACAAACGAAAGCCTTCATGCCTGACAAGCTGTATATTGCTGATACTGAGCGCAAGACAAAATAAGAAGAAAGGTATAAATGTCACATTTACAAAGGTCGTGTTTATCCGGCTTACAGAATAGAGTATATCTTCAAATTCCAGCACACTGCTGTAATTTACAGTTGAAACCGTATCGTACAGGGTAAAAATTACTATTACAGTCAGAAAGAATATCATACCACCAAGTACTGCCATCGAGTAGGTGAAATTTCCTGACTTCCATTTTTCACGAAAGGAAAGAGCAAAGGTGATGGTCAGAACAATAAGCAAAGCATCCGCCAACAGCTTTACCGTCCACAGACCTTTGAAACTGTCATAGGCAGTACAATATATCATTCCGAAGGGAAGAACATGGAAGGCAGTATCAAAACTTCTGTGTTCGGTGATCTGCCCTGTATCAGGCTGACCGTTTTCATCCGTTATTTTATAAATATCGTCAAAAAACACAGTCATATCAGTATCTCCGTAACCGATGCTCTCAATATTTATTTCAAGCGTATTCATCAATCCGTTAAAATCACTCTGCCACATATTCACCACTTTTACTGTTTTATCATTTGAACATTCCACTCTGACCGTACTAAGGTTCGTTGTACCATTAAGAAACAGCTGAACAGTATAATTTCTGCAGTATGTACAAAGGAAAATAAAATACCCCGCAAGAATGAGAGCTGTTGCAGTAATGTAGAATATGTATCTCGGTTTTAGTTTACGCTTTTGTTTACCCATTCGCTGCCTCCCCTGAATCTTCATGAATAACTGTTTAGGAAACTTTTTCGGCATACATTTTTATAGAATAACTATTTCATCTTTTTACTGGCTATAAAGCTTCCGTTTTGATTATATCGTCGGAACTTAGCATTCTATCCCGTCACGAACAATATTTTAGCATATAATCTGCAGATAGTCAAACGATTTCTATGAGCAAAGACTCTCCTATCATGCTGATTGTTGCGAAAGACCTTATATCCACATCGAAGTCAGAAACAGAAGCAGAAAAGATAATACAAATAAAGACTAAACTTTGCAATAAGACGACGAGTGCTTATGAATAAGAAAAAGGACTGCCCGGAGCAGTCCAAAAATTCATTTTTATGGCATAAATCATAATTTGTCAGGAATGAGCACCGTCCATCCAAGAATTATATGCTTGTGCTTCTATTCTTTCTTTGCTCATTTTTTGAAATTCTGAAACTGTACGGCATAGTTTTCTGTCATAATATGCACAGCAGTCATACAAGTCTTTCCCAACATTTTTGTAATATGTATTTACATTCACACTCTGATTAAGACAGTAAACAATATAGTTGTGCCCGTAAACACTGCCACGAAGTATAATATTTTGTTCTGATATTTGAAAATAGGGATTTGATATATGTGTTCTCATAGTTGCCTCCATGAATTCTGATGTATACGCTTACTGACACCTTTATTATACATCGTGACACTCCAATTATCAACAAGAAAGAAGGTTCAAAAATGTTCCCCCAAAAAAATCCTGCGAAACGGAGGAGCCATTACAGCAGGATAGCACCTGATTGCAAAGATACAGCCCCGGGGCGGTGGGATGAAAAGCTCATATCCGGTTTTCGACTGATACAGCATTGAGAAGATTATCGCAATACGGAGAGAAATACCTGACAATAACAGGGTAGTGTATGATGCGGCAGTTATTGAATCATCGGCATATCTGCAAAAATAAACTGATGGAACCACTGATTAAATCCAGTGTCTGTATTGCTCAGTCAGATTTTTCGTCAGGTTGTACCAAATGAGTGCAGATAACCTGACGGTTATCGAGCAAATCAGGTGCAAGTTGACGGAAAAGATGCAAGCAAGACAGGTGCTGAGCCGTCAGGCGTGATTGATTCAGTGGTTCCTTATTATTCCTGATTATCTGGAAACCGTTTTATAACCGGAAAGCAATGTTTTTCAAAAAGTCGTCCGAAATAGCTGCCGGACGACTTTTTGATATCATGCTCTAAAGCAATTTTTCGTACTCTTTAGTCCGATACCTATAGTTGAAGCATTATCCTATCGACCAGTTCTGTCCTTCCGTCTGGAGGCGTACCATATCAGCAAATACACCGCCGCTTTTCATCAGCCCGGCAGGTGAACCCTGTTCTGCCACACTACCTTCTGAAAGTACAACAATCTTATTTGCTCCTGCAACTGTACGCATACGATGGGCAATCACCATAACCGTTTTATCCTTGATAAGCCGTGAAAGTGCGCTCTGCACCTTGGTTTCATTCTCTACATCAAGAGATGCAGTGGCTTCATCCAGCAGAATGATCGGTGCGTCCTTGAGAAATGCTCTTGCAATGGATATCCTCTGACGCTCACCGCCTGACAGCTCACTGCCGTTCTCACCGATCATCGTATCATAGCCAGCGGGAAGATCACGCACAAATTCATCACAGTTAGCAAGTTTTGCCGCTTTCAGCACTTCCTCATCAGTCGCATCCTTTTTGCCTACACGGATGTTTTCCATAACAGTATTGTTAAACAAAGTGACATCCTGGAACACGATAGAGAAAGAACCAAGCAGTGTTTCGGGATCGACTGTCTTTACATCCACACCGCCTACCGTCACCTTGCCGCTGTCCGCATCCCAGAAACGAGCCGCCAGTCGGCTGACGGTCGTTTTACCGCCGCCTGAGGGGCCTACCAATGCTGTGACCTCTCCCTGCTTTGCTGTAAATGAAACATCCGAAAGCACGGTTTTTTCGTCCTCATAGGAAAAGCCAGCATGATCAAACACAATGTCATAACCCTTCTGTGCAAAGATATCCGAGCCTTCCTGTTCCTTCGTATTATTGATCTCGCTTATGCGATCTACATTGATTTGCAATGCGTTGATAGCAGCCAAGTTGATAAGCGTGCTGCTCATCGGTTCATAAAGCCGGGACGCCACCAGAAGAAAGCAGAAAAACTGCATCAGGGTCAGACTTCCTCCGACCAGCATTGTACCGCCCACAAGGGCGACCGATCCGATACCGAATTTCAGGAGCATCTGTGCCGAAACTACAAACATCGCTGTACCAAGCTCGCTGCCGATTGAACGCTTTTCCAATGAATCAATTTTTTCATCCAGACCTTTTAAATATTCGTTTTCTGCATTATTGCTTTTCAGATCACGGGAGGTTTCGATAAATTCCTGAACACCCTCATTCAGTTCAATCTGTGCCTTTTTCAGCTTGCGTGTGAAATGGTTCTGAACGCTCTTTGAGGTCAGTACAATGATAAGCGCAATGGGTATAGGCCATACTGCTGCCAGTGCCATTTCCCACCGGAAGAAAACCAGTCCGACACAAATGATCAGCGTAGAAACAATGCTGCCGTAATACTGTGGTATCATATAGGAGCCAGCGTGCTCCATTACCTCAGCATCAGACATAATGGTGCTTGTCAGGTCAGCTAAATCTCTTTTTGCAAAGAATGAAAGCGGTAGCTTACGCAGCTTCTCCGCAAGAGAAATTCTTCTCGCAGCAGATTCCTTGTAGGTAGCCTTATATGCTGTGTTGTACTGCCAGATACTTGTCAGAACGATAAGCACAAGACACAAGGCAATGCCGCCGATATAAAACCCCGTGTGACTT
Organism: uncultured Ruminococcus sp.; assembly: GCA_902783855.1. Taxonomy (GTDB): domain Bacteria; phylum Bacillota; class Clostridia; order Oscillospirales; family Acutalibacteraceae; genus UBA1213. The sequence continues at coordinate 4,674 of CACZSU010000073.1, forward strand.
TGCAAATTCACGCCTTCTATATAATCTCCTGTGAATATATAAAGCAGGGTGACAGGGAACATGAGTGCCAGATTCTGAGCAGCGGCAGACACAATTCCGAGGATCATTTCCTTTGCTCCCTGATCAGACAGCGCAAATTTTTTTTTAAAGTATTGTTTCATACTGCTTCACCAACCTTCCAGCTTACTGCACTATGATATTCCTTCCACATCCTGCTGTAGAGTCCGTTTTTGCCGATCAATTCATCGTGTTTTCCGACTTCAGCAACCTTTCCTTGGTCAAGGACATAGATCTTGTCTGCATTACGGATGGTGGAAAGCCTGTGTGCGATCATTATGACTGTGCTGTGTTTCGTCAGTTCAGTGAATGCCTTCTGTACAAGCACCTCATTTTCAGGGTCGGCAAAGGCTGTGGCTTCATCCAGTATAACAACAGGAGCTTTTTTCAGAATTGCCCTTGCAATGGCAATACGCTGCTGCTCGCCGCCGGAAAGGTATGTACCCTCAGAGCCGAGCACGGTGTTGATACCCTGCGGCAGTCTTTCTATAATATCATCGCACTGTGCGGCATGAAGTGCATCGGTAAGCTCTGCGTCTGTGGCGTCCGGCTTTGCTATACGCAGATTATCCGCAATAGAACGCTTTAAAAGTCTTGAATCCTGGAACACATAGGAAACTGTGTTCATCAGATCATCCTTGCCGATATCACGGACATCAACACCGCCTATTAGTACAGTGCCCTCCTGGGGGTCAAAGAATCGGGATATCAATCCTGCTGCTGTTGTCTTTCCGCTACCGGAGGGACCAACTAAAGCAACGATCTGATCCTTATCCGCTGACAAAGACAAGTTTCTGACCGCCGGATTTGCGTCCTCCTTATATCGGTAAGTTGCATTCCTGATCTCCACAAATGCACCGGACGGCATCTTTTTGTCCTCAGCTTCGTCAAGAGGCTGAATATCCTTGATAGAGTTTACCCTTGCAATGGCGTCCTCTATCTTCATGCTGTTTTCCGACATGAACATGACCCGCATCATCGTTGTGGTGATGATCGGTGTAAAAATCACATAAAAAAGGAAGTTCACAAGAATATCCTGTGCCATTGCACCGCCGTTTGTGAAGAAAAGAGTCAGACCTATAAGAAATGCGAATGCCGAATTAATAAACATGGTAAACAGGATCATGGAGCTTCGGCATTCAAAGGTGTATTTCAGACAGAAAGTGCCGTAATCATCAATGGATTTTTTGAAGCGGTGGAACGAATGTACAGTCTGTCCGAAGGTCTTCACCACGGGAATACCACGCACATATTCAACTGCTTCGTTGCTCATATTTTCCAGAGCATCCTGATATTTTCGCATATCCTCCGCCATTTTCGGACCCATCATGCGGAACATCATTAAGAATGCGAGTATGATCGGTACAATGCAGGCAAGTCCGAAACGCCAGTCATAAAGAAAAAGCATTACGACCATTGTCAGAGGTGTAACGATTGCTTGTGCCATATCGGGCAGATTATGAGCAAGCAGTGTTTCTGTACTTGATGTTGCTTCGGTCACAATACGGCGCACACGCCCTGTACCCATTTCATCCGCAAAGCCTACAGGAAGCTTTGCAATATGATGAAGCAGGTCTTTTTTCATATTGCCTGCCACCCGGAATGCTGCCATATGCGAGCACATCAAAGCTCCGAAATAGACCAGCATATAAATGAGGGAGAAAATAACAGCCATCCATCCGTTGTGCGTAATGTTAGTTGCTTTTGAGAAATCCGGTGCTGCCTCAATTACCTCTTTGATGATTTTCCAAAGGTACACAAACGGCATCAAAGCCAACACCCCTGTTGCAGCAGACAGAATCAGGGACAGGTATGTAAGTATCTTGTGCCCTCCTGCATAGCTCATCAGCACGGAAAATGCTGATGGTTTTTTCTGTTCTTTCATAAATTGATTCTCCCTTCTGTTAGATATAACTAATCACAAATCATTTTTTATGGGGACAATAAAGTCCCCGATAATGGTACATAAACTGGATTTACATTCCCATCAATTTCTGCCAGTATAGCACGCTAATGATATTCATTCTGAACCTGTCTGTCCTTTCAGATTCAGGCAGGCTGCGGCTGTAATGCTTTTCACTTCATCTGCCGAAAAGCTCAGTGCCGTTTGCAGATTTTCACGAAATAATATCTTAAAAAGCAGTCACATTCCCTGCGGCACACCGGTGTATTTCATTTCTATTTTCTCCCCACCAGTAAAGCCGAGCCGGATAGTGCCATCCATTTTGCTTCAAAGGGTGACATGAATTTTCCGTCTGTGGTGTCGATCAGCTCTACGCTTTCATAGCCCATGCCTTTCAGCTTTTCGACAAAGGACTCTATATCGCCGTACTTTGACTGTGACATAATATCGTGTATGGCAAAGCAGCCGCCCTTTTTCAGAACACGAAATGTTTCAAGCAGAATAACCTGTCTGTCCTTACTCGGAATATTATGATAAACATAATTGCTCATCACGGCATCAAAACTTTCATCGGGAAAGTCAAGATTCAGGGCGTTTCCCGGCTGAAACTGTACATTCGTAACGTTCTCTGCTTTTGCGTTTTTTTCGCACAATGCCTTGCTGAAGGACGCATACTCCTTGCCCCATCGGTCAACGCCGGTAATCTGTGCATCAGGATTTCTTTTTGCTGCCGCAATCGTCAAAGCACCGCTGCCGCAGCCTACATCAAGTCCTTTTCCGCCTTCAGGAATCGTAATATATGCGGCTGTACCTTCGATTATTATTCTTGACATCTGCCTTTTGCCGTTGTAGGAAAAGGCTCTGTACATCATATACATCCATATCGTCACACCGGTCAGCACAACAGCTGCTACCAGAAATACGATAAAAAGAATCGTTTTCAATATTCCCTGCGGCAGAATCGGTGTCAGACCAAATATCAGAAACAGTATCAGGCAAATTATTGCTCCGCACAGAAAGCCCGCCACCATACCTTTTGGCATCCAGTTTTTATAATCAGGTTTCATATCTGATCAGCTCCTTTTATTGATTATTTTGGTTTTGTTTCAAGCTGCATTCTCCGCACTTTCGGCATCATAACAAGCAGACCGCCCATCATCCAGATATTTCCCAGACTGATCCACCCTGTGGCAAGTGCGTTTGTCAGAGGATGATCTCCCATGAACTTGCAGATAATAATAACTGCCACTCCGAACAACAGCGTAAAAATCCAGCACCATTTCGGATAGGGCGTTTTTCCTTTGACAAATGCACTGATCTGAACACCGATGGCAATACCAAAGAAAATCACAAACAAAACAGATGACGGCAAAAGAAACAACAGGGCAAACTGCTTCATTTCTTCCAAAGCCGTATCCGGCAAAAAACGGCTTATCTTGTTGTAATGATACACAGCCCCGCAGCAGCTCACATGAACGCATACGCCGAAAAGCATACAGCCGAAAATCCCGGCACGGTAGGCATGAGCATGACGAGGGGAACGCTCCGACATAAGACGATAGATGCCGAACCAGCTCATACATTCAAGCGGTATCCCGATCGTACCGAGCAAAGCCGACCAGAATATCCTGCCGTCTGATACACCGAGATACCTGGAATAATTAGCCTCCAGTCCCGATGTTCCCGAAGCTCCGACACCCCAGCCAAGCAGCATATCTCCGATCAGCACCATTACACCGGCGAAAAGCCCGATCAGCATCAGCTTTCTGATGCGCTTCCAGTCAAGGCTGTTGTCAATTCCAATATCGTTATACTGCATAATCTACACCTCTTTCTCTTACTGTTTAACATCACTGATAAACAGCTCTATTTCTTTTGCGTAATCCTGCGTATGTGCTGCCATATAGGCACAGTGACCATATCCTATTCGGATCACAGGCTGTACATAGGGAAGATACTTTTTTATGAATGTTTTTGAAAGCATCAAATCAAAGTCCTTCTCTCCGTATTCCAGATGCAGACGGTTTTGCTGCTCTTTTGTCATCTGGAAAATCTCATAGTGGCAGCAGGCATAACAGATAGCATCAATATCGCTGTATGTGATTCGTTCAAAATTCCTTGTCATCAGCCTGGCAAAATCCTTGCCATATATTTTCAGAAGGCTTTTTGAAACCTCAATATGCTTTTTTAACATAGTCTTTTTGCGACTATAGAACAGATTTTTCATAAACCCTTCCGCAAAGGAAGAATGCTTTTTCAAAGCAACACCGTCAAACCATGCATGACCCACAGAAAAAGACGGATCATTAAACAGCCTGTAAGCAACCGCAACTCCGAGGGAAGCACCGTACAGCAGATGTATATCGGTATAACCTTTATCAAGCAGATAGCGTTTTAATGTTTTGTATTCTTCGTCAGCACTGATATAATTTCCTGCCTTGCCGTGTCCACCCTGATCGGGTGCAATGAAACTGTAGTTACCTTTAAAATATGGTGACAGAATCGTATATATATCCTCGCCCGATATCATCATCGGTGCGAGCAGAATTATTTTCGGAGCGTTTGTTTCTCCGTACTCATTTATGAACATTATGTCTGCACCTCCTGTTTTGCTCTGCTGATAATAAATCCATATTCGTTGCGTATTCTTTCATATTTGTCGGCAAGAGGATTCTGATCCGCCACAATGCAGAAGTCGCAAAAACTCCCCATTACACAATTAGAGGTGCGAATCAAGCAAGCGTGAAGCTGATCCATACCAAAATAATCCGTATTGCAAAGCAGAGGCATAATATCTGCAAAGCCATGCTTTTTAGCAAACTCGGCATTGGGACATTGAGTAAATTTGTATCGGATGATTCCGTTTTCTTTATCAAAGGGTGTCTGCACATTAACAAATCCGTCCGGATTATTTCTGATGGATGCCGCATCCTTTTTGCCGACACCTTTCATGATTCCTGCAAGCAGACACAGATCCGTTTTCCTGTTCATATTGAAAAGCTTTCCCATGGTTTTGAAGCTGCCCATAAATAATGCATTGGTAAAAGGCTCAAGTGATTCTATGGATGGCTTTTCCGGCAGAACACTGTAATAGGCGAAAAACAGTATTGCTGTATAAGCTCCTGCACTGTGCGGCGTTCCCTTCATGGACGGAGCATCCGACAGCAGCTCTGCATATTTCAGCCTTGTTTTTTCCCAAAGCTGATTGCCGACGGTTTCTCCGAAGTCACTGGTCAGCTTCTCTCTGATCTTCTTTCCCATTGCTTTTGGGTACATACTGTGTTTTTTTCTGTCAAAGTTTAGCTTGTCATTCATAGTTCAGCCTCTTCATATAGTTTTTAGCTGCTCCCTTTATGCGCTATGCAGAAATATATCTCTATTTTGCGTCCGGGCTTTTCACAAACCCGATCTCATCTGCTCTCTCCCTGCTCATCAGGTGAAAATTGCATTCATTATCACCATAGCCCAGCGTTTTTGTTCTGTCAAGAACAGCTCCCTGCATCTCAAAGGTGTAATAATCCATCATGCACAGATATTTTGTAATCTCCTGGCAGTGCTCCTGTTTTGTCAGCTTACAGATGCCGCACTGCTTATGTGTGATATAGTATTCATCCTTCCCCGGAACAGTTTCAAAATAATAAAACCAGTTCATGGGATATTCCTCAATATGGTCTCTTGACCACTTTGTCTGTCTTGTCCGATTGGATATCTCCTTATCTGTGAAAGCACTCTTTCCTTGCTTTGCTTTTACCATCAACGGACAGCAGTCTGATGCCCGAACCAGACCTTTTAGGCTTTCTTCGTTGATCTTCCCGTCAGCCTCTTTATATAGTGCAATCAGAAAAGCTCCTGCATACATAGTCATTACAAACATATTGTCTTTCATTTTGCCGATACCAGGTGTTCTTTCAACAATTGCCTTGTACTCCTTTTTCACACGCTTTTTATAGGATGCCATATCTATTTCCGGAATCTCTTTTTTGATATAATCAAATGCCGTTTTTGCGAATGCGAATTGAATAAATCCGCCCATTATTCCGTATTTCATTTTGCTCCTCCCTGGTTTTCTACCCTTGTTCCTTTATCTGAATCGTATCTTCACGATCTGCATATCAATCAGTTGGTCACACATGGTATTCAGTAAGCGATACAGAGGCCGGATGGACTTGTCGATATTCCGATATCCACGCATATAGCTTTTATACGACACCTGGGCAAAACGACTGCTTCGGGGCAGCAGTTCCTTTTCTGCATTCTTAACCGCAAAATATGCTCCCACATCCTTGATGTCCGCTTCCTTGATCCATGTTTTCAGCATCAGCTTAACGCCGCGCTTGTTGCAGGCATCAAACACCAGTATCCCTCCCGGAAAACGCTCTGCCATTTTGTCAAACAGCCGTATGGCATCCTCTGTCTGAAAATAATAGAATACCCCTGCCGCAAAAAACACCGCGCCCTCCGAGCCATCGATTTCATCGAACCATGATTCATCATTCAGATCGCAGGCAATATTTTTCTCCCGCTCTCCTGCCGGAAGCAGATCATTCCTGATTTTTATTACATCAGGGAAGTCAAGATTATAACCCCGGCACAAACCGTTATCCACCTGACGAAAGGTAGCATCCAGACCGCAGCCGAGATTAATGACAGCCGCCCTTGGATGGTCTTTCAGATATTCACGCACCTCACACATCAGATCATACTGACGCTGTGCGACCTCCAGGGCACCGTACAGACCTGCTATGCCGTACATTTTCTTTCCCTTATCAGAAAAGTCGTAATCCAGCATACTGATAATACGTTCACTGTCCGGGTCACTGAAAAACTCCGGGAATTTTTCGCTGCAAACCTTTCTGCCATACAAAGGAATAATGAGTGTTTCCTGTACGGTATTTCTTTCAATATGGTATTTTCCCATTTTTCTGCACTCTTTCGATTTTATTTTATACACTGAAACCATGCAATGCTTTTCACATTTCCGACCATTGCACTGCTGTACAGTTTTGACAGACGGGACTGCAGGCTGTTGGCATTTTCAAAGGGAGGGGTAAAAAACCCGCTTTTGATATAAAACCGCCTTATCATTTTATCCGTTTTCGGGCAGCTCCTTTCCACGTAAAAGCAGCCGGAGAAAATACCACCCTTTTTCAATACACGATAGGTTTCGCTGTAAGCAGCTTCTTTATCGGGAAAGGCATGAAAACCATTCAGCGATACAACACAATCAAAGCTCTCATCCTCAAACGGCAGTTCACCAACATCCCCCTGCATAAAACGGATATTCTTTATCTGCATTTCGTCTGCTCTTTTTTGTGCCGACTGCATCATTTTTTCGGAATAGTCAACACAGGTAATATCCGCATCGGGAAGTGTCCTCCAGACAGGCATCGACAGCACGCCTGTTCCCACGGGAACTTCCAATAAGCTGCCCGAAAAATCCTTCGGTATCGCTTCAAAGGCTGCTGCCTGATATTCAAGGGCATCCTCCTTCGTCATGCACCAGACATTTTTCAGAATCATTCTGCCGAAAAAGCTTGTACCCGTCATCATTCCATCATAAAAGCTGTGTGCCTTCCCAAGACTCTTATATGCTGATTTGATTTCGTCCCTTCGTGACAAATTGCTCACCCTTTCAAAATAATACCAAATATCAATACATCCAGTACAGCAACAACTGCTGCTCCTGCTATCCATATCAAGGTCAGAATACTACGCTTTTTCAGTACCTGTTTCCATGTCTGTACAAAGGGTATATCCTCCGTGCCGGTAATTATCCAGAATTTACTGTGTCCTACCCAAAGACGATCGATCACGACGCCGTCATACCAGTTCATGACCTCCAGAAACAGCAAAGCCTGCAAATATGCGGCTGGGAATTCCCTGACACCATTCCAAAGACCAATTATCACAAGCAAAGCTGCCAGCATCACAATAAAAAATGCCGTCATGAATATTGTTCTTTTACGCTGCACAGTTTGTCTGTCAGTAAGACCGAGTTCATAAACTCTTTCCTGTACCGCCTTTGGATAAAAATACAATCCGTTCAGGGGGTTTTTCCCTACCCCGAGCTTAACCATCAGCGTGAAAACAATACAAAATAATAATAGCTGCAAAAAAATCAAAAGCTCACCGCCCTTAATCAGTCTGATTCATTTATCGTTGTTTTATCTCCAACAATCCAATAATCGCATATTGCTGCGCCGTCTGCAATAGTATGTTCCCGATGCAGTATACCATGCTGATAGGAAAACATATATTTATCCGTTTCGCAAAGCGGCTTCATGATCTCGCCAAGTCCGATACTGTTAAGATACGAGCAGATCGGGCAGCTTGTAAAATAATAATAGCTGCCTCGCTGGTGCTGCGTTTCATCAAAATTCACCTTCCATGTAGTCGGATATTTTTCAGAACCCTCACGCAAGTACCATTGCTCATATTTCTTCATATCCCGATACCATTTCTTTTCGTCCTTATTCAGATCAACCAGACCGAAAAAGAAACGGACATTTTTCAGCACATCCTGCATGACAAATCCCATTTCTTCCGGCGATATCTCTTTATTTGTGCCGAGCCACGCACCAACAAACACATACGCAAAATAAGCGTTTGATGCCATCGGATTACCATCTCCAAGCTCAGGAGCATTCTGAACCAACCTCTCATATTCACCCTTACCGTTTCTGATTGCTTTTTTGGCAAGCGCCTTCCCAAAACGGACGAACATACTCTTTTTGATCATGGGTGCAAAAAGAGTCCAGTAATAGCCTTTATTTTTCATTTTCGTCTCCTTAATGTCAATTTGGTTAAATCACTCTAACTATATTATAATACTCCCCTTATGAATTTTCAATAAATAATTATAAAAAAATTTGACAGAATAAAAAGCACCATGCAGTTCGTATCTCTACAACTGATCATGGTGCTTTTTTGTATTTTGTTATCCGGCGTTCCCGCTTTTCTCGTTCCTATCCTTTGACTCTTCATACCGTCCGGCTCCACTCTGTGGGCTTTCCGGGTATCTGTTATCCCGTACTATTTTTCGCTCCATCGTTATTTTTGTTCTTTTTATGCATAAAGCCGTACTCTGCCGCGCAAACTATGAGCGGGTGATGTATATGACACTGATCAATTGCAGTGACAATTGTGTGTATCAAAAGGACGGTCAGTGCTGTCTGGACAGCATCGCAGCTGTTACCAATCTTTCTCATAGCGGCTGTATGCACCGTCTGGAACGCTCACGTTCCGACAGCCTGTCCTGTCCTGCACAGTATTTCCAGGACGCGCCGATCAGCCGACAAGAGCCGCTACCGCATCCCGGATCGTTCGCACGCCTATGATCTCTATATGGGCATCATCAGGCAATACCAGGTTTTTCAGATTATGAAACGGCAGAATACATTTCGTGAATCCAAGTCGTGCTGCCTCCGTAACCCTCAGCGCAGCATGACTTACGGAACGAATTTCTCCTGTCAGACCAATCTCACCGAACGCAAGCAGGTTTTCAGGCACCACAATATCCTTCAGGCTGCTGACCAGGGCAATGGCAACCGCAAGATCAGCCGCCGGCTCGTCCAGCTTTAATCCGCCAATAACATTTACATAGGCATCCAGACTGGAAAAATAATATCCACAGCGCTTTTCTAATACTGCCAGCAGCATACTCATACGATTATAATCAAATCCGGTGGACATACGCCGGGCATTACCATAGCCGGAATTCGTTACCAATCCCTGTATTTCTGCCAGAATGGGGCGGCTGCCCTCCATCGGACAGGCAACGCAGGTACCGCTGACATTTTTCGGACGACCGGAAAGCAGCATCATGGACGGATTCTCTACCTCAGACAAACCGCTGTCCCCCATCTGAAAAACACCGATCTCATTGGTGGAACCATAACGGTTTTTCACTGCCCGCAGAATACGATAGGACATCTGCTTATCGCCCTCAAAATACAGAACAGCATCCACAATATGCTCCAGCACCTTTGGTCCTGCAATAGCGCCGTCCTTATTGACATGACCTACTATGATACAGGGAATATCCAGTGATTTCGCCGTTCGCATCAATATATTTGTACACTCTCTTACCTGTGTTACACTGCCCGGCGACGAGCTGAGCTCTTTAAAATTCATTGTCTGTATCGAATCAATCATTACCAGGTCTGGCTTTTCGCTCTGGATCCTGTCGGCAACTGCCTCTACATCTGTTTCCGTCATTACATACAGATTTGCACAGTTCACACCAAGCCGGGAGGCACGCAGTTTGATCTGCCGTTTGGATTCCTCGCCTGATATATACAGTATTTTCAATATCTGCCCCAGATGATTGCAAATCTGCAGCAGTATTGTTGACTTACCGATACCCGGATCACCGCCCAGTAAAACCAATGAACCCTTTACGATACCGCCGCCCAGCACCCTGTCCAATTCTCCTGAACCTGTATAATAACGCTGTTCGTCCTCAGTGGAAATCTCCGTTATCGGAAGGGGGGCAGCAGTGGGTCTGGCTCGTACAACAGAGGCAGTCTTGCTTTTGCCATAGCTTTCACGTACCTCCTCCGACATGGTATTCCACTGACCGCATCCGGGACATTTACCGTACCACTTTGCACTTTCATGTCCACACTCGTTACACACATAGATTGTCCTGATTTTATCCGCCATTTTCATTTCTCCCGTCATTATGCATATAATTTAAAAATCCACAATAAATTGCAAATGCCATTTTTGACTGATAGGCATCTGTCTTTAATTTCGCCGCTTCATCCGGATTTGACAAAAAACCGCATTCAACGATCACTGCAGGCACTTCTGCTTTTTTCAGGATATATACCGACCCATTGTCCCGTTTCAGTTCTCGTTTATTCTCAGGCTGCAGCAATGAGGTCACACTTTTCCGGATGCTCTCTGCCAGCTTCATACTCTGCGGATGATTAGCAGAATAAAACATCTGGGCACCGCTGTACCGACTTTGTTCAAATTTATTCTGGTGAATACTGATCAGAATATTCTGCGGGTTTTCATTGATCATCCTCACACGGTTTTGCATATCCGATACCTTCTTCTCCCGCACTGTCTGTGCAGAGCTGTCGTAAACGGAAATATCCTTCTCCCGCACCATACGCACCTCATACCCCGATACCCGCAGCAGATCACGCAGTTTCAGCGCAATTGCCAGATTAATATCCTTTTCCAGTACATCATTATCCGATGCGCCGCCATCCTCCCCTCCGTGACCGGCATCAATCACCACTACCGGTGCTGCCGATGTTTCCACTGATACAGCCGGTTCATCTGTTTGCAGCGAAATAAACAGCAAGGCACCAAACAGGAATACACATATCAGAACCGAGGAATACTTTACATATGCTTTCAGTTTTTCCACCTTATCACCCCGATAAAGTGTATGCGTATTGTCCTGTCAACATACCTCTATCCGCCAATCCTCACATAAACAAATCGGCACCTGCCTGAGCAGATACCGACCTTCATATATGACTACTGTTGTTCCTCAGCAAGCGGATTTTCTGTCTTTTCAGGATAATTGATCTTCGGAACACCACCCGCTCCGATCCATGGATCATCCTCATCCATCGGAAGTGAATTCTTTTTATAAAAATTCTCCTTGATTTCTACCAGCCGATCCAGATTCTTACACAACCGCAGATAAATATTCTCCAGTCTGTCATCCAACGTAACCGTTCCTATCTTGATATCCCTTCGCAGATAGGTCACATCCTCCCGGAACAGCAATATTTCCTTCTCAATATCATCAATCAGCATGATCGTATCCATTGCCTTTTCCTGCGCTTCATCAATCACGCCATGCGCTCTCTGTTCCGCATTCATCTTGATTTTCACAAGACTTTCCTGCAGCTCATCATAGCGCTTTGCCTTGATGACCAGACCGTCATACTGCTCCTGCAAATGCCTCTTTTCCTCCAGCCGGATATCCAGCTCCTTCTGGTACGCTTCAATATCATTCTCACGCTGACCGGAAATTTCAGCCAACCGCATCTGCGTTTCCTGCAGTGAACGATACAGCGCATTTCTTGAAGCTGTCATTTCAATCAACGCAATTCCTTTATCTGTAGCTTCCAGCTCTGCTTTTTCAAGCTTTCTATTCAGAAAATCAATCTGCTCCTCAGGAGTCAGCTTTGACTCTGTTATATCATTGATCTCATCCATTTCTGCTGCTTCTGTTTCAGTTGCTTCTGATTCTACCGCATCCATTTCTTCTTCTTTCAGCTTTCCGATTACATTTGTTTCTTCGGGCATCGGTAACACTCCTTTTCGGAAATCAGTACGGACTCTATGTCATCAGACGCACATTACTGCCGCTAACAACCATCTTCCGAATTGTTATCATATGGCATTATTATAACACATTCATACCCATAAATCAACATTTGTAACAAAAAAATCTGTTGAAAATTTACGGAAAGGTCATTTTTTCTTGTAGATATCCAGTTTATCTGCTAAATTCTTCCAGAAATTCGTCATTCTGCCAGTTTTACAGATACGATCATCCAAGGTGTTTCATCCAAGCCTGCCAAACATTTTTTCTATCTCATGCTTTGTCATAAAAAAGTAAATGGGTCTGCCATGAGGACAATAGCGTATATCCGGATGCTGCTCCAATGTCATGACCAGATCTATCAATTCCTCCGGATGGCTTTTATTTCCGCCCTTGATAGCTGCACGGCAAGCCGTATTGGCATAAATCCACTCCATCTTTTCCGATGGTATCAGCTTTCTGTGACGGCAAAGGTATTCTGCTATCTCTGAAAAACTCTCGGTAATATCCACCGTTTCCATCATAATCGGAACGCTGCGTATCAGTATCGTGCGTTCACCAAACCTATCTATATCAAAGCCTGTTTTTGCCAGGTCATCCTGATGCTCCATCACGATCTCTGCTTCATCCTTTTCCAGCGTAACCGGAACCGGTTCCAGAAGCAGCTGAGGTGCCAGTCCTGCGTCACGGTGTTTCAGTTTTTCATAGATCAGCCGTTCATGTGCAGCGTGTTTATCAATGATCATCAGCCTGTCCTTGCCATATTCTATGATAATATACGTTGAAAATATTTCGCCGATATACCGGATAGCTATTTCACGTTTATCCTCTTCGACAACGGTAACAAGCTCGTCGCTGACTGATCCCACCGGTTCCGGAGCTTCCTGTTCCCTTTTTTCCTGACGCACCAGCGGTTTCAGTACAATCGGTTCATCCTCATCTGTCAGCTCTGCTGTTATTTCAGACGCATCTTCCTTCTGCGGCTCAGAATGCACATCCACCAGCGTTGATGTATCAAAAGATGTCAGTATTGGTTCACTGAACACCTTCATTTCATCCTGTCCTTCTCCTACCAGCACAATTGGTTCTTTGTCCGCTTTATCCGCCAACTCATTCATTATCTGATGCTTCTGCGCTTTTTCCGACGGTCGGTTCTGCAGTGCATCGGGCAGGTCGGAAAAATACCCGCTTGCTTCAAATTTCCGTTCTGCCTTTTGTTTGCCGTAGGAAAAGCCAAGCTGCTTTGCCTGGTCGACGGGAGGTACCAGCAATTCTGGTTCTGTATACTGTGGCCTTGCGGGTGAGTCATCCTCTGCCAGCCGTGTATCATACTGCATAATAGCAGATCGCACACCGTGATATACCGCTTCATATACAGGCGCTTCATTCGTAAACCGCACTTCCAGCTTTGCGGGATGCACATTGACATCCAGCATAGAACAATTCATCGTCAGCATCAGCACACAGGACGGGTATTTTCCTACCATAATACTCCCCTTATAGGCGTGCTCCAGTGCAGCCATTGCCGTTTTGGTGCGTACATAGCGGCCGTTGATGAAAAACATCTGCATACTGCGGTTAGCCTTCAGCGACACAGCGGGCTTTGTCACAAAACCTTCCACCTGTATATGGTTCCTTGTATAAGATAGCGGCATCAGGCTGTCATAGAAATCCTTTCCGAATACCTGATAAATGGTATTCTCCAGCCTGCCGTCACCCTGAGTTTTCATTGTCTGCTTGCCGTCACGAATAAATGTAAAGCTGATTTCCGGATGGGACAGTGCAATCCGATCCAACAGTACCGATACGGCATTGCCCTCGCCAACATCCTTTTTCAGAAATTTCATTCGTGCCGGAACATTGTAAAACAGATCCCGTACAATAAAGGTCGTTCCCTGGGGACACCCGGTAGTTTCCCACACCGTTTCCTCGCTGCCTTCTATACAATAGCGTATGCCGAAGGATTCCTCACTATGTCTGGTCAGCACTTCCACTCTGGCTACCGCACAGATGGACGCCAACGCCTCACCACGGAACCCCAGCGTTTCTATTGCATCCAGATCCTCCTGCTCCACAATTTTACTGGTGGCATGACGCAGAAAGGCTGTACGGATATCCTCCTGCCGTATACCGATACCGTCATCGGTTACCCGCATGAAGGTTGTACCGCCATTTTTTATTTCCACCGTAATACTGTGCGCTTTTGCGTCAATACAGTTCTCTACTAATTCTTTTATAACAGAGCTGGGACGCTCGATCACTTCTCCGGCAGCAATCAGTTCTGCAATATTTTTCGGTAGTACATTGATGATTCCCATAGCCACTCCTATCTGATATCATGGAACCTATGCCCTTTCTGACAGCTTGATCAGCTCGAACAGAATATTCATGGATTCCATCGGGGTCAACGTATTGATGTCAATTTCCTTTAACCGCTTTTCAATCGGTGTTTCTTCTTTGATCAGGCTCATTTGCAGATGTTCATCCTCATCATGCTGTTTCTTTTTAGGGCTTCGTTTTGGTGTATCACTCTCAAGCTGTCTGAGAATCTTTTTTGCCCGTTCAATCACACTGTCGGGCAGACCTGCCAGCTTTGCTACCTCCACACCATAGGACTCATCTGCCGGACCTGCCATGATCCGCCGCAGAAAGGTTATATCATCTTCATGCTTGATAGCTGCGATATGATAATTCTTAACGCCTTTCAGCTTTTCCTCCAGTACGGTCAGCTCATGATAATGTGTTGCAAACAGCGTCTTTGCGCCCAGCTTTTTCGTATCAGCAACATACTCCAGCACCGCCCGCGCAATACTCATACCATCATATGTAGACGTTCCTCTGCCAATTTCATCCAGAATCAACAGACTATTTTTCGTTGCTTTCTGCAGAATATAAGCAACCTCGTTCATTTCCACCATAAAGGTAGACTGTCCCGTAGACAGGTCATCTGATGCGCCGATTCGGGTAAATACACTGTCCACCACCGATATTTCTGCACTTTTCGCCGGTACAAAGCTGCCTATCTGCGCCATCAGTACGATCAGCGCTGTCTGCCGCATATAGGTCGATTTACCCGACATATTTGGACCTGTAATAATCGAAATACGATTCTCCTTCAGATCCAGGCAGGTATCATTGGGCACAAACTGCGTCTGTGTCATCAGGTTTTCTACAACCGGGTGACGACCCTCTGTAATCCGGACAGCACCATCATTTGTCATGACAGGACAGCAATAGTGATGATCCGTTGCCGCCTGTGCAAGAGATGCCATTACATCCACAAGAGCAACCGCCGCTGCCGTATCCGAAATACGGTCTGATGCTTCTGCCACTGTTTTTCTGATTTTTTCAAAAATCGCATACTCCAGTTCATTTGCCCTGTCTTTGGCACCCAGAATGCGGCGCTCCAGATTCTTCAATTCTTCTGTTATATATCGCTCGCCGTTTGTCAGTGTCTGCTTGCGGATATAGTTGTCAGGCACCATATCTTTGTATGAATTTGTCACTTCCAGATAATACCCGAACACACGGTTATAGCCGATTTTCAGCTTAGGAATACCTGTCATTTCCCGTTCCCTTGCTTCTATTTTTGCCAGATGACCTGCACCGCCGTTCATATCATCCCGCAGCTCATCCAGCTCCTCAGAGCAGCCTTCCCGTATCATTCCGCCTTCTCTGACCGAAAAAGGCGGGTCCTCATCAATAGAACCATCAATCAGTTGTACAATATCCTCCAGCAAATCAATCTGCTGCATTGCCTCCTGCAGCAGACCGGATCGTGCGTCCTTCAGACAGTCTTTGACAGCAGGCAGCTTTTGCAAAGCGCTGCATAGTGAGCGCAATTCTCTTGCATTGGCAGAACCATACACCACCCTTGTAATCACCCGCTGGATATCCGACAGACCAAGTAATGCTTCACGCAGCTCTGTGCGCATACGAACCTGATCGAATAATTCCGATACCGCATTCTGACGGCGGGTGATCTTACCGATACTGACAAGCGGTTTCTCAATCATGCTTTTAATCAGCCGTTTCCCCATCGAGGTACGTGTCTGATCCAATACAGCAAGCAAGGACGCCCGCTTATTTTTGCTGTTCAGCGGTTCTGTCAGTTCCAGATTCCGGCGGGTATGGTAATCCAGATGAACATATTGTTCTTCTTTGTATACCTCTATCTCCGAGATTCTGTTCATACCGCCCTTTTGTGTGCGGCTCAGATACAGCAGCAGCGCTCCGACGGCAGATACAGCAGTCGGCTTTTCATCCAGTCCCAGCTGTTCCGGCTCCTTTCCGCCGAATTGTTCCCGGATACGGACAACTGCTTCACTGTAGGCAAAGTCTTCATCATCCAGCATATTCACACAGGCAGAAAGCTTATCCTTGATAAACGCTGACAATCCCGTAAAGCGAACGGTATCTCCGCCTATAATCAGCTCACTTGGTGAAAACTTCAGAAGTTCATCCTTGATAAAGCTCTCTGCATCATCACTTTCGCAGGAGGTTGCATACAGTTCCCCGGTCGAAACATCACAGAACGCAAGACCGGTATTGTTTTTCTTCGTAAAAACAGAAGCGATAAAATTGTTGCTCCCTTCCTCCAGCATACTCTGCTCCATAACCGTACCTGGAGTAATGACACGAATCACTTCCCGCCTGACCAGCTTTTTGGTTTTGGAAGGGTCCTCTGTCTGTTCACAAATGGCAACCTTATAACCCTTTGCTATCAGCTTTCCCGCATAGCTTTCATAGCTATGGAACGGAACACCGCACATTGGTGCCCGTTCCTTCATGCCACATTCTTTTCCTGTCAGCGTCAGATCCAGTTCCCGTGAAGCAGTTTTCGCATCCTCAAAGAACATCTCATAAAAATCCCCGACACGAAAGAATATGATCGCATCCTTATACTTTTCTTTCACACCCAGATACTGCTGCATCAGCGGTGACAGTACTTCTTCCTTTTCCTTCATCCTTCCATACGCTCCTTTTCCTGTGCGAAGCAGAACCTGTTTCCTGTCAGCCGCAGCCGCCGCAGGTTGCACAGCTGCCCGAACAGGAAGCGTAATAATCCGCTGTATCGGGGTCTTCACCTTCCGATGACTGCTTGATAATGGACGTGATTCTCGCCATCAGTACATCAAATGCGTCTTTTGCATCATTATAACCGATCATTCTTTCATTTGTCATGATCTTTGCGTAAACCTTACGCATATCCTCATTCAGCTTGCGGATCAGTTCCGGATTTCTCTCGCTTTCTTCCTTGGATGTTTCCTTGCTGATCTCTGTTCTCACCTTGTCAAAATCATTGATCAGCTTCTGCAGCTCCTGATCCTCATCTGCTGCCTGTTTGGCTGCCTGGTATGCAATATACGCATCCTCTTTCTGCAGCTGTCTGCCTACTGCACGTGTCAATTCAATAATATCCTGATTTTCCATCTGAATTCTTTCCTTTCTGAAATGTAATCAAAAACACCAGCCGTTCGTTTCATCCACAAACAGCCTGCCATTTTCCTTCCCTATTCTATCAATTTTTCCTCTCCCTGTCAACTGACAGGCGGCGGCGCGGGCTGAACGCGTCAGTCGCTGCGCTTGCGCTCCGCTCTGGTTATAGCTTGAATAAATTCACACCCGCGTAATCCATACAGCTGCACACTGCTTCTACGCAGCTCATTCAAATTGGTAGTTGCTCTTTTTTGCCCACTATAATTTTATACTTTGTGCCGAGCCGCCGCCGGTGTCGCTTCTATCGGTCGGATACCTTGCCCCATCTGCTATTGCATCATCTATGTGTGGGTCTGCCTTGTATCAGCATCTGAAAAGGAATCACAGCTTCATCTCCATATATCTGCGGTACGTATGAAACCCTGCTGATTCGTAAAATTCCAATGCATTATGATTGAACTCCCACATATTCAGCTCAATCCTATTAAAGCCTTCTTGTTTTGCATAATCACGAATGAAGTGTATCATTTTTGTGGCAATTCCTTTTCTGCGGTATGCTTCATCTACACCAAATTCATCAATATCAAGATAATCTCTTTCGTACATAAACGGATTTTCAGGCTTTTTGATATGATTCAGCACAGCAAACGCACATATTCTGCTCCTCAGCTCATAGACAACAATCTTTTTATCCGGATCCTTGAAAATCGCATATATATAGTCCTGCAATTCCTCTGAAAAACCCTCCTTGAATATTTCAGGTTTTCCTTTGACGTGCAGATCGTTCACCTGTTTTCTGATGACATTAATCTGTTTTAAATCCTCATCATCGGCAAAGCGGATAAGTGCTGATACGGAGTCATTTATTTTTGTATCCATTCTGTTTTCATCCACATCGGCTTCTATTGCGTCTGTTGCAATACACAGCGGTGTATTCGTTTTATCGTGTTTCTTTTCTCCCTTCATTACACGTCACCTCTTACTTTATATATAATAACATCCATTCTTTGATAATTCAACTACAAAATTTTATGTAACTGCATATTTATATCTTTGTTTTATTATGCTATTATATATAACGAAATAAAACAGAGGGTGATGGAATGACATAAAAACATTTTCTGCATCATACAAATACAATAAAAAAAGGAGCGTTTTATGCATACAAAAACAGAAGAGAAAAAGGTTGAATATCTCGAACTGATTTATGACCTGATTTTCGTATATGTTATCGGCAGAAACAATTCCTTACTGCACCAGATCACAAATGGATTCGTTGACAGTAAGGTGTTTATGGCTTATATTCTTTGTACATTGACGATTATACAGATCTGGAACTTTTCAACCTACTACATCAATATGCACGGCAGAAACAAACTGCGTGACCACATCTTTTTGTTTATCAATATGTTCCTGCTGTACTTTATCGGCGAGGGAACCCGCACACATTGGGACAACTTCCTCTTGGAATATCATATTGCGTGGGGATTGATTCTTGTGAATATTGGTATTCAGTATTTTCTGGAGCTTCGCAATTGTAAAGAATGTCCTGAAGTATATATGCAGACAAAACGTATGGGACTGGTTCTTATAGCCGAAGCATTGATTGTTTTCAGCACGTATCCTGTCTATCAGGCTACGGGCTTTTCGGTTGCCCCATTTGCTATACTGTTTGGTATTGTCGGCTCTATGTTCCATGGACGTAATGCCAACGTCATTCTTGTAGATTTCACACATCTTTCTGAAAGAGCCATGCTGTATGTAGTATTTACCTTTGGAGAAATGATCATTGCACTCGCCAATTACTTTGAAGGCGGTCTTACGGTCAATTCCCTGTATTTCTCCCTGATGTGCTTTCTGATCGTAGTCGGGTTATTTCTCAGCTATGGAACCGTTTACGATCATCTTATAGATCGTAAACAACAAAATCCGGGACTTGTCTATATGATGATTCACATATTTATCATTTTTGCACTCAGTCTTATCACAACCTCCCTTGAATTTATGCATAACACAGAAGTCAGTCTGCTGCCTAAGATATTGATGTTAATACTATCCTTCCTGATATATTATATTTCTCTGTTCTTTACACTTCGTTTCAGTAAAACAAAGTGTCGTCCCACATTCAGATTCATTCTGACCCTTGCCATTGCGGCTGCCAGCTTTATCGTTGTTATGCTGGTTTTCAGAGAAAATATGTATGTGAACATTGCCTTGACCGCTGCATATGTCTGGGGAATATTCCTGCTGCTGCATCATTTCAGCAAAGTGACTGCATTAAACAAAACATAGTAAAAAATACATCCTGTAGCCTGAACTGCAAGCTATCAGGATGTATTTTTTTGGTTCGGTCAATTCATCATGGGGTCAAAGTCCTTCAGCATGATTCCGCCGCTGCCGCCGCCCATATACGTATAGGATACACTGTCATCAGTGGAAAAGACGCTGTTTTTTTCTACAAGTCCCTGATCCTCCAACTCCCTCAGCAGTGCCTCTGCCAGTTCCCGCTTTTTATTGGTATCGGCACGTAAATATTCCTCTGAACCGCAGAGCACCGAAACCCTGTGTTCAACCTTTCCCACATTCACAACCCATTCATCATACGATTCCTCTGTACCGTCACTGACAGAATCGTTTTTTATGGATTCCAATATTTCTTTTACAGCATCATATCCTTCAATCACATACCTCACATTATCTTTCAGCAATCCGCCGTGTTCAAAGAAAATAACCTGTTCACTGCCATCCTCAAAATGAAAGGTCAGCTCGTCGGAGTCATCATCATAGCGCTGCGCTGTCTTTTCTGACACCTTTATGTCCTTGAGTGATTGTACCAGTCTGTCTAACACTATGGGGTCATCACATTTATAATTGACGGTTCCAGACACAAGAACCTGTGAATAGTTCATGTCCGTTGGCGTACCTGCACCATCCTTCCATACAGTAATCTGCGATGATTGTTCAGTCGTTTTCAATTCCTGCTGTTGGTTTTTCACCGGCTCAGAAGATGCAGCAGATATCTCAATATGTTCCCCGGCAGATGACTGCTCCGACATCTGACTTATTTCTTCCGAAGGCTGCAGCGGATCAAGCGGAGGTGATTCGGGAGTACACCCGGCACAGAATGCACCCACGGTTATGGCAGCCATCAGACCAAGCAGCATTTTTTTATTTTTCATTGATTATCACTCCATATATGAACGATTTGAAGTACCCTTCTGGTATGATTATCCTCATAAAACGAAAAGGTTACAGACATCTGACAAAAAAACAATTGATTTGTCTATATAAAAGTTTTCTTTTCCAATGTTCGGGAGTAATTAGTGGTCAGCGGTTAGCATCACTAACCACCAACCACTGATACAATAGCGTCAGGCAAACAATCTGTCAATTGTAATGATTACATACTATCCTTCAATACTTGTTTGATTTCCTCTTTCGTCAGCACCTTATAGCCGCCATCCAGGATAATCGTAGCAGATGTGATCCCGTCCAGCATTTCCTCAGTTGCGCCAAGCTCACTGATATGCATCGTCAGACCCAGTGACTTCATCCAGCTCTCCATAGCATCCAATCCTGCTGCAGCAGCTTCTTCATCCGTCAGCTCATTTGTGTCAATCCCCCACACTTCACGGGCAAATCGTACAAACTTCTGCATTCCATACTGCATGATCTTCTTGTAATACGGAAGTGATACAGCTGCCAGTGTCATACCATGAGTTGCATCGGTGTATGCACCGACTGCCTGTCCCAGCATATGTACCATCCAGTCTGTTGTTTTTCCACGGGATATCAGTGTATTCAGTGCCCATGTTGCTGTCCACATGATATTGGAACGGGCTTCGTAATCTTCAGGATTCTCAATGGCAATCAATGAACTGTGAATGACCGATTTCATCAGCGCTTCTGCAAGATAATCGCTGGTATTATCATCCTCGCCAGAAAAATACTGTTCACAGATATGGTTGAAAATATCGTATATTCCGGCAACCATCTGACGTCTGGGCAGTGTGTAGGTATATTCCGGGTTTAATATGGAAAACTTCGGCATTACTTCATCTCCGAATACATGACCGATTTTCAGCTTCTGCTCATGATTCGTGATGACTGCCCCGCCGTTCATCTCCGATCCTGTTCCTGCCATTGTCAGAACGCATCCCACAGGTATGATACGACAGTCGGGTTCCTCGAACCGGATATAGTACTTTTCCCACGGGTCATCACCGCAATGCGCTGAAACGGATACCGCCTTGGCATAGTCGCAGCACGATCCGCCGCCGACTGCCAGTATCAGGTCAACATTATGCTCCCGTGCCAGTTTTGCGCCTTCTCTCAGTTTATCCGCTGTCGGATTAGACATTACGCCGCCGTCTTCTACTACTGTTTTCCCATTCGATTGCAGCAGCTGCATCACACTATCATAGATACCGTTCCGTCTGACAGAACCCCCTCCATAAACCAGCTGGACTGTCTTGCCGTATTTCGGCAATTCTTCGTTCAGATACTGTAGGGAATCCTTTCCGAAATATAATTTTGTGGGGTTATGATAGCTGAAATTTCCCAACATTCTTCATCTGTCCTTTCTGTTTTTTTATTTTGTTTCATCATTGTCAAACACACCTTCGTCCACCAGTTCCAGAAATACATCCGCAACCTTCTGGCTCAGCTGTGTACCAGCACATCGTTTTATTTCCGCAGCTACATCCTCCAGCTTCATCTTCTTCCGATACGGTCTGGTGGAATACATTGCGTCGAAAGTATCAGCAACCGCTATGATCTGGGCTATTTCGGGTATTTCATCTCCCTTTAATCCCTTGGGATATCCTTTTCCGTCAATACGTTCATGGTGGTATCTTGCACCGAGCGCCAGATCGGGCGCAATTGTAATATCCTTGAGTATTTCGTAACCCTTCTGCGGATGGGTCTTCATGATCGCATATTCTTCATCCGTCAGACGTCCGGGTTTATTCAGAATACTATCCGGTATGCTGATTTTTCCGATATCGTGCAGCAGCGCAATATTATAGATACGATCGACCTCATCCTCACTTTTTCCCAGCTTTTTCGCAAACATACGGGAATACTTTGCCACCCTCGCCGCATGACCATTGGTATACTCATCCTTGGATTCAACACACCGGGAAAATGCCATTGCCATTTCGTTGATAAGACTCTGGTGTTCCTTCTGCTTTCGCAGCAGCGCGTTCGTCTTACGCTTATAGATAAATAAAAACGTCAATGACAGCAAACACACAATCAAAGCTACCAGAACATACCTGACCCATACTTCCTCATACAATGCCTTATCTTTGATGATCGTCACTACTACCGATTTTTCTTCCTTACCAGTCATAGTATTCATGACAGAAAAATGAAACTTATAGGTACCGCCCCGCAGGTTGGTATAGGAAATGACGCCCAGATCCTTTTTCGTCATCTGAATCGGATCATCATCAAAGCCTTCCAGATAGTAGCTGATATGCGGATTATTCAGAGAATAAGTGAAGGCATTGGCAGATATATTCAGACGCTTACAATCTGACGGAATATGCACCTCTGTTTTATTATCTATCCCGATATATTGATCATCTGCCATCAGTGAAGGTATCCCCAGCTTGATCTTGCTGTTATCCACTGCTGCTTTATTGATATTCACCTTACAAACGCCTGCTGAACAGGACATATACAAAGACCCGTCTTCGTCCAGCTGGCAATAGGAATTGGCTGTAGAAACACATGGCAGTCCACTGTGAATATCATACTGCACATAGTCTATCTCCTTATTCGCCAGCAGTTCCTTTCTCTTGACAACATAGATACCGCTGCTGCTGGTTACCCATGCGTTTTCACTGCTGTCAAAATACAGATCAAAATTATTGGAATAAGGAAAATTTTTGACTGCTGTTACCTTTTCATTTCTCATAAATGAAACCGAATTGCTCGTGATAAGCCAGTATAAATCTTCCTTCGGGTCCTTTTTGATACGCATAATCACTTCGGATGTCAGTCCGTCTTCTTTTCCGACCCTGGATATTCTGTTACCGTCTACCACATATATACCATCACCGTCACTGCCGAAATACAGTCTGCCGTCTGTTGCTTCTTCAATGCTCAGTATTTCTGTATTGCTGATTCCGTTTTCATCACTGTACCAATCTACTACCTTACCATCCTTGAGAATAACAACACCCTTACTGGTCGATACTGCCAGCCTACCGTCGGAAAGCTCCTTCAGCATCCTCACGCGGTTAGAGGCAATCCCCTTATCCTCGTTATAATACTGAATGTCCTCTGTTTCCGGATTATACGAAATCAACCCGTAATCACTATATGTACAGAACCACAGTATATTCTTTTTATCCCGTATAATACACCGTACCCTTGATTCTCCGATCAGCTCTGTGAGCTTGTTTTCAACCAGTGCTTCATCACCATTGATAATAAACAATCCGCTGTCGCTGCCGACATAGATCATTTCTTTATACCGACAGGTTGCATTGACCACCATGCTGTCCATTTTCACCTGCTTGGAAATATCCTTGAACTGGTTTTCTACAATCTTCATAACGCCCTGCCGTGAGGAGGTAAACCACAGATTTCCTTCGTAATCCTTCATGACATTATCAACCGAATTGAACATAGGCAGATCAGGAACCGGCGTATATCGCATATAACCGTCAAAATACCCCACGCCGTTATCACAGCATATCCACAGTTTACCATCTATCTTACATACATTATTGATTGTATTCTGCGGCTCCACCGAATACTTCTTTGCTTCAGTTGCAGGCTTCGTCAGATCCCAGCGGATCACCCCATACTTTCTGGAACCAAGATAAACCACATTCTTCTGGTCAGGATCCGGGTATACGCAGTCGATCGGTCCCAACCCTGTTTTGTCCGGATCATAGAAAGCCAGAATTCTGCCGTCCTTATATGCAAAGAATCCGCCTTCCATTTCTGCCCCATAAATCGTGCCGTCTGCCGCCTTTGTCAGACGCTTGATATATTTCTTATTGATCTGTGCTTCATCAATAGAGTGAACTTCGTTTTTACTGTCAATAACCGTAATGCCCATGGTGGTTGCAACAATGATATTCTGATGATCGTCCTCGATAATAGACCGGATGGAAGAAGATGCCAGTCCCTTCCCCTTATTGAAGAAAGTAAACTTTTCATTTTGCAGCATCGCCGCGCCGTCATCATTTGTTCCTATCCACAGTCTGCCCTTGGTATCAATATACAGGCAGCGCACGGTGGCGATACCTGTGGAAGAATCATACCGATAGAACATATTGCCGTCATACCGCACCAGACCGCTATATCCGCCCATCCAGATATAACCGTTTTCACTCTGTACAATCGCATTTGTTTCGGATGTCGGCAATCCGTTTGTATTATCATACAGTACAGCCGTATAGTCTTTTTGACTGCTCAACAAATCCAGGCTGCCCGCTGCCTGTGGCTGCATTGTACCAATCAGTGCGAAAACAGCGGCTGTCAGACATAGTATAAGAAATTGGAAAAGCATTTTTCTGAATAAAAACCTGAAACGAGTATTCATAACCAGCACCGCCCGTATTTTTTTAGCTGCAAGCAAATTATTCCAGCAATATTATAACATAATTATAATATTTTTACAACATAAAAAGAAAAAGTATTACAATATAACAAATAATCCGGGCAATTTCTGGTTGCATCTCTCACAAGCAAGGCTTTCATACAAAATGCTATTTCATATCTGACAATAAAACTGTTCTCCATTCATATTCATACAAATACATTTCAGCAAAATCTGCTGGTTCTGCATTATGATCATCCAGATACCGGATCAGATCGCAATCTATTTCTTCCATCTGCACCCGGCATTTTCCTCTGGTACGGATAAACACGCCCTCCAATCCTTCCTGATTCAGTGTTTTCGTCAGATCACGTGCTGCCCTGCGGTAGAGCTGACGGATGTTCTCTCCGAACGGGCGGTTAGACCACAAGTATTCAGATACATCATCCGATGTCAGGGTTTTCCCTCTCCTGTCAATACAGAAAGCAAGCAATTCCTTTGCTTTTCGGTTCCGAAAAATGATCGGTCTATCTCCCACATACACCTCAAAACTGCCATACGTACAAACCCGCAATTTCTTTTTTACCATGTCTACTCCTTCTTTCAGTTAATAGTAATGATTGTATTGAAATATTAGTGTGTATTTTTCACTATAGCAAGTATACAGTTTTTCATACGTTATTATGAATGATTTTTCTCGCCTGAATAATAAAAGAGAGCTATTTTCACAAAACAAAGTCTGTGTATTGCCTGCTATATCCACTGGAGGCAAGCAGGATACATTTATCCGCATTAACTGATATCAATATTTGTGAATACTATTAACAGTATAATACCAGTATTATGTTTTGTCAATCAATTTTTTGCAAATTCAGAAATATTTTTTCACAAATATTACCTGACAAAAAGCCGCACCCCGGGAAGAGTGCGGCTCATTGGCTTTATGATCAATAGGATTTATTACTCAGCTTCTTGTGTTCAGAAAATGCAAACTGTTCCATCTTGATGGCAATCACTCCGACAATAATACCAAACAAAGCACCGAAAAAAACGTCCGTAGGAAAATGTACATACAGATACAATCTTGAAAATGCCATCATCAGTGCATATGCATACATCACCAGTCCCAGCTTTTTATTGTACATAAAACAGACGGTTGCCGAACTGAATGCGAAAAACGTATGTCCTGATGGGAACGATGAATCTGTTTCCGGCTTTACAATCAGCGCTATCGTTGTATTCAGTTCATACGGTCGCATACGGTTAACAATCGGCTTTAAAATCAGGTTACAGCATAAAGCACTGAGTGCCGTAGATACAACCAGCCTGAGTGCCAGCCGCTTATGTTTTTTTGAAATCAGAGCAACCAGAAACACAATGATAATGGCTATCCCATATCGTCCCAGAAAAGAAACAATCGGCATTACTGCATCCAGAAACGAATTTCTGACATATTGCTGAAAGAAATTCAGCACATGAAACTCCCACTCCATTTTTATCTCTCCTATTCAACTGCGGCATCAGAACTGCCGTTTGTTGAACCCTATACATTGCATATGCCATGTATGGATTCCGAAAGACAGTCTATTTGCCTCTCGCTTACCAGTATACCATATTATTCTCAAAATGCCAACCATTTTTTAAGCGCCGAGCCGGCGCTCCCTGAACGCGTCAGTCGCTTCGCCGGCGCGCCGCCGGTGTCACTGCTCTCGTTCGTATTCCTTGACCCTTCTGCTATTGCATCCCCCACGTGTGGGCTTGCCTGGTATCAGTATATAGCGCTTCGCTCTGGTTATAGCTTAAACAAATTTACACCCGCAGAATGCATTCAGTTACACACCGCTTCTGCGCAGCTTATTCAGGTTGGCAGGCACTCTACTTGCCAATAGTAAACTGTTTTTACACTTTTGTGAATAACTGAATGAAGTATTAGTGCAGTACAAAAGTTGCATAATCTGAAGATTATCATTGTCAAATATGTAAATCTGTGTTAAAATGTGTTCAGGCTACGTAAATGTATCCAGAAATGACGAAATAATATTCACCTGATAAATAGGAAGCTGTTTTTGCAGGTGTCAGATTCAAGGAATTGAGATGCACATGAGTAAAATGAACAAACAGGTACCAGAAACACCGGAAACAATAGATGATTCTTATGAAAAACGACGCAAAACAAGACGAATACGTCTGATGTTCACGCTGACTATATTAGTACTCCTGCTGACAATCGGCATATCCGCTTTCAGTGTAATTCTGTATACGAATAGAATTAAGACTGAACGAATTGAAATGGCAGAAGGTATCACACAGCTTGCGTCAACCTTTCTGGACACTGATCAGATACAAACATATCTGACAAAAAGCGAAAATGCACCCGGATATATCCAGACAAAACAAACATTATACAGAATAAAAGAAAATGCGTTCGGAATAGAGTACTTGTATGTGCTGCAGATTAAGGAAGATGGATGTCATTTCATTTTTGATCTGGATACAAACAACACGAATGAGGGTGTGCCAGTGTATAAACCTGGTGATGTTGTCAGCTTTGAGGATGCCTTTAAGCCCTATGTGCCGCAGCTTCTGGAAGGCAAAAAAATTGAACCAATTGAAAGTAATGACGTCAGCGGCTGGGTGCTGACAATCTATCATCCTTGTTATGATGAACAAGGCAACTGCATATGCTATGTGGGTGCAGACATTTCCATGACGGATGTACGGGACGATGTGCGCCTTTTTGTAATACAGGTCAGCCTTGTTTCAGCACTGTTTCTGATTCTGATTCTGATTGTAGCTGCCAAGCTCTCGCATCATTACCGGATGGTATCTGAATGGGAAGCACTGGAAAAAAAGCAGGAACAAAGCAAACAACTGATCCGGGAGATTGTAACGGCATTTTCTAAAACGGTGGACATGAAGGACAAATACACCAACGGACACTCTTTCCGTGTTGCCAGGTATACCGCTATGCTGACCAAAGAATTGGGCTATGATGAAGATACAGTAGAAAAGTACTACAATATTGCTCTGCTGCATGATATCGGAAAAATCGGCATTCCGGAGGAGGTTCTGAACAAGCCCGGCAAGCTGACAGATGAAGAATTTGCCGTCATAAAATCGCATACGATACTAGGACAGCACGCATTGAAGGATATCGGCATCATGCCTGACCTGGCACAGGGTGCCGGAGCACACCATGAGCGTCCGGACGGAAAGGGTTATCCGAATGGACTAAAGGGGGATGAAATTCCGAGAGTAGCTCAGATCATTGCTGTGGCAGATACATTTGATGCAATGTATTCCAACCGTCCGTACAGAAAACGTATGAATTTTGATAAAGCCGTATCTATCATCAAAGAAGTATCAGGCACCCAGTTAACCAGTGATGTGGTGGAGGCTTTTTTACATCTGGTGAAAAAGGGTGAGTTCCGAGCAGCAGATGACCATGGTGAAGGCAGTATGGAAGATATCAACAATATCCGCAAAAAAAATGATGATGAAACCTGAATAAAAGCGTTCTGCTTGTGAGTTAACTCAGCAGCAGAGCGCTTTTTTGATGTATTGCAAATCTTCAGAGGTCATTACACATAATGGTGATTCATCTTTATAAAAGTGATACTTTCTCCGTATTATCCTCTTTACATGGGAACCAGAACGCCTGACAACATCATTTCCACAGCATCATCCGATTTTCCAAGGCATCCGCTGAAAACGGAAATGGCTTCCTCATCCAATATCATGTGGCTTTCATCTGACAATTCCCCACAGATCAATGCATCTGTTTCAAACATCAGCAAAAGCTGGACAAGCTGTTCCTTTTCACACCCCATCGTTCCGATTATTTCCGAGCATATAACTTTATTATTCTCAATATCATACATTTTAAAATGTCTGGTTTCTTCAAAATAGGGTGAAATCTGTTCATCAGACTGTTGATGACTGACAGCTATTTTCATGGTATTCTACCACCTTTCCATATCTGATATCACCACTATACCACGTCCCCTGCCCTTTTGTCAACTGGCGACGCCGAGCCGTCGCTCCCTGAACGCGTTGGTCGCTGCGCTCTGGTTAAAACCTGAACAGGCTTGCACCAACGGAATACATTATTTAGCCCTCGGTATCGGCGCAGTTCATTCTGAAGGATTCCCCTTCTGCGAATGGCTTTTTCCTTCTCTGATAAACGGATAGTCTACTTTATCATTGAGTAATTCTGCATAGGCTGACACCTTACGAAATGTATTTCCCATCATT
Source organism: uncultured Ruminococcus sp. (assembly GCA_902783855.1). Classification (GTDB taxonomy): domain Bacteria; phylum Bacillota; class Clostridia; order Oscillospirales; family Acutalibacteraceae; genus UBA1213. The sequence goes on from CACZSU010000073.1 coordinate 34,185, forward strand.
TCACGCTCACGATAAGCACGGATTGCATCCATATCAAAATCAGCATAAAACAATCCTTGTGCGCCAGCGTCAGCAAGAAGCAAGGTGTTGTCAACACATTCACCGTTCATATCCCAGCAAATCGGACTGAATGCACAGGAGTTGCCTGCGTTCCTGCCATCCGGATTTGCCATTGCTAACCCGCACATATTTTCATATGCTCTTGTAGAAAGTGCCTGCAGCCGGGGGCGCATACTGCCGCAGTCATTGGGCACAAGAATTATTTCGGCACCTTGAAGCATCAGGATTCTTGCGCTTTCGGGATATTCACGGTCATAGCAGATCATTACTCCGATTCTGACACCGTCAAAATCGCAAACTGAAAACGCCGTGCCTGATTCCAGCGCTTTTTCATCGGCAAAATCACAGGTATGCACCTTAGAATACTTCATCAGAATCCCGCCATGCTTTCCGATCACATAAGCTGAATTCTGAGGACTGCTTTTACCTTTCGTCAGTGCAGTTGCAACAAGCCCGATGCCAAGCTCTTTCGCCTTATCACATAGGGGTTCAATATCCGTTTCTGTCAATGCCTTTTCATTGTCAATTGTCAGGTCGTAGCCTGTTATAAAGCATTCCGGCAAAAGAAGAATATCGGCATTATTTCTCTTTGCTTCCACCATTTTCTCTGTTATAGTTTTTATATTTTCGGCATATGCTCTGCGGATGGAACGCATCTGCAAAATAGCAACTTTCAGTATCATTTTATTTTCACCCTATTTCTGAATTTTTTATTCTATGTATTTTTATACAGTTCACCAAGAGTAGTGTCAGCTGTAATGGATCGGTATTCCCCCTCGTGGGACGACTTACTTTCCGCAGACCTTATAATTTCCCATTGAATCAATACAGCATTTATCAAGATATTTCAGAGCATCAGCAACCGTTTGTGAATTTATTCATGCCGTGACCTTTTCTCTCCTCTGGGTTCAGAAAAAAGAGACGGAACAGAGCTTCCGACATCCGGCAATACTGTTTTCCCGGTTACGATATCCAAATAAGCTGTATATTTATTATTTGAACCCCGACACGTAAGTGACGGGGCGTTTCCTAAAGGTACTGAAAAAGATATATTTTACATACTAATGTTGGATTTGAATTCGTGCAAAAATAAACCAGAGTACGCTCGCTGTTTTCGGTTTCTTTTCAACCGATAGTTTTTCTTTTTAATGAATAATAAAAAATGAATAATGAATAACGAATAATACAGAAACGCCCCCGGCAGCTTCATTATAAATTATTCATTATTCACTATTCATTATTCA
>CACZSU010000074.1 GCA_902783855.1 uncultured Ruminococcus sp.
ATGAAAGCAATTTCATGCAGGTTCAAGTCCTGTTACCTGCACCAGCTTGAGTGTTCATAACGATTTTAAGTTATGAGCACTCTTTCTTTTACGGTCCGTTATTCTTAACTTGGCTTTATACTAATATTCGATAGAATATTTTAACACTCAAATCTAATTTTAAGCTTCTTATCGAATATTAGTGTTACAAATTATATGTTCCCTATAGCATAAGACAATTAATTAATGCTATTACACATAAAAAGATACACTGAGAAGTAGCAAAAATGATATCACGGATAACGGCAAAAAAATTATCGCGTCCTACAAATAGTAGAACGCGAATCAAACGCGGCAGCTCGCCGCTGGTGGGGGAGGGCGGATTCGAACCACCGAAGCCGAAGCAACAGATTTACAGTCTGCCCCATTTGACCGCTCTGGAACTCCCCCATATAAAAAGCCTGCATAATTTTATACAGGCTTATTGTAAAGCTGGTGGACAGACTCGAACTCCCGACCTGCTGATTACAAATCAGCTGCTCTACCAACTGAGCTACACCAGCTTATGAACTGTGTCATCCCTGACGACTTGTATATAATACCATATCTATCCGATTTTGTCAAGCGTTTTTTCAAAAAAATTCTCAGAATCTGCTGTTTTTTATCTGAAATTACGCACAACCACCCATTCCTCCTGCTTCTGAACAGCTTCACCATTCAGAGTACCGCTGATCACCTGACAATCCGCAGCATCTCTCCCGCATGATACACGGATATATTCGTCATTGACCAGTTTGCGGTTGGTCGGGTCAAATCCATACCAATATCCCCGGCAAAGAACCTCTACCCATGCATGAGAGCCTCCCTCCCCCATCAGCATTCCTGCTGCATAACGAGCTGTCACGCCCTGCTCCCGCAGTAAAGACAGCATAATATGTGCAAAATCCTGACACACACCGCCGCCCTTTCCGGCTGCTTGTTCGGCAGAATCCCCCACCTTTGTCAGGGTCGGATCATAGTGCAGCAAACCGAATAAACGTTCCGTCAGACAAAAGGCCTTTTCGTAGTCGCTTGGATATTCTGAAAGCTGCACAATCCTGGACAATTCTGCAAGCGATGGACCCGGCTGGGTCAGTGCGCTTTGCAAGGAATAAAACCGAAAGGCATACGGATCAGATGTTTTTTCTTCAAAAATATCAATTCCTGTTATCACACTTCCGCACATAGACACATCAAACCGTGCGTGCTGCATATGTATGTACCCACTGACCAGCCGATTGCCGAAACGATCTGTCAGCATATCATAACGGTGACAATTGGCAATAAACAGATTGCCATCCTCCAGCTTCTGTCGTTCCGTATCCGTTGGCAGAAAACGAAACAAAAACCGATGCTCCGTAATCGGCTTCGTATAAAAAGCCGACAGCCGGTACTCAAAATGCAGCTTTTTCATTTCCGTTATACCTCCTTTATTCCTCATATCATTGTTCATTCCATTCAGCTAAGAGAAGCTACATTGGGGGAAACCCTTTGTTTTAAAAAAAGGGTTATCCCCCTTCTCGCCTACCGGCTCGGCGACCTCTTGTGGTCTTCCTCTTAGGTCTACCAACCAACGGTTGTCATAATAGCATGACCGGCGAATGCCGATATAAAAGCTGCGGGGCTTGTTTGCCAGAGCCTCTGCCACACAACGGAGTTCAGAAGCAGGCAGGCGCATAACTTAACTGAGAGTGTGAGGGTGCAGCGTCACGCTGCCGGCACAACAGGAACTATTCGTCTTGCAGCACAAAATCAATCTGACCCATAGCTACGCTTGCCGCTGCAGCCTTGATTCTGACTTCATCACCAATACAAAAGCTTCTGCCACTTCTTGCATCCTTCGTAGATGTCTTTCCATCATACTCAAAATACGTCCCCTCTATAGCCGTCAGATCGACAAACCCTTCTATGCCATTGGGAATCATGACAAAAATACCTTTATTCGTGACACCGGATACAACACCCGGATATATCTCGCCTAAATGCGCACGCATATACTCCGCCGCATAGCATTTTTCTGTATCACGCTCCGCACGAACGGCTCTTAATTCATATTCAGACGATAGCTTAGCTGACTCCGCAGCAAATTCCTCATACCGCTGCTGTATCTTGTCAATCGGAACACCGCTGACAAGATCACTCAGAATCCGATGAATGGACGTGTCCGGATATCGGCGGATCGGTGAAGTAAAGTGACAATAATCCTCCAGCGATAAACCAAAATGTCCCAATGGACGGGGATCATATCTCGCCTTTGCCATGGTACGCAGCACCTGCGTAGAAATCAGTCCTGCATATTTTGTTTCCTTCGCCTTTTCAATCAATGCCGCCAGATCCGTCTGCCTGACACCGTCCTTGATCCGCCTCGTCTGAAATCCGCAGGCGGCTGCCAGCTCCGCCAGCGCTGCCAGCTTCTCCTCGTCAGGTGCTTCATGCACACGATACACAAACGGAATCCCCACACTTTTGGCATAAACCGCCGCTGCTCCATTCGCCATGATCATAAACTGTTCGATCAGTTCCTCTGCAGCGCCTCTCTCCCGCTCAGATACGTCTATACATACACCGCATTCATCCAGCACAAACCGCAGCTCGGTCGTTTCAATTCCCAACTCACCCCTGCGCTTTGCCTTCGTTTTCAGAATTTCCGCCAGCTCCTGCGCCTCAAAAATACTGTCATATACCGGTGCATATTTTTCTTTGATTGCATCATCCGCACTGCCGTCCAGAATCGCATTGACCTCTGAATACACACCTCGTACCTTGGATATGATCACACTTTTCTCAAAACGGTAATCCACCAGCTCCACTTTTTCATTCAGCGTCATGATACAGGAAAAGGTCAGTTTTTTCGTCCCTGCATTCAGCGAGCAGCAGCCATTAGAAATCTCTACCGGCAGCATTGGTATCACACGATCCGCAAAATACACCGATGTTCCGCGCTGTCTGGCTTCCTCGTCCAGACGGCTGCCCTTTGTGACATAATGCGACACATCCGCAATATGCACTCCAAGCTCCCATCCCTTTCCGAGCTTTTTAACAGAAATCGCATCATCCAGATCCTTTGCATCTGCACCGTCAATCGTAAAAATCGCTTCTTCCGTCAGGTCAAGTCTTCCGGCAAGCTCCTGCTCCGTGATCGGCTGGGCTGCTTTCATAGCGGCTTCATGCTTGACCGGGACGGGGAATCGTACCGGTATGCCATACCCGTCAATAATCGCATCTGCACAGACCTTCGCACTGTCACCTTTGCCATAAATCTTGATGACACGGGCATAAACCCGTTTTTCCTTCTGGTCATAGAATACGGCAGCCTTGACCTTATCGCCTTCTTTGCTTTTCAGCTCGCCGCCCTTGACAATCCGCAGATGACTGGAATACATACCATCAGGCATAATATACGCCCTGCCCGCTTTGATTTTCGGACGTTCCACCGTTCCGGTGATCAAGCGGCTGCCTTTTTCCAGTATCTTATCCACCTCTGCCGAAAATCCTTTTCCACCGGCTGTGATATTTTTCAGCATAACCATATCACCCGGTATAGCGCCCTTGAGATATTTCTCATGGATAAAGATATCATCCATTCCCTCTTGATCGGGCGCAGCAAACGAAAATCCCCTGCCCTGCCGGACAATCGTTGCTGTCAGGTAACCCACCGTTTCTGGCAATGCCACCTTTTTTCGGTTAATGATAATCTTTCCTCTGCTTTCCAGATAGGAAAGTGCATTATTGAACTCCTCTATCTCCAGTACACCGCTGAAAATCAGCAGATCCCGTCGTTCAATCGGCTCCTCCTGCTGTTTCAGTGCATCGAGTATCATTTGATTTACCTCTGAATTCATAAGTTCCTCCTTTCATCTGTACCATCAGCAAAAAACTGCGGTACATTTTCTGATATTTTTTTATTCCGTCATAAATAGTATGCCCAATGTGCCAGGACCGCAATGTGAAGATATTGTACAGCTTGCCGTGGTCACGAATATCTCATCGAATCTGTTTTTAGCTTTCAGATAATCATAAACCACCTTGACATGGTCATCGCCGATGCCTGCATGGGTAATAAAGATTTTATCTGTGCGGATATGTTCATAACCTGCCAGCTGCTCGTCCACATATTGCAGCAGTACATGATCCAGCTTTCCTCTGTATTTTTTCCCCACCGTCATGGAACCATCCTTATTGTCCACAAAAATTGACGGCTTGATTCTCAGCAGATTTGCACCCAGCATAGCCAATGTGGAACATCTGCCGCCTGCACGCAGATAATCCAGCTTGTCGATCACAAAGCTGGCGTGTACCTTTGCGGTCATGTCCTGCAGCTTTGCCGCAATTTCCTCCGCAGAAAGCCCCTGTTCAATCATTTTGCCTGCTTCGATCACCAGATGTCCCGAACCGGTTGACAGATTACAGGAATCAATAGGATAGACATTTTTCAGCTGGGCAGCTGCTGTCAGGGCATTCTGATAAGAAGAGGACAATGCCGAGCCTAAATTCACATGGATCACACTATCGCCCGCATCCACAAACGGCTTGAAAAATTCAATATATTCTCCCACATTGACAGCCGCTGTTTTGGGCAGCACTCCGGTCGCTTCAAAATTGCGGTATATATCCGGCGGAGTAATATTCACCCCGTCCTCATAGCTTTTTTCGCCCAATACGATATGCAGCGGTGTATAGCCTGCCACATGGTAGCGCTCGCACAGGTCTTTTGTCAGGTCGCAGGTACTGTCTGCTGTCAAGATTACTTTTCCCATTATAAACACCTCATTTGATTAATTCGTTGTACGATTTTTCACCCGCTTCATCTGGCGGATATCATTGCCGTAGAAATCAATACGTTTCAGCATACCTACAATTCTGGAAACCAATCTTCCGCCATAGGTCTGCTCCATTTCCTTTGTTGAAAGGTTTGTGCTGATAATCACTGGCTTACCCGAATTTAGTCGGGTATTAAGTATATTATACAATGCAGCCTGTGTGAACTTCGTCACGAATTCCGTACCAAGATCATCCACTATCAGCAGATCACATTCCTGCAGCAGCTGTTCATCCTCATTGCGTTCAGATGAACGGCCGCTGAATTGTTTCGTTTCCAGACGGGAGAGGATATTCGGTGCTGATACATAAATCACACCAAACCCTCTCTCAATTACTGTCTGGGCAATAGATAATGACAAGTGCGTTTTACCCAGACCGGTTCCTCCCATAAAAATCAGACCTTGTGCATATTCATCAAACGCATCTGCGTACTGTCGGCAGAATCGCAGAACGCCCTGCATATAGTCCCGTATGGTTCGTTCTCTCATAGGCAGCTGTTCATCCGGATAATAGTCTGCTGAAAAGCTCTCAAAGCTGCACAGGGACAAGGGCGAAATACGATTCAGTTCTTCATAAGCCGTCTGCCTGATCAGATGCTTCATGCAGTCGCACATTCTGCCGTCCACATTTCCCGTATCCTTACAGTGTTTACAATGGTACCACGGCTCCAGGTAGGCAGCCGGAAGCGAACGTCCGGCAAGAATATCTGCCAGTTCTTTCTGCAGTGTCAGGCTCTCATCCCGCAGCCTTTTCAGCTGCACAGTTTTATCGGCTCCCATCAGAACGGCTTTTCCCGCAGCTACCGAAATATTCACCAGTTCCCGTTCAATTTCCTGTACCCTTGGTACCTGCCGGTAAAGAAGCGCTCGTCGCTGATCCAGTTCCTCCTCTGCCAACAGTCTGCGCTGCTCCATTGCCTTATTGGCAGCGGCATATATTTCACTGCTGTATCCCATCAGAATCCCTCCTCAAAGATTGCATTGGTGCTGTCAAACAGATCAATATCATAGGTAGCCTTTTTCTTCTTTTCCGCTTTCTTCTTTCCCTTCTGCTGATCGGCTTCTGCCATCTGCAAGGTAATGATACCTTCATTTTTCCACCGTTCCAGCACCTTGTTCACATAATTCGGTGCATATTCGCCCTTGGCATCCACACAGATCTCGTAGGCATACCGTATCACATCCGTGGGAAATTTCCATTGATTCAGCCATTTGTCTGCCTGTCTGATCTCCTTTTCAGTCGGAGAATGTGCCGTCAGTCCGAACAGCTTCTGTATAATGACCGCAGCGCTTCTGCCGCTTGTCAGCTGCTGGATGCGCTGTTCAGCCCGTTCGAGAGTGGTTATTTCCTCATCAGACCAATTAATGGCTACTTTTTCGATATAGCGCACATTACACTTTCCGATGCCTGCCGCATACTGCAGCAGCATCAGCAGCACTTCCACCGGCAGACCGTCATACTCGTGAATCATCAGCAGCGTTTCCTTTTCATTATTGCTGGTTGGTCTGCCAAAAATTTCATCTGCCGTCTGCATCAGGTATACAATGCTTTCATCCTGCTGCATCCGCTCCGTCAGATATTTCATATCCGGCTTTTCTGGTCTGGACAACGCTCGTGACGGTTTTTTCTCCTCCGGCTCTGTATTTTTTACCGGTTCCGATGCAGCAGATTCCACAATAGGTTCCTGTACAGTGTTTTGATTCATCGGCGGAACGAGTGTTCCGTCTGATTCGCAGATCACACCAGTTTCCTTCCAGTACAGCATACTGTCCCTGACATCAGCTGCTGACATAGAAAGCGCAGCAGCCATATCCTCCACTGTAAATGGTTCTCCCGCATGGCGCAATGTCCACAGGATCACCTTGAGCTGAGCGGCTCCAGCCAGCTTCAGATGACAGTCCACAATATCGCACGGCACTGCAAATACGCTGTTCCATGCGCCCAGATTCAATTGATATTCCATGTTCATCAACGCTCCTATCGCTCTTTCATCCTGTATGGGGACTGTCATTAATTTTCTGTCTGACTGCTTCTATCAAAGCCTTGCGTTCATTGGGTATTTTCCCTTCTATCACCAGTTCCAGCATTTCATTCAGCAGGTCACCGATTGCCTTTCCCTGTGCGACACCCATTTCCATCAGATCACTGCCCCGCAATTTCAGTGTGCGGATATTGAATTCATTTCCGTCAGCCGTCAGTTTCTTATAAATTTCCTCAATCGCATTAACGTACGCCAGCTTTTCCGGAATGGTTGCCGGATTCTGACCCTTTGTATCAGCACGTTTCAGCTCCATAAGCGGCAAAAAGCATTCTGCTCCGGTTTTGGCAATCAGACGGCGCACATATTTTTCCTCCGGCTTAGGACGCTGGTCATGATAGCGGATAAGTGTTTCCACATTTTTGATCGTATGGTTATCCAGATGCAGCCTCCGGAGAATTTTCACTGCCATTTTTGCTCCTGTTTCCGGATGTCCGTGAAAATGACCGATTCCCTTTTCATCTATGGTAAAGCACTTTGGCTTTCCGATATCGTGCAGCAATGCCGCCAGGCGCATGACCTTCCCATGCGGGGCATTTACAACCACATACACCGTATGGGTCCAGACGTCATAGCTATGGTGGGGATTTCTTTGATCCAATCCCACTGCAGGCAGTATTTCAGGCAGAAACACCCCCAGCACATCTGGATAATCCAGCAAAATCTGCTCCGCAAAATCGCCGTCCACAATCTGTATCAGTTCGGCGGCAATCCGTTCCACTGAAATATTCCTGAGCAGATTTTTATTCCGTCTGATAGCAGCAGCCGTCTGCTCCTCGATTTCAAACCCCAGACGGGACGCAAAACGCAATGCCCGCAGGATTCGCAGTGCATCCTCCTGAAAGCGCTGGTCAGGGTTGCCCACACAACGGATGATATGCTGCGAGATATCCTCCATACCGCCGAAATAATCACACAGTCCCTCTGCCTCATTATAAGCCATTGCATTGACGGTAAAATCCCTTCTTGCCAGATCCTCCCGCAGAGATGTAATAAAACGGACGCTTTCGGGACGGCGGTTATCCTTATATTCACCGTCAGCACGGAAGGTAGTAATTTCATATAATTCTTCCCCGGTTTTCACTGTGACAGTTCCATGCTTCAGACCGCTTTCAATAATATTGTGTTTTTCGAGTGCCGACAGAATTTCTTCCGGCTTTGCACTGGTACAGATATCCCAGTCATGCGGTACCTTTCCCATGACGCTGTCCCGCACACAGCCGCCCACAGCATAGGCACTGTAGCCTTTTTCCTCCAGCTGCCGGATCATATTCCGGACATTTTCCGGTAGTTGAATCTCCATACGTTTCTCCCCTTGCACCATGTGAAAAAAATCAAGCATCTCCAAACGTGGATTGAAGATGCCTGATCGTAAAGTCTTTTATATTGCGTCTTACTGCGCGGAAGTCTCGCTTGCCTGTACAGATGATTCTGCTGCGCTTTCTGTTACAGAGCTTTCAGCCGCACTTTCAGCAGAGCTTTCTTCAACTGAGCTTTCAGCAGCACTTTCCTCCACTGAGCTTTCAGCAGCAGCACTTTCTTCAGCAGCGCTTTCTGCGGCAGAAGCTTCACTGCTTTCAGCAGCTGACTCTGCTTTGCTTTCAGCATCAGCCTTGCTTTCAGCAGCTGACTCTGCTTTGCTTTCAGCATCAGCCTTGCTCTCAGCAGCCGACTCTGCCTTGCTTTCAGCAGCCGATTCTGCCTTGCTTTCTTCCGCACTGCTCTCATCCAGACTGATTTCTGTCACAGAGTTATCACCAGCAGCATCGGCAGATTCACTTTTATTACCGCCAAAGAACGCAATTGCATTCAAAACGATTACCAGAATAAAGAACAGGATTGCACAATATTTGGTAATTCTTGCAAAAATCGCATCGGCAGTACGTGCCTTACCTCTGGAGAGGAAGGAATCAGCGCCGCCCATTACAGCACCCATACCTGCCTGATGACCCTCCTGCAAGATAATCAGAATGATCATAATAATTGACAATAAAAGAACCACTGCACCTACAACTATTTCCCAAACGCCCATTCTATAAAATCCTCCAATCGAAATTGCTTAACATACCTATATATATTACCATATCTGTTTTACAAAATCAAGCTATTTATAAAAACTTTTTCAGATTCCGTCGATTTTCTTCGCCCTGTTCAAGAGAAAGTCATTTGTTCGGAATCGTCGTCCTTGGGAAGCTGTCCCATATGGGGCAGATTTTTTCCGCGGTAACGATCCGGATCGCCCAGCATACCCTCTGTCAGCACCTGAGCTGAAATCACACGATGCCCCTTTTTCTGTTTCATAACCGCAACGCCCTGAGAATTACGGGAAGTTTTCGCATTGATATCACCGGCACGGAACACCAATGCCCTGCCCGAACTGGACAGAAGAACGATATCCGTATCATCATCCGCAGCATAGCAGATACCGGCAAGGGGTTCCTTGTCACAGTACGCATTGGCAAGTTTTTTACGGTTGGTTTTTGTCGCATAGGATTCCATCGGCACCTTGGCAGCCTTGCCGCTTTCAAATACAAACAGAACATAACCGCTGTAATCCTTGGTGGGTATCATATACAGTGCATTTTCACCTTCATCAAAGCCCAGACGGGATGGTATATATTCACCCAGTACACTGGTTTTGGTGTCGGAGAAATCGCTTGCTTTGCTCTTATATGCCTGAGCCTTGTCAGAGAAGAAAATCAGGTCTGTGTTATTGGTTGTTTCAAAATGCTCCCGTATTTCGTCGCCGTCCTTGAGCTTATGCTCTCCGCTCATTCTCAGCGACTGGGGCGTAATCTTCTTGAAGTAGCCTTCTTTGGAGAAGAACAGATTGACTGCATAATCCGGTACGGTTTCCGTAATTTCTTCATCCACAATATCTTCAGCATCAATAATCATGCTTCTTCTGGGCTGACCGTATTTTTCTGCGATTTCCGAAAGCTCACGGATAATGATGTTTTTGATCTTGCGGTTGCTGGCAAGAATGGATTCCAGCTCGGCAATATCCTTTTCAAGCTGAGAAATATCGTCTGTTCTCTTGAGGATATATTCCCGGTTCAGGTGGCGCAGCTTGATTTCAGCAACATACTCCGCCTGCAGCTCATCAATGCCGAAGCCATCCATCAGGTTCGGTACAACAAGCGCCTCTTCCTCTGTGTGACGGATAATATGAATGGCCTTGTCAATATCCAACAGAATCTTTTCCAGACCACGCAGCAGATGCAGACGATCCTGTTTTTTGTGCAGATCAAAATAGGTTCTGCGTCTGACGCATTCAATACGGAAGGCTGACCACTCATTCAGCAGCTCCCTGACGCCCAGCACCATAGGTGTACCGCCGATCAGCACATTGAAGTTGCAGGAAAAGCTGTCCTCCAGCGGCGTCATTTTATAGAGCTTGTTCATGAGCTTTTCAGGATTCATGTTGCGCTTGAGATCAATGGTTATTTTCAGACCGTCAATACCGGTTTCGTCACGGATATCGGATATTTCCTTGATCTTTCCGGTTTTGACAAGGTCGATCACCTTTTCAATAATGGCTTCTGATGTAGTTGTCTGGGGAATCGACAGAATGTCAATACAGTTAGCGCCTGCATCATAGACATAGCGTCCACGCAGCCGGATGCTGCCCCTGCCTGTTTCATAGACCGTCTGCATCACCTTTTTGTCATAAATAATCTGTGCGCCGCCGGTAAAGTCAGGCGCCAGCAGCGTTGACATAATGTCATGATCCGGATTCCTCAGCAATTCGATGGTCGTGCGGCATACCTCTGACAGGTTGAAGGAGCAGATGGAGCTTGCCATACCCACTGCAATACCCGTATTGGCATTGACCAGTACAGAAGGGAATGCTGCCGGCAGCAGGGTCGGTTCCTTCATGGTATTGTCATAGTTATCCACAAAATCCACGGTATCCTTATCAATGTCGCCGAACAATTCGTTACAGATCGGGTCCAGCTTGGCTTCTGTATATCTGGACGCTGCCCATGCCATATCTCTGCTGTAATACTTGCCGAAGTTTCCTTTGGAATCCACAAACGGATGCAGCAGTGCTTCATAGCCTCTGCTCAGACGTACCATCGTATCATAAATTGCCGCATCACCATGCGGATTCAGCCGCATCGTCTGTCCCACAATATTGGCGGATTTTGTCCGCTGGCTGCCCAGCAGTCCCATCTTGTACATGGTATACAGCAGCTTTCTGTGAGAAGGCTTGAAACCGTCAATTTCCGGTATGGCTCTGCTCAGAATAATGCTCATGGCATACGGCATAAAATTTTCTTCCAGCGTAGAGGCAATCTTTTCCTCTACCACCTCGCCTGCTCCTGCGATATATCCCTCAATCTTCGCAGCAGCCGGTGTTTTCTTTGTAGTTCTTCTTTTCGCCATTTATTTCCTTCTTACTCCTTTTGTGATATATCTTTGCCGGGTCACCAAACGGAAGTGCGTGTGTACGCCGGCGGCTGAACCAAGGGCAGGTATCAGCTTACATCAATGTCGTCAATGTAGCGTGCGCCGTTTTCCACGATAAAATCACGGCGCACGGCAAGATTATCCCCTAACAGAATATCAAACATTTCTGCCGTTTTTCTGGCGTCATCCGGCATAATCTTGATCAGACGGCGGGTGGCTGGATTCATGGTTGTCAGACTCATCATATCCGGTTCATTTTCACCCAGACCCTTGGAACGCTGGATCGTAAACTTCTTATCACCGATTTCCTTGATAAACTGTTCCTTTTCTGCTTCGGTGTAGGCAAAATATATTTTTTCCTTTGAGGTAATCTCATACAGCGGCGACTCCGCAATAAAAACCTTACCCTCTCTGATCAGTGTGGGTGCCAGACGATAAATCATCGTCATCAGCAATGTCCGTATGTGGAATCCGTCCACATCTGCATCTGTACAGAAAATAATCTTATTCCACCGCAGCAGTTCCATATCAAATGTCGCCAGATCCTTGTTTGCCTTGGACTTGACCTCTACGCCGCAGCCTAACACCTTCAGCAAATCTGTAATAATCTCACTTTTAAAAATTTTATTATAATCTGCTTTCAGACAATTCAGTATCTTTCCGCGTATAGGCATGATCGCCTGAAAATCAGGATTTCTCGCCTGCTTACAGGCGCCCAATGCGGAATCGCCCTCCACAATAAACAATTCCCGTTCATTCTTATCCTTGCTCCGGCAATCCACGAATTTAGCGACCCTGCCGGTCATATCCATATTGCCCGCAAGCGTCTTTTTGATATTCAGCCTGGTTTTTTCAGCACTTTCACGGCTGCGCTTATTAATCAGCACCTGTGCGGCGATTTTCTCCGCATCCAGCTTGTTTTCAATGAAATAAACCTCTAACTGGTGCCGCAGATATTCTGTCATCGCATCCTGGATGCCCTTGTTATTGATTGCTTTCTTGGTCTGGTTTTCGTACGAGGTAACGCTGGAAAATGAAGATATGACAATCACCAGACAGTCTTTTACATCATCTATATTGATTTTGGCTTCATTCTTTGTATATTTACCGTTGGCCTTCATATACGCATCAATGGCATAGACAAACGCATTCCTCACTGCCTTTTCAGGCGCGCCGCCGTATTCCAGCCATGAGGAATTGTGATAGTATTCCGCAACGCTGACCTTATTGGAAAAAGCAAGCGCTATATTGATCTTTGTTTTATACTCCGGCTTATCCTCACGGTCGCGAACCATTTTTTCGGTCTGCCAGAACTGCACTCCGGAAAGCGCATCCTCTCCCACCAGTTCCTTCACATGGTCCTCAATGCCATTTTCGTAGATAAACTCCTGTTCCTCAAAGCCGCCGTCCTCTTTTTCGCTTTTATACAAAAAGCGGATGCCTGCATTGACAATTGCCTGACGGCGTATGGTATCTGTAAAATAATCATCCGTTATACAGATATCTGTAAAAACCTCTATGTCCGGCTTCCAGCGGATACGGGTTCCGGTTTTTCTGCCCTTATACGGTTCCTTCTGCAAGCCGCCCACATTTTCGCCATGCTCGAAATGCAACTTGAACAGCGTTTCGTCACGCCTGATTTCCACATCCATATATTCAGACGAATACTGGGTTGAACACAGACCCAGACCGTTCAGACCCAATGAAAACTCATAGTTTTCGGCTTCATTATTGTTATACTTACCGCCGGCATACAGCTCGCAGAAAACCAGCTCCCAGTTATAACGTTCCTCGTTTTTATTATAGTCAACAGGAATACCTCTGCCGAAATCCTCAATTTCAATGGAATGATCTGCAAAGCGGGTAATGCGGATTTCCTTGCCATAGCCCTCTCTTGCCTCATCTATGGAGTTGGACAGAATTTCAAACGCCGAATGCTGACATCCTTCGATCCCGTCCGAACCAAATATTACGGCAGGACGTTTCCTCACTCTGTCCGCACCCTTGAGCGTAACAATACTTTCGTTACCATATTCTTGTTTTCCCTTTTTCTTAGCCAATGTTCCCTTCTCCTTACAAAGCTCCCGTCCCGTAGGCGAAGCCAGATTCCGCAGCAAAAGCCTGCTTTCAGGATTGCTGCTGTTTTGCTTCAAAGTGATCGACTATACGCTGAAAATGATTCAGCATCCAATCCTCAAAGCTGATATCAAAAATATGCACCCTGTCGTCAATGTCCAATGTAAAGGCGCAAAGCTTTCCCCGCAGATCGCCTTCACAAATCAGATAGATGGCATTGGTGCCGCCCATTGCACCGATTTCAACCAGACCGTTATACAATTCGGTTGCCTTTTTGCGGAAATTCATTCCATTGGCGCAGGCAGAACCCAGTGCTTCATACCAGGCGAACCATTTGTCTTCATCCAGCTCCGAAGTCACCAGCGGTTCCATACCCTCGATTGTATACGGAATGGTATGATAATTTGACCTTGCCTTTACGTGTTCCAATGAACAGGAGGTTTCGCAGTGATCGGTATAGTTATTATATTCGACCTCGTCCAGTGAATACAAACCCAGATCAGGACCTGCACCCCCGTCCCCCACCTGCGTCAGGTAATCCACATATCCCTGCGGAAAGGAAATCTGGTGGCGCTTTTCAAAATCACGTACAATGGACAACGCCGTGACCGGATGAAACTGGTACTGATGCTTATCCGCACCGAAGGCACGCAAATCCGTATCCAGCTCTCTGGCACGCCGGACCACCTCAATCAGCTTGACCGCAAAGGAAGAAATTTTCGGCAGATCAGGGTCGCTGATATGACGGATATTTTCCAGCCCGGTAATATTGACCTGACCGTTGCTCAGTTCGTCCGCAGACAGTGTATCCTCCGAAAAATCCGCCGGATGATCGGAGTAGATATCGGTTGTCACCTGTCTGACAAATTCCAGACCGCTGATGGACGACACAGCTTCTGCCTCATCTGCGTTCTGAAGCTGTCTGGGAGCAGCCAGTGCCGGTTCTTCCTCAGACGGCTGCATAGAATCAAATTGTGTTTCCACAGGACGGCAGACATCCAGTCCTGTGATGTCAACCTTATTATTTTGCTCTTTTTGCTTAATTTTGTCAAGACCTTCTACAGACATTTTTTTGTACCCGCCTTTCTATGATCTTACGGCAGCAGACAGAATTTTTCTCCTGTCAGCCCTGTAATTCCTTGATTTTATCCCGCAGATAAGCTGCGTGTTCAAATTCCAGCAGCTTGGCGGCTGCCTTCATTTCCTTTGTCAGACTGGCAATGAGCTTTTCACGCTCCGCCTTGCTGAGCTTGGTTTTATTGCGGAGTTTTTCATCCGTTTTAGACGAAATCTCAATAATATCTCCGACTTTCTTGATAATAGTCTTGGGAATGATACCGTGTTCCTCGTTGTACCGCATCTGGATAGAACGGCGGCGTTCGGTTTCTGTGATTGCCCTTTCCATCGAATCGGTCACGGTATCTGCATACATAATCACCTTGCCCTGCGCATTTCTGGCAGCTCTGCCGATTGTCTGAATCAAGCTGCGTTCACTGCGCAGAAAGCCCTCTTTATCCGCATCCAGTATTGCAACCAGCGAAACCTCGGGAATATCCAGTCCTTCCCGCAGCAGGTTGATACCAATCAGCACATCAAACTCGCCCAGCCGCAGGTCACGGATAATTTCCATACGCTCCACAGTGTCAATATCATGGTGCATATACCGTACCTTTATGCCGACCGTTTTCAGGTAATCGGTCAGATCCTCCGCCATTTTTTTGGTAAGCGTGGTCACCAGCGTCCGCTGCCCGACGGCAATCCTTTCGTTGATTTCGGAGATCAGGTCATCCATCTGTCCCTCTATCGGGCGGACACTGATTTCCGGGTCAAGCAACCCTGTGGGACGGATCACCTGTTCAGCCACCACTGCGCTTTTTTCCAGCTCCGTATCACCGGGCGTGGCGCTGACAAACAGCACCTGATGAATATGACTGTAAAACTCGTCATAATTCAGGGGACGGTTATCATAGGCAGACGGCAGACGGAAACCATATTCCACCAGATTTTCCTTACGCCCCCTGTCTCCGCCGTACATTCCTCTTACCTGGGGCAGCATGACATGGGACTCATCCACCAGCATCAGATAATCCTCCGGAAAATAATCCAGCAATGTATACGGCACACTGCCCGGCTTTCTGCCTGACAGCACGCGGGAATAGTTTTCGATACCGCTGCAAAAGCCGATTTCCCGCAGCATTTCGATATCATACCTTGTCCGCTGCTCTATGCGCTGTGCTTCCAGCAGCTTGCCCCTTGCCTGAAAATAGGCAATGCGCTCTTCCATTTCGGCTTCAATTTCTTTGACTGCTATTTCAATTTTCTCTCTGGGCACAATATAATGGGATGCCGGGTAAACTGCTGCGTGGCGCAGATTCGCTTTCAATTCGCCGGTTACCGGATTCAGCTCGCTGATCCGGTCGATCTCATCGCCGAAAAACTCTACTCGTATTACCGAATCAGACGAATAGGCAGGAAAGATCTCCACCACATCGCCCCTGACTCTGAATTTATTGCGGACGAAATCAATGTCATTGCGTTCATACTGCAGCTCCACCAGCTTTTTGAGCAGATCATCTCTGGATTTTTCCATACCGGGACGAAGGGAAATGACCATATTCCGGTAATCAATAGGGTTACCTAGAGAATAGATACAGGACACACTTGCCACGATAATCACATCCCTGCGCTCCGAAAGTGCCAGGGTGGCACTGTGGCGCAGCTTGTCTATTTCATCATTGATAGAGCTGTCCTTTTCGATATACGTATCCGTAGTCGGGACATATGCCTCCGGCTGGTAATAGTCATAATAAGAAACAAAGTATTCCACTGCATTCTCGGGAAAAAAGGAGCGGAATTCTTCACAAAGCTGTGCTGCCAGTGTTTTGTTATGCGCCAGTACCAATGTAGGACGGTTGAGCCGTGCAATGATATTTGCCATGGTAAAGGTCTTACCCGAGCCGGTTACGCCCAGCAGCGTTTGTTCCCTGTTGCCTGCACGGATGCTTCTGACAAGGGTATCAATTGCCTGCGGCTGGTCGCCCGTGGGCTGATAGTCCGATACTAATTGAAAATGATCCATTCTACACCAACTCCCCAGGTTTATTATGCCTCATTGACCAGCTTTCCGGTAATATGCTCCGGGGTCAGGGCAAACACCAGTACACCGGCGCCAAAACGCTTTACTTCTTCCTCAATATATGCCTCGTCGTCCGTAAATTTATAGCTGAGCCGGCGGCTGATGTCAATCGCCTTATCAAAGTCGTCAATAAATTCGATTCTGCCGAATACGATAACGCTGCTGATATTCAGCGCCCAGTGCCCATCCTTCTGAAAGCCACTGTCATACACACAGAAGGAAGCCTTGCTGCACGCCTTCATCGCATCTATTTTATGACCGGTTTTACCGCTGTGAAAATAGAGCTTGCCGTCCTCGGGATTATAATAATGATTGATCGGCAGACCGTAGGGATAGCCGTCATCACCAATGACAGACAGCACGCCTCTTTTTTCATTTGTCAGGATTTTGATGCAATCCTCCTCACTGATCTTCTGTTTTTTTCTGACAATATCTCTGAACATATACGTATCTCCTTTAAAATCTCCATGCTGACGGGTCTACGCCCTGGAAGGACGAAACCTTTTTGTATCTGCGTACCCGGTTGACATAGGTTCCCTTGGTTGTAAAGGTGACATACTTTCCGGCAGCACAATTCCGATAATGGTAAATCGCATAACCAATCGGAATCAGTCCCAGCGCTACAATCAGAAGGTATAATGGCGACGGATATGACGTTGCGTAAAGCATGGAGGTTGACGGATTCTTCGGATTTACATATACCGTGATATCACGGGGTAGCTCCGACTCACCGTACCCCATCCTTTTTGCCCTTGCTTCTGATACTTCCTTATAGCCGCGATATGTCTTTCCTTCGTACGCATAGATGTAGGTAACCTTATAGAAAGGTTTATTAGAATAGCTTTTCTTCTGGATCGTATCTACTGTACCTTCCACAGCGGTATAAGACGCCAGTCTTTCTTGTGAAGCCTGGGCTGCCCTGACATCATTAAAATAATCGCTGACTACATTAAAAATAAATATAATTCCTGCGATAAACAGTACAATCGCTCTCAAAGAAATATCACGTGCAGTCGTCAGCCGTGCATCCGGATACAACTGCTTGAATGCCTGTGCATCGTTCAGGTTTTCTGCCACCGCATCCCGTTCCGGAAACAACCTTTCATAGGATGCTGCCTTGCGCATAGCTCTCTGGTGAGGATTTTCTGTCCATACACTAGTCAGATGTTCCTGTATCGGTGAAGCAGCGTGTTCTGAGCGGTATTCAGCCACCATGCGATCCATCTGATCAGAGGGACTGCCGTACCCTGCCCCCGGAAGGGAATGCTCCTGCCGGTACCCGGCGATCATGCGGTTCATCTGTTCAGTTGGGCTTTCATATTCTGTACCCCCATTCTGATACATAGAACCTGTACCATCATCATAACCGTGGTAAAAACCGTCCCCTTGGTTATTGCTGTCATCATACCCATGATAGAAACCATCATCCTGGGTTCCTTTTTCCTTCAGATCATATCCATGATAAAAGCCATCCTTATCAAACTGGCTCATTTTCAAACATCCTCTCTGCTGGGGCGAGCCGCCAGCGTAACGCCGCATTCCGGTCAGAATTCTGACGTCTTCCTATCGGCGCACATATTTCTCTGTCCACTTTTTCGTCCGATTTCAATGAGGTTCTGAACACCAATCGCTGTTATTTTGCTTTGGATATACCAGGGTCATTCAGATCATACAACACCTTACACGGCTTATCCTTCATTTTTGCCACAGCACCGCTGTTATATGCCACGTGTTCTTTTGCTCTGCGGTACAATACTCCATTCACCACATATTCATATACAGGATACCGCTTATTTCCGCTGGTATGTGTTCCATGAAAACCAATGTACATCTCCGTCTGAATACTTTCATCTCCATCCATTACACCGCCGCGGGCATTCAACCGCTTTCCGTCCAGTACGCCTTCTCCGGTATATCTGCCTGTACATTCACCCTCCAGTTTTTTTCTTCCGAACATTTTGTTTTCCTCCCTGCATGGCTGTTTTCCACACTGCTTTTTTCAGATCACCAATTCTCCGAAAAAGCCTTCCATGTGATCTTTGAAAATGTCTGTCAGCGGCATAGATGCACCGCTATGCTTACCGTCGGGAACTACAATGCACCGTTCGTTCTGAAAAACACCACGGGTAAAATCATGGGTATCAATCAGCTCATCCTGACCGCCGATAATGGTGGACACAAGCTGTCCGTCCACATCCGCCAGTCCCGCAAACAACCGGATGTACTGTAATACACCCTCATCGCTTTTATAGCCCATTCTGGGCAAATGCAGAAACGGCAGCAGACACGGATTGATCATCACACAGGGGCATTCGTTTTTCAGACAGATCAGCGCTGCATAAAAGCCGCCCAGACTGGTGCCGACCACAGCGTCACAGAAATTATTGGTAAACTGACTGTTGAGCATCTGCATGACGGTATCGGGTGAAGTCCTGTCATAATCTATCTGTAACGAAACAATTTCAAAATCACACGCCTGCAGTGCTTCATAAGCACTGTTGGCAGCATTGCCGTGATAACCGTGTATATTGAGTACCTTCATATCAGTCCCTCGCCTTTCTGAGTACGGAGCCAGCGGGTATGACTACGTTACTGGGCAGGATCACCTTCTGCATCGCATGGGGTGCCACCTCGATCAGTTCTCCCTGTTCATTCTGCATACAATCCGCTATAATTTCAAACGGTTCCCCGCTGGGCGGCAATACATCCAGCCTGTCGCCGCTGAAAAAGCGGTTTCTCTGGGTCAGATAGGCAGTATGATCCCGGTATTCATCACACACTGCCACCACCTCATAGTGACGGATATATCCGCCGTTATCTGTTGTCTGTCCGGGTTCACTGCCGAAGAAAAAGCCAGTATTGTATTCCCGGTGGCTGACCTTTTCCAGTTCCTCCCTGATCCAGGAAGAAAGCGGCTTTGTTCCGCCGTTTTCATAAAACTCATCAATCGCATGGCGGTAAGCATTGGTCACTACAGATACATAGTAAGCCGACTTTGCCCTGCCCTCTATTTTCAGACTGTCAATTCCCGTCTTAACCAGTTCCGGAATATGCTCAATCATGCACAGGTCACGGGAATTATACAGATAGGTACCATCCCCCGTTTCTTCTACAGGATAATACTGACCGTCCCGATGCTCCTCATACAGATGGTATTTCCAACGGCAGGGCTGGGCACAGTCCCCTCGGTTTGCATCTCTGCCCGTCAGATAATTGGATATCAGACAGCGTCCGGAAAAGGACACACACATGGAGCCGTGTACAAATGTTTCAATTTCCAGCTCCTTCGGTGTCTTTGCCCGGATGCCGGCTATTTCGTCCAGCGACAGCTCTCTTGCCAGCACAACACGGGACGCACCCATATCATACAGCGTTCTTGCTGACAGATAATTGACAACACCTGCCTGCGTAGACACGTGTCTTTGCACATCCGGCGCATATTTTGCCGCCAGCGTCATCACACCCAGATCAGCAATAATCAGTGCGTCCACACCACACGCCTGTACATTCGTCAGGAATTCCGGCAGCTGGTCTACTTCCTCATTTCTCGGCAGTATATTACAGGTCACATGAACCTTAACGCCCTTTTCATGTGCTTTTTCCACAGCCTGCTTCATCTGCTCAAATGTAAAGTTGCCTGATGCTGTCCGCATTCCGAAGTGTTTTCCTGCCAGATAAACGGCGTCTGCGCCAAACCGCAGCGCACTATCCAGACATTCCGGATCTCCTGCCGGTGCCAGCAGCTCTATTTTTTTCGTCATTCTGTTTACCTCCCCTGTATGGATTCCGATACCTATGCTCCTGACCCGCAGTGCTGTCGGACGGAAAATAACGATTACCTTTTACACAATTCCGCCCTTAATAAAATGGGGTCATATTTCTTACCAATTTTATCATATCATAAACTCTTTCCATAATCAAGACCCGTACATATGTGTTTTTTGCGCCGAGCCGGCGGTGTCGCACACTCTCAGTTATATTTAACGCCTGCCTACTTTGGAACTCCGTTGTGTGGCAGAGGCTTTAGCGAACAGCCCCACAGCTTCTGTATCAGGATTTGCTGGAAATAAAATGTGGAATGTGAAAAGTGGAAAGTGGAATTACATTCGGCAAAGAATGCTATAGTGACTAAGATGCGTTTACAATACAGTCCCGCAGCTTTTGCATCAGGATTCGCTGAAAAAAGGCGCCCCTTCAGGGGAGCTGTCACGGCGTCAGCCGTGACTGAAAGGGTTCTGCCGGCGGACGATAGACGGACTGATTCCTGTACTCAGTCACGCTGCGGTGCCCCATCGTCATGCCGCCGGGGCGTTCTCGCTTACATCATTTCAGAGGGTACTTTGCAGTAGCATAGAGATGTTTATTCACTAAGCCTGGTTTTGAATTATGGCGGTTATCAGTCTGGCACACTGAAAATGAATACCAGCCAAGCCCACAAAGTGGCGCCGGAATTCATAATAATGACATTTGTATATAAAGCCGCATGGATACTACTGCTTTTCCATTTGTCCGATTTGCGTTTCACAGATTCAGGTATAATTTTATCTGGCTTGAACCTATTCCACCCTCTGCACACAATCAAAAGTCCGGCACAACATCTGTCGTGCCGGACTTTCTGTAAAAGCATTATTTATCCATCTTTTTACGTTGATTCTTTTCAAGCTGCGGTTCCTTTTTCTGTGGTTTTTCTGCTGGAACCGCATCATCGGACTGCACTTCATCCTTTGCAGCCGCTTCTTCTGTGGGAACCACATCATCAGACTGCTCCGTATCCTCAGCGGCGGCTTCTTCCGGTTGCTCCTCCGTTTGAGGTTCTTCTGCCGGAACCGCTTCCTCAGACTGTACCTCTGCCTCGTCCGCATCCTCCGCAAACGGGTCGATATCATGTATTTCTTCATCGTCCTCTGCATAATAGCCCGCAACGCTCTTTCTGCGCCTGATCGGCTCCTTCCAGAGTATCATATACACAACCAGCAGTACGACAGCAGCACCGGTTACAGCAGCACCTATTCCTACACCGGGAGTATGGTACTCAAACACAATATCCGAAGTCTGGTTACCGGGAACCCTGACAGCCATAAAACCGATATTCACATTGAGAATATCTGCCGGCTCACCGTTGACCGTAGCACTCCAGCCATCCTCATACGGAACGCTGAAAAATACATATCTGTCCGTCATATCGCAGGCAAACTTCGCAGTAAAACGGTTATCCTCAAATTTCACATCGGAGCATACCAGCTTGCTTCTCTCGCGGCAATCATTGATGAATTCGCTTTCGGTATACAGGATATCCGATACATTTTTGTGATGCTTCAGAATACCTCTGACCCTTCTCACTTCATCATCCGGCACAACCAGTACCTTCATCAGCAGCAGATGTCTGTCATCCTCAGAAACCCTGTAGTACTCTGTTTGCGTAATGTATTCATCATAGACAAAGCCATACGGAATATAATTCAGGTTTTCATACACGGTATAGTCATACTTATCCATCAGCTGCTTCCAGCCTGTCATGACGGTATTGCCGTCACTCCCACGGAAATCCTTATGGTCATCGTTATAATCAAACAAATATTTGACAGACAGCAGACTGCGGATCGCATAAACCTTTGTTTCAGGACGGGACGCAACATTACGCTCTACACCGACCGAATTATAGAAATTCATTACGGAACCCGGCACAATACTCTGGAACGCCTGTATATTCGGTATTTGCCAGTACATACCAAGATTATCCATTTCCTCGTAAAAATCGGAACGGACAGAGGTCAGATCGGGCAGTTCCTTATTGAATTTTCCTCTTGTCTGAATAGCATCTCCGTAAATATGGTCATACTTATAGCTTGCATTGGTAACTCCCACGCCGATCAGCACGGTCGAATAGCCCACAATCAGCACAGACAGCACAATAGCGGTAATACGGATAAACCACTTCTTATTTCTGCGCAGCGTCAGCACAATTACCAGTGCCGCCAGACCAATAAAGGCAATAGCGCACCATACCCAGAATCTGTCACTGTATTTTTCCAGACCCAGTTCATGCTTGCTGCCCGCATCGTCCCATGCATCCTCGGGAATAAAGCCGATCAGCAGACAAATCGTCAGCGTAATCAGGAACGTCCTGATCAGGGCAGGCTTATAATCTGTATCCTCTCTGTCCAGACAAAGAACCGTTGCCATTGACAGCATCAGCGTCAGCATATAGTACCATCTTGCATAGTAGGAGAAATTCATCAGCTGGAAAATACTGTTGAAAATAGGTACCAGCGCAATAATAAACAAAATCGGAATCAGCTTTTTAAGCCATTTATTGGTTTTCAACGAGCTGAAGGTGAACACACCCACCATACTGAACAGCGGCAGCCAGCCTGCCACACTGCCCCATTTTGCATTGGAATCCGGTGTAAAGTTGGCATATGCAGGCATATCCGGCGGGAAGAAGAAGCTCTCGAGGATATGTACATAGCGCTGTTCGCTGGTATAGACAATTGCGCCCCAGCCATGGGGGTAATTATTGAGACGGTCATTCTGCAGTATCGCAAAAATAGCGGGTACGACAATAATCCCTGCTGCGAGAAAGCCTGTAACAGCCTCAAATGCCAGACGGATAAATTCCACAATAGACATCCGGTAGCTTCTGGTTGCCATTCTGAAAATCCAGTACAGGATGATAAAGATCACCTGACCTGCGAAGAAATAGTAATTGACAGCCGCTGCCAGAAAAACAGACGCAGCAAAAACGCCCTTGCGCTTATCATAGATCAGCATATCCAGCGTTGCCAGCATCAGCGGGAAGGTAATCATTGCCTCATGAAAATGATTGAAGAAAATGTTATAGATACCAAAACCCGAAAACGCATACAGTATGGCACCGAACATAGCAAACCGCTGTTCCTTCACATAGCGCCGCATAAACAGGTAAGCGCACAGTGCCGCAAAAGCGAATTTGAGCATCAGCATAGGTGCGATCATATACGGTACAGCATCACTTGGGAACAGCATTGTCAGCCAGAAAAACGGGCTGCCCAGCATATAGAAGCTATAGGAACCTATAATATTGGCGCCCAGGTCTGTCGTATAGCTCCAGCCGATATTGCCATGCTGGATACTGTCATGTATCATCTGGTAGAACGGTATCTGTTGGACGTTAAAATCTCCATAAAAGAAAAAGTATCCATGATTGTAAATAATCCACGGAAGAAAGAACAGAAACGAAAGCCCCAAAGCCCATAAGAAGGTTTGCAGGCAATAGTTTTGTTTCAATTTCCGGAGCGAACGTAAATTGACCATTGATCTCCTCCTCAATTGCAGGTTCTCGCAGCACAGCAAATGCTTTGCCACTAATTTACTATTGTAACACAACTATTTCAAAAAATCCATAACAAAAATACAGAATCATAAAATATTTACCTGTCCGGCATCAGAAATGCGTATCTGTATTTCTTCCTGAGGCGACTGTTTGGACAAATTATATAAAACATTGAAACAAAGTACCGGATATATTTACAAAGCGTTAAGATTAAAAAAAATCTGAAATTTTTTTAAAAAAACTATTGCAATTTTTCGTAAATAATGATAATATTAACTGTACGCAATTATGGTCCAGGGAGGTGGAACTATGCCAAATATTAAATCTGCGAAGAAGCGTGTTAAGGTTGCTGCTGTTAAAACAGCTTACAACAAGAACTTCACAAGTGCTATGAGAACAGATATCAAGAAGGCGAATGCTGCTATTGAGAGCAATGCTGCCGATAAGGAACAGGTTGTTCGTGTTGCTATCAAAAAGATCGACAAGGCTGCTGCTAAGGGTATCCTCAAGAAGAATACTGCTTCGAGAAAGAAATCTTCTCTTGCCCGCAAGCTCAATGCCGGTGCATGATCCGCTGAAATTTCTATATTTTAAAAAGCAGGACGTTGTTCTGCTTTTTATTTTTCCCGTGAATTCCGGGAATTTATCCTGGTCATCACACAATCAAAAATAATACAACCGGCGTCGCTTCTCTCAGTCAGATTCATTAACCCTTCTGCGTATCAGCACCCATACGTGGGCTTGGCTTGTATTGGATCAGGGTGTACCGCCCAAAACCTGTACAAAAATTTTATAAAAACATTGACTTTTTTGATAAAAAGTTTTATACTGTATGCAAGGTATTTTCAGTCAGACAGCCATTGTGCTGCCTGTTATTTGCTGAACAATCTTGCACAAAGTGTTGGCTATATGTTCTTCCCCGCTGCCGGAAATGGTACAGGGAAGCGTAAGGCAGGCTTTTGAGTGCTATTGTATCTTTAGAAAAGGGGGTATTACCTTATGAGTAAATCACTGTTCACTGTATTGATCTCTGTTATCGGAGGAATCGCTGCTATTACTGCTGCGGTAACCGCGTTTCTCATCTTCAAGGAAAAGCAGAGGAGAGATGAGGAAGAACTCGAACATTATCTTGACAGCTCGATTCAATAATTTTACATTTACATTCCGCAAATAAAAACAGCCGCACAATACGGCTGTTTTTTTGCGTTTATCATCCACAACAGGCAATCAGCGTGACGCTTCACCCCAGACTCTCACGTGTGGGCATGACCTGTATCCGTCGTTCTCGCCCACCGGCTAGCCGCTTTTTATGAAAAGGGTCTGGGGGATAACCCTTTGTTCGGGAACAAACGGTCTCCCCCAGAGCATCTGTACAATACTATTCAGGCAGACGGGGCGTATTATCCTCAAAAGCAAACTTGGCAAAGCCGGAAAGACTATGCTTGGAGAAATACAATGCCTTCTGTGCTGAATCGTATAATTCTTCATAGGACTGTCCGTCATCCGGATAGATACTGATACCGATTTTACCGGTGATAGACATTTCTTCCTGATCATTGCTGTAGGTATGGTTAACAGCAGCACGAATCGTTTCTGCTTTTTCAGTGAGCTTCTGACGGCTGCTCAGACCCTTGACAAAGATAATGAACTGGGAGCCACTGACACGACCTATAATATCACTGTCACGGAACAGCTCACGGACATGACCTGCCGTTTCCTTCAGAACAGCATTGGCAAACACCTTTCCAAAGGTTTGTTCCATCCTGTCATAGCCGCAGATATCTACAATCAGCAGTGCATGACTGCCTGAAGCCCCTTCATCGTACAGATAGCTTTTGATCTTGTTTTCAGCTGCCGTACGGTTATACAGATTGGTAATATAATCCGCTCTGTCCTTTCTGGATTCATCCTCGCTGAGCGTTGAACGTTCCTCTGAAACATCCGCACAGACTGCCATGATCTTGGCGGGAATACCAGCCGCATTACGGACAGCCACAAAATGAATCCGGTTCCATACATAGCTTTCCGTTTTTGCACTGTAAACTCTGACCAGACATTCCGAATCATCGCTTTCCGAACGTGCGTAGTGAATTTTCTCGATAAATTTCTTGATATCATCCGAATGGAGCAAACCGGATGTACGGATATTTTTCAGGAATTCAAAGGTTGCCGGCTTATAGCCATACATTTTCTCGAAAGAACCGGAAAACTTCACCGTATCCAGACGAGGTATCCATTCAAACAGGAAGGATTTTGTCTGCTCCAGAATTTCGTCATACAGCTTATCGCTGATAACCAGTGAAGACTTTCTTCCCGATTCCAATGCCGGCAAAGCCGCCGATTCCTCCTCAGTCTTGTCCATCTGACTGCGGAATTCTTCCACATTCATAAACTCGGGGCTATGGATACCAAACGGTACATCCGTCTTTTTAATAATTTCCCGCACAATCCCCTCGTCCACAGAAAGCGGCATACAGGTATAGCATCCCAGTCCGGCAAAACATTCCAGCAGATAAATGAGAATCTCGATGGGAATCAACCCATCTTCAATATCGCTGATAAAAGTACCTGACAATGTGACACGGTTAAACAAATGCTTGGTAAATACCTTGGTATTGATCGACTGCATACCCACATGATAGACGCCAACCTCAAAGCCGCAGCTGCGGAGAAAATCAACAAATTCGCCGATCTGACGCATATCCATCTGTGTCAGCATATCCTGCGTGATATTGATGCAGACATTCTTACAATTTATAGGATAGAAGGACAGGATATCCTCTATTGCCTTGATCACAATCTCACAGTCACCGCCGCTGAACATGGTTGTCACTGTGAACAACGGCAGCACAACTCCCTCCTGCTCCAGACTATAGATCATAGAGAAGATACGGCGCAGGCTGTTCAGACTGACAGCAGTGATATTGCTGCTGTTGTACAATGAGGAGTATACTTCGTCAAAATCGTATTCCTCATTCTGGTCAGGTGAAGTTTCAACGATATCATAGGAGATTACCATACCGGTCACGCTATCTCTGACAGGAACAAAATGGCGTTCAAAATCAATTACATGATTATCCAGCTCCCGTTCCCTGTTGAAAGTGCTCAGCTCCCAGCTTTCACGCATATTCTCGTTATAGAACAGATACATATCCTTACCGTTGATCTTGGCAATATCAACCGCCTTGGAAGCAGCGGCAAACAGCTCATCAAAGCTGGCACCATAGCGCGGATAGTCCGCCACACCGATACAGGCGGTAATTTCAGGATAAGTCTTTTCATTAAAGGTATAGGATTTATGCAGCTTGCGGAAAATGGTATCCACCTGTGCCAGGCATTCCTCGCGCTTCGGGCAGTCCTTAACGAAGACAATAAAATTATCATCCTCTACCCTGCCGATAATATGATTATCGGTAAACTGCTGTCGCAGAATATCGCCGATATCTTTCAGAATCTCGTTACCGAAGCGGTAGCCAGTCTGACGATTGATACTGCGGAAACCGTCCACATCAATCAGCATCAGCATATGACTGCCTTTTTTGCCGGTATTCTGCAGGAAATCCTCGATCTCGTTACGCAGACCATTGAAATTCCACAGTCCCGTCACCGGGTCACGGTCGGTCATGATTTCACCCAGCCCTGCCGTAACGGTGCTGTAATTCAATGTCTGGATACTGGTGTACATTCTGACAATGGTATCTTTTTCCAAAATTGGCACAGCCGTACACCGCACTGCAACATAGATATCCCCGCCCAGCTTCATGGGGCATTCCAGAACGATCCGTTCATTACCCCGCCGTATTTCATTATGTACATTTTCCAGACGGAAGGTACGCTGGTATTTATTTCTGTATTCCTCAGCAACCAGCTCTGAAAAGAGCATCATTGCTTCCTTATAATTCTTCGGTGCATAGCCGAACAGTGTCTGAAAGCTGCCCTTATGCTCCTCTGCGATATCCTTCTGCAGGTCGTACTCAAATACATAATCCGACACTCTGTTCAGAATCTCGCTGTCCTTTTTGCGGGTTTCAAGCATTTCCAGCTTTTGGTTTTCAATTGTACGAATCAGGTCATCCCTGTCCATCTTACGATAGATATCTCTGCTTTCCTGTTCGGTATCCTCTGTCAGTCGTTTTTCATCCCCTTTGGCAACGCTGCTGTCAGCATGATTGATATCCGCATATTCCGCTGCCAGCTTTTTAAATTCATCCAGGCAGGCAGAAAAGCAATCCATCATTTCGTCCGAAAAAGCGCCGCAGGCACCCGTGCGGATCATTTCAACCGCCTGTTCATGTGAGAAAGCCGCCTTATAAGGACGTTCGCTGGTCAGTGCATCATAGCAGTCTGCCACGGACACAACCTGCGCCCAGATCGGAATCTGATCGCCCTTCAATCCGTCAGGATAACCCATGCCGTCATATTTTTCGTGATGATAACGGCAGATATCGTAGCAATAAGTAAAGTACTCATTTCTTTCCACGCTGTCAAGCTGATTCAGCAGATCACAGCCCTTGACGGTATGCTCCTTCATGATTTTGAATTCATCATAGGTCAGTCTGCGGGGGCTGAGCAGGATAGAATCAGGGATAGCGATTTTACCGATATCATGCAGGGAGGATGCGGAGGCAATCAGATTAATTTTTTCCTCTGTCATACGATATTTCGGATATCTGACGGCCAGCTGCCGCAGCATTACCTCCGTAAATTTTTTTATACGGTGGATATGTCTGCCTGATTCCACGTCACGGTATTCGATAACGGTGCTGAGAGTATCCAGCATATCATTATTGATGGTATTGATTTTACGCTGCTGGAGCTTCAGTGCCTTATTCTGTGAAAGTATTTTTGCCGTTTGTTTCTGAACAAGATCCTCCAGCTCGCACTTATGAGAATACAGCTCCACCAGATTCGCCACTCGTTTCTGTATCACATAGGGATTGACAGGCGAGGACACCACGTCGCTGAATGGCAGATCAATATTCATCTGTTTCATGCGTGCGCTGTTCTGATTCAGTACCAGCAGCACCGGTACGTTTTCAAACAGCTTCAGATTTGTAAGTGTTTTTACAATATCCTTACTGAAATTTCTGGCAATATCCTCATTAATCATAATCATAGAAAGTGTGTTTCTATATTGGGTCATTAACTGAAAAGTCAGTTCACTGCCGCTGGTCTGGATTATTTCATATTCAGATGCAAATATTTCATGGATAATCGACTTATTCATTTCGATATGATCCGCCACAAGCATCTTCTTCAACTTCATTCGCTCCTTTGTACGAGAATAGAGTACTCTGCCGCTTTCAGTGCAAAGGCAAACTATCCGAAAACGGAAAAGCATTCCTGCAGCACAGAGAAAACCTGACAGCCGCAGAAGCCAAAAAATACAAACTACTCTAATTTACATTATACACTCAAACCTTCTTTTTGTACACAGTTATTTGTAATTTCGTATACTTTTTAAAATCCGGAAGAAATTTTTTATTCATATTACACAAAGTGTTTGTTTTGATCAGAAAAAAGGGAAGGTTACAAAACAGCCCCGCAGCTTCTGTATCGTCATTCGCCGCCGGGGTCGCACACTCTCAGTTAAAATCTGCGCCCGCCAGCTTTGGAACTCCGTTGTGTGGCAGAGGCATTGGCGAACAGCCCCGCAGCTTTTGTATCGGCATTCGCCGGTCATGCTATTATGACAATCACTAGTTGGTAGACCAAAGGTGGGAACCACAAG
>CACZSU010000075.1 GCA_902783855.1 uncultured Ruminococcus sp.
GACACAGCCGATATTGAAAAGCGTGACATCCTTGCCCTTTACCGCAGTGACATTATGAAAATTGATGCAAGGTACAGGAGCAAAGTTCTTGCGATATTTGATCAGATACCGGGGCTGCTGTCACAGCATGAGAAAAGAGTAGTTTTCAATGCCGTCTCCGAAGGCAGTACATCAGATCAGTATGAAGAAACCTTCTTTTGGCTTTCGGATTCTATGATCTCAAATGAGTGTTTTCTATGCAATGACCCGAATGTCGGATTGTCGATTAATGAAAACAGATCCTATGTAAAATGCTATCTGGGTGATACAGGTCTGCTTGTCAGCCACGCTTTTGACGAAAACGAACTGCTTGAAGATGAGGTCTATAAACAGATACTTGGTGATCAGCTGAATATGAATGAGGGTATGCTTTACGAAAATGCTATTGCACAGATGCTCACATCAAACGGTCACAAGCTGTATTTCTATACACATTATAACGCTGAAAAGCACCGTAACGATATCGAAATTGATTTTCTGATCTCCAATAACAGCAAGCTGAAATACAAAATGTATCCTATTGAGGTCAAATCAGGAAAGCGGTATTCTATCGAATCACTGAAACGCTTCAAGGAAAAATACAAGGCGAGGATAGGAGAGTGTTATGTTATCCATCCCCGGAACCTCAGTGTCAAGGAGGATATCTTCTGCATACCTCCGTATATGACCATTTGCCTGTAAAAAACAGCCGCCCGGATTATTTTGCCGGGCGGATTTGCCTGTTTTATGCATGAATTGTTTGTGTGAACAGCGTCAGATTTAAGTGCGGCAAACCGCTTTGGTCAACAAATCGTTGAATTTGTGTCGTTACAATTGTATAAGCAATCAAAGAATTGATTGTAATTGCTCAACCAATCGTTTATTATAGAATCAGGTAAAGAACAGAGCAGCGTACAGGTATCCAACGATAATGTCCTGTTTTACAAAAAATACGAGGAGGAAAAACCAATGAAAACAAAAAGTATTCTCGCAGGTATCCTGTCAACGGCCATGTGTCTGTCAGTCTTGACGGCGTGCGGACAGAACGAAGAAAGCAAGACTGGTGAAGAAAGCACAGCCGCTCAGCAGAGTGCAGGGACTGACCAAAGTAAGCCCGATGAAAACAGCCCGGTGACCAAACAGAGCACTCAGCCGGAAGATGGAAAAGGTGGTACATCTGAAGTGAAAAACTATACGCTTACTATACGGGATGCAGAAAAAACCCCAGAAATGACCGCTGTTTTCTATAATACGCAAAGCGGAAAGACAGAAGAGGTCAAAATGACCAAAGTGGGGGAAGACGATGCCTGCTTTACTTATACCTGTGAAGGTGATCCATCGGCATACAATATGTTCCACCTTTCTTATAATGGCGGTGAAACACTGGATGTAACATTCAATACCTTTACAGAAGCATGGTATCTCTATGAGAGAGAGCTTCTCCCTTGTAAAAAGGACGGAGTGTATGTTGAAAAGCCTGAATATAAAACCGTTGCGCTTAAATTCAACGGGTTTGACAAGAATGTGCATATCTGGACTCCGGAAAATTATGACGCAAATGCAGCCGATAAATATTCAGTCATTTATATGCTGGATGGTCAGACCGTTATTGACGCAGAGCTGGATCCCGGCAACAACAGAAGCTGGAGTGTTGCCCAGCACGTAACTTCTATGATGGATGTAACAGATTACAAGGCAATTCTCGTCTGCGTGGAAACGATGGGATCTGATGAAGGAAAGTACTCACGTGACGATGAGCTTGTACCGGATATTGGTTTTTCTGAAGAAATGAAAAAGAAGTCCGGTTCCCAATTCATGGCTAAGGAATTCGGCGATTTCATAAGCAATACGGTCGTAAACTATGTGGAAGAAAACTATAATGTCTATAAAGATGCGGAGCACAGAAGCATCTGCGGTTCTTCTTTGGGCGGACTTGCATCCTTCTATATCGGATTGGAGCATTCTGAAACCTTCGGTACGCTTGGTGCATTGTCATCTACATTCAGCGTAGGAAATGAAGAATTGTGGACAAATTATCTTACGCCTAAACTGAAAGAAAAGAATCTCCCGTTTATTTTTATGTACGATGGTAGCTATTATAACGATAATGGTGCCTTTTCCGAGATGATGAACAATCTTTTGATCAAATCAGGGTATCCGAAGGATCAGCTTGTGTTCTGTAAGTATGAGCCGGGCAAACACGAGGTGCCAAGATGGAGCGGCATTTATCCTCAGTTCCTTGAGGCTATGTTTACACACAGATTAGCGGCAGTGAAATCCGGCGAACCGGTTGCATACATTGACAAATCCAAACTGCATCCGGCGCTTGACCCGAATCTTGCAAGACCCGATCAGGAAATCGAAAACGATACAAGACCGGATCACATAAAGAATTATATTTTCTATGACAACAGCGAAACCAAGTGGGAAAAGGTCTATGCTTACTTCTGGGGCGGACAACCTGTCAATAAAGTCACCGGTGAAGTATTTGATAAGAAATACGCAGCATGGCCCGGTTATCCAATGGAAAAGGTAGAAGGAACCGATCTGTACAGAATGCCGGTACCGGTTGGCGTAACCAATATCATTTTCAGCTCTGGTGTTACGGATATAGATGTTGCAAAAGGTGTTGTTGCATATCAGACAGCTGACTTGCCTTTCTCTAATGTAAATCATTCCGGAAAGATATATAAGATCAACACTTCCGTTGAGCCGATACAGGGTACAGGCAAAGCTGAAAAGACAAAGTTCCGTTATCCGGAAGGCGAATGGACAGATTATAAAGATTGATCACTGTATCGTAAGTGCGTAAGACTTTGAAAACAGATTCAGAATAAGCCGTGCAGACACATGAGCTGCACGGCTTTCGACGTTATTTGTTTTATTCGATCAGGGCTGATAATCCGACCATGCTCCGGCAGGATAGGTGAATTTTGTCTTCTCCACCCCTCTGCCATGGGTTGCTTCCTGAGAGAGATCAATCTGATAAATCTGACCGGCATTGACATTTTCATCAAAGTGCAGATCTGCTGTCTGATAGGACTGTGTGCCGTTCTTGATTTCTTCATTGGAGATACCTGTGTTGAAAATCATCTTATCCGCTCCCACAGGAATCACAATCCTGTAAATATCTGTATCCCCGACCTGTTCCATGGGCAGACCAGGCCATTCTTTTCCGTAGACTTCGCCTGTTTTCTTGTTGGTCGTGGTGGCAAAGTTGCTTTCCCACCAGTAAGCATAAACCTTTTTCCATTTTGTCTTGCTGTTGTCAAAATAGACATAATCCCCGCCGGGACCTGCTGATTTTGTGCTGACTTCTGTTTCTTCCATTGCCAGCCGTGCTTCATCTATCAATGCCCCGGACGTCAGACCGGTCACCTTATGGGTAAACATTGCCTCAAGAAATTCGGGATATATATTACGCCAGTAGGCAACGAAGTGCTCCCCGGCGTTATATTTGTCGGCAACAATCCGATACTTGGGATAGCCGCCGCTTGCCAATGCATTATAGATTGTTCCTGCATAGGCACCCCCGTCTGCATCGTTGTTGCCGATATACATAATAGAAGGTGTAGGTTTTCAGATTTCCCTGATCGGTTTCAGTGTATGAGCAATAGGCGAGATGATGGTCACAGAGCTTTGTCATCAGAACTTCGGCTTTATTGATTTCGATACCAGTTTTTGAAGCGATAACAGAAAGTGAAACGGGAAAATTCTGCCGGCTGTACATAAAGAATAGTATTTTCAGAATATCCTTATCGGAAAACAGGGAAAAGACACCCGTGAGTGCGTCCGGATCCTGAAAAAAATTTGCAAGACCGTTTTCCGGCTCGCCCATCATAAAGAAATACCTGCTGTCGGTATTCATTTTTGCGTCAATAATACCCTCATCCACACACATTCTTGCATAATAGCTGAGTCCATTTTTCGTCCTGATATTCTCCAGTTCATCTTCTTTGATGCCGTCTGTTTCCAGTCCCGGCAGCCCTGTTCCTATAGCATACAAAAGTGAAAATGCTTTTTTGAATCTTGCATTGCTGTCGTTAAGCAGGCATAACTCTTTGATAATGGTATTTTCTGTCGTAGCAGTACTGCCCCGTCCGAAAAGCATATCTGTTGTCACCCCGAGGGTGTCAGCGATAGACGGTATAATCTCCGCATCCGGCACACCGCCTCTTTCCCATTTGGAAACTGCCTGGGTTGTAACACCAACGGTTTTCCCGAGTTCTTCCTGCGTAATACCCTTTCTTAAACGATATTTTTTTATCTGGTCACCGATCATTTACAGTATCTCTCCTTTGTTTTTTATAATTATATCAAATAATGTGCTTTTATCAACCGCGTTAGTGTGAAACATAGCTGGCAAAAAGAGTAATTGACGTTTTGAATAAACTGCGA
This sequence comes from uncultured Ruminococcus sp., assembly GCA_902783855.1. GTDB lineage: Bacteria > Bacillota > Clostridia > Oscillospirales > Acutalibacteraceae > UBA1213. Next base: position 4,417 of record CACZSU010000075.1, read on the forward strand.
AAAAGCAGTGTGCAGATGAAAGTATTCCGCGGGTGTAAATATGTTCAGGTTATAACCAGAGCGGAGCGACTATCGCGTTCAGCCAGCGGCGGTCGCCGCAGAGAGTAATTGCAATTATTTTTTTAGTATGGTATTATAATAGCGGAGTTGATGGCTATGAAAGAAATACGAAAACAGCATAATCCGGAAACGTTCCTTATAGGTGCCATTCTTGCGATTGTGGGCGGATATCTGGATGCTTATACATATATATCAAGAGGGCAGGTGTTTGCTAATGCTCAGACGGGCAATATCATGTTGTTCTCTATTCATCTTGCCTCAGGCAATCTGTTGGGAGCACTATCCTATATTCCGCCTATTCTTGCTTTTATAATCGGTATTGCCTTGTCTGAATATATCAAAAAACGAATGGACGGCGGCAGAATCCTATGGCAGCAATATATCCTGCTTTTAGAGCTTGCTATCATTATAACGGTTTCTTTTCTGCCGCAGGGCTCTGTATACGGTATCCGCTATCAGACAATCGCCAATGTTCTGATTTCCTTCGTATGCTCCCTGCAGGTGCAGAGTTTCCGCCGTTTCAGAGGAATCTTTTGTGCAACAACCATGTGTACCGGCAATCTGCGCAGCGGGGTAGAAGCTATGTCAAAATATGCTTCCGGCAAAAATAAAACAGACCTGCGCACAGCATTGAAATTCTATGCGATTGTACTGTTTTTCATTATCGGTGCTGTCATCGGTACACTACTGACTAATCTCTTTATGGAAAAAAGCGTCATATTCTGTGCTGCTGGTCTGGTACTTGCCATTATACTTCTTTTCTTCTGATGGAAAAGGGGAGTAGGGAAGCGGACCAGTCAAAAAATTGATTTCCGTGAAAAGAAACGAATAGCTTGTCTTTTTGCAGAATCCATGATATAATAATTCTCATTGACAGAAGTGTGCCATCAGAGGCACCATAATCAGGAATAAAGGAGCAATCATTCAATGGATATTAATAGTGCTTTTCAGATTATTACCAGCCGTGCAGAACGACCGCTGCTTTCAAAAGGGTACCAGCGTGAAAATGTGGCAGACTCTGCTGACGAGCTGACGGCATTGTACGTGGGTGAGATGTCTTATAGTATTGTTTATACGTTTTCTAACAATCGTGTTGTGCTGCGTTCCTGTGCAGTGGAGGACGGTGTTCCTGATAACGACTGGAGAATACTTGCAACATGGCTGTTCGACCCCGAAAGCGATGGTAACCGGGAAGCAGAAAGCATCGGCGATGATTTTGCGGAAACCATTCGCGGCCCTAAACAGACAGGCGCTGCCCGTAAACAGAAGAAACGTAAAAAAGACGGCGAAAACAATGTGGATCCATTGTTCCTTGCAAATAGAATGGTAACGTATTTTCCTCAGCTGAAGGATGAGATCGCCTATGAAAAGGCACATTATGAGGAATTCCGCGGTGTGACCTTTGCGCAGGAAAAAATTGTACCGAAATTTGCAGAAATGGTGCAGCAGGCAAATGAGCGGAAACTTGAAAAAATCTCACAGGGTCTGGCTGCTCTGTATACACAGGGTGATCTGGATACAAAGGGTATTATTACCTATCTGCTGCTCAATAGTGTGGAGGATGAGGGTATTTTTGATCAGCTGGTCGCATCTTTCTCGGAAAATGACCGGAAAATTACCCGTGCCGCCCGTAACCTGCGGGGTAAAAAAATCAAGCCGGAAAAGGAAAAGAAATCCAGGGGCATTATGGCAGAAACGCTGAACGGAATGCAGTAAGATGTGGAACCAGAAAAGTTTCAATGCACAGGGGAATGATCCTGTACTATGCATGAATAGCAATCCGGTTTTCAGAAAAGGCTTTGGGGGCGCATCCCTCGCAGGGGATGTGTTCCCTCCGGAGCAAAGAAAAAATGCGTATTTCCTTAGGAAAATTTGAAAAAAGTGCTTGACATACAGCCGTCTTATGTGGTATAGTAATAGTACCTCAGAGGGGGCTTATTTTTTTGTGCCTTTTTTGAGGGAGGCTAAATTATTCCGAAATACCGGGAGGTGCCGACATGAGAGTAA
>CACZSU010000076.1 GCA_902783855.1 uncultured Ruminococcus sp.
TACTTCAAGAGAACCAAAAACCAGAAATGGAATGTACTGGGTACTGAATTCAGCACAACCTCAACTGCAAAGGTAACACCGACAGCTGCTGGTTACTATGATTTCAAGGTTCTGGTAATGGACGGCGCTGGAAAGGTTGCTACAAAGACCTTCAGCTGTTCCGTTAAGGAAAGCTCATCTTCCACCTCAACCACACTGAAAAATACCTCTAAAATCAGTGCGCAGGCAATTTCTGCCGGCGGTTCCGTAAAGATCACCGGTTCAGCCACAGGCGGCACATCTCCGTACACCTATGCTTTCTACTACAAACAGTCAGACAGCAGCTCCTGGAGTACCAGCGGCACCGCATTCGGCAGCGCCACTACTGCCACCCTGACGCTAAAAACGACCGCAACCTATGACATCAAGGTTGTAGTAAAGGATAATACAGGCAAGACAGCTACTTCTTCCTTCACCGTTTCTGTCCTGTAATCCTTCAAAATCACTCTATTAAAACCACAAAGGACCGCATGAACCCCCTCGTTCATGCGGTCCCTTTTATTTTGCTGTTGTTCTATACGAAACTATAAAATTATTCAACGACCTGAGAAAGCACCTCTCCGATGGGGTCACGGATAACAACATCTGCATGACGGTCAAAATTGGTTTCAGATTTGTTGATCAGCACGATTTTATTGCCATTGAAATAATTCAAAAAGCCTGCGGCAGGGTATACATTCAGCGAAGTACCGCCGACAATCAGTACATCAGCGCGTGAAATAGCCTTGACAGCACCGGTAACCGTTTCATCATCCAATCCTTCTTCATAAAGGACAACGTCAGGCTTGATTATCCCTCCGCATTTGCAGCGGGGGATGCCCGTTGTTTCTGTAATGATGGACAGATCGTAGAAATGATGACATTTCATACAATAATTCCGCATCACCGAACCATGCAGCTCATATACCCGCTTGCTGCCGGCTGCCTGGTGCAATCCGTCAATGTTCTGGGTCACCACCCCGAGAAGCTTGCCCTGTTCCTCCAGCTTTGCCAGCGCAAGATGCGCTTTATTCGGTTTTGCAGAGGTACAGATCATTTTCTCTCGATAAAAATCATAAAAATCCTGCGGCTTCGTCATAAAAAAACTGTGACTGAGAATGGTTTCAGGCGGGTATTTATACTTCTGATGATACAACCCGTCTACGCTGCGGAAATCCGGTATACCGCTTTCAGTGGAAACACCTGCCCCGCCAAAGAACACAATCTTATGACTGTCTTCTATTATCTTTTTCAGCTCCTCATACATACTGACTGCTCCTTTCTGTTCTGATTATTGATTATATCAGAGGTTTTGCCTCACTGGACCTGTTATAAGGATGGCAGTATCACATCATTCGCCCCCCTATTTAGCTTAAACGGACACAGTCCACTGACCATGTCCGTTTATCATTTCACTTCTGCTGTCAGACAACCGTACGGCTGACATCAGTTGGCAAGGTTAGCAGCACTGGATTCCTCCTCGCTTGCCTCCTCTTTTATGGTAATATTCACTTTATTCATCAGATCTCTGTCATATTCAATCGGAATCGTTTTCTTCATTTCCTCGAAAGCTGCTTTCACCTTTTCGCTGACAAGTGTACTATGAATGCTGACCTGCCATACCTTCAGACCGGTTCCCACGTAATACATGATATGATAGCCGTAATCTGTCTTCACAATACCGGAATCTCCCTGCTTGCGGGCTTTATCAAACATCCAGTCATTGAAGGAAGGCACCATGGTTCCCTGTGTGACATTTTCATACAAACCGCCATTGGTATTGGAGCCGGGGTCAGTACTGTACGTATTGGCAAGCTCCGCAAAATGCTCCTCTGTCGTATCCTTTGCCGTCCATTCATCATAGATTTTCTGTGCATAAGCCTTGACCTGTTCATCCTTTACAGATGCAGTATCAGTTGCTTCGCCGGCACTGACAAGACTATCGGCTGTAATCAGAATATGTCGAACATTTCTTGTAGATGTTTCATCACGATAAATAGGCTTTTCAATCAGAACCACATCATAGCCTGTTTCTGTTTCCTGAACCTTGGTATCACCTGTTTTTCTGCTTTCATCAAAAATCCATTTTTTCAGATCGCTTGAATCGCTGTATGCTTCCTTGAGATGAGCGCAGGACTCCACATAACTATTCAGAGCAGAAGTAAATTCTGCCTCAGTCAGAGAAGACTGTGCCTTTTCATCATCTGCACTGATCGGTACCATAGAAGGATTCTTCTGGAGGAATTTCGTCAGATAGTCATTGAATTCCTTTGCATTCTTGCTGTTGGCAAGTGCTTCAGCGTGTTCCTTCATCTCTTTCTTAGCCTTTTCATCTACAATCATAGATGTGCCGTCATCGTCAGGCTTGGCAAAACCGAATGTATAGGTATAATAATCCGCAATTTCATTTGCTGTTTTATCCTTCTGGAATTCAGCCTCATATTCCTCATCGGTAAATTTGCATCCCTTCTGCACCTTTTCCCTGTATTTCATACCAAGGGTAGACATTTCCTGAATCTTCCGGACATCCTCACGAGTGATATTATCACCATACATAGACTTAAAGTATTCATCTGCTGTCTGACCATTTTGTGCAGCCATTTCTTCCAGCTGAGCAAATGCCTGGTCGAGTGTTTTCTTATCCTCATCTGTCAGCGTCATGCCATCCTTAAGAGCGGATTCTGCAAAAAGCATAATCTGGATAAAGTTATCCTTTGCCGTTTCAATAAAATACTCTTTCCAGCTTGTTTTATGTTCGCTGTCATAATACTGCTCATCCAGCGGCTTGCTTGCATCAATCACTGAACCATACGTATTTGCAAATTCCTGATAGTGGGCATTATAGAAGTACTCAAACACATTAAACGGAATCGAATAATGCGCTGTTTTCATAACGGTTTTTCCGTTGAGATTTTCTTCACTGGCTCCGCTGGTTTTTTTCGAAGACCCCGAACTATCCGAGGATTTGCTGCCTTCGTTGTCCTTACCTGAATCAAAAGGATTATTGCAGCCTGCCATTGGCAGAGTCAGCAGTATAGCGCCGGCAACAATTGCCGCAATCAGTTTTTTACTAAGAGAGTTAACAGACTTCATTATCATATTTGCCCCTTTCCTTTTTCCGAACGTTTCGATTATCATACGGTAAACACTATATCAATGATAACAAAAAATGACGGATTTTTCAACTATTATTTTATGATTTCCTCAAATCACCTCCGGAATTATTTCAGAGTGATTGAACACGATCCGCAATTCAGGATGATCATGACGGATCCTGCACAGGGTATCCAGAACGGAAAGATAATCCTTCGGGTAAAACTGGTTTTTCAGCAGCTTTGGTGAAGGTGTGAGATGCTGATCCAGCGCTGTTTCATCCACTGATGCATCTGCAGCAATAAACAGGTTTTTTTCTGTCAGACAGAAGCCTGCCATAGAGCGGGCATGACCGGAAAGATCGACCGCCAGAACCGTTCCATCTCCGAAAACATCGAACACCCATTTAAAATAATCAGCCAGAAAATGCTTACCCTGAAAAATACCGGCAGCCGCCTTGGGTGTTTCCAGCGGCGGCATAAGCGAAGGCATAATACCGTCAGAGGGATCCGCAAGCACCGCCATGGTCAGCACCTGAGCTGTTGAGCGTAATTCATATTGCGGCAGCAGCTTCAGACCTCCGCAGCATTGCGGATCACAATGAGTGAGCAGTACCTTTTTGATAACACTGGGATCGAGCTTTTCGTTTTCCAGCTGCTTGTCAATAGCATCCTCATCAGAAAATGAAACCGCATTTTTCGCCAGATAACGGGCGAAAGAAACTGCATTATGCTTCATCAGCCGGCTGCATCCGGTATTAATCAGCATAACGCCATATTTTTTATGTTCAACAAGAAAAACGTTCACCGGAAGTCTGGACTTTGCCCGATCACATTTTTTATACAATTCCTGAAAATCGAACTCTTCATATCCGCATATATAGCGTCTGAATCCGATTATTTTATCCATAACATGATCTCCTTTCTTTTTTTATCGCCTATTTTAATTTTGGGGGACAGAAACGCTGTGTTTCGCCCGTCGGCTCGGTCGGTGCTGATAATAATGGAAGAAAAGCAGGAAGTTCTGCTCTGAATGAGCTGTAACTCCCTGCTCCGGAACACCAACAATAGGATTTCAATCAGTCCTCATCAAAGAACTTGGAATGAATTGCCTTCACTGCGGCGTCTGCCTTATCCTCATCAATCAGGACTGAAACCTTGATCTCACTGGTTGAAATCATGCGGATATTGATATGTGCATCATACAGTGCCTCAAACATCTTTGTAGCTACACCTGCATGGCTTTCCATACCTGCACCAACAATAGAAACCTTTGCTACCTTTTCATCAACGGATACGGACTTGCCGCCCACATTACTGATGTATTCTTCCATAATCTCGCTGGCTTCTTTTGCATTATTCTTCGCAACAGTGAAAGAAATATCCTTTGTACCGTCACGACCGATGGACTGGAGGATGATATCAATATTGATCTTCTTTGCTGCCAGTCTGGAGAACATTTTGAATGCCAGACCGGGTTCATCCGGAACACCCAGAACTGAAACTCTCGCTACATCTACATCCTTTGCCACACCACTGATTACCATCTTTTCCATTTTAGAAGCCTCCTTCACAATTGTACCCGGTTTATGTGTAAAGCTCGAAAGTACTTCAAGCTCAATATTATACTTCTTAGCCATTTCTACACTTCTGTTATTCAGCACCTGTGCGCCCAGTGTAGCAAGCTCCAGCATTTCATCATATGAAATACACTTGAGCATCTTTGCATTTTCCACTTTCCTTGGGTCAGCAGTATAAACGCCTTCTACGTCTGTATAAATCTGGCACAGATCCGCGTGCATAGCAGCCGCAATAGCCACAGCACTGGTATCTGATCCGCCTCTGCCGAGGGTTGTAACATCCTCATAACGATTCAGTCCCTGGAAGCCTGCTACTACTACGATATTGTTTTTGTCAAGCTCCTTGGCAATGCGATCCGTTCTGACTCTTTTGATACGGGCAGAAGTATAGGCAGACGAAGTCTGGAAGCCTGCCTGCCAGCCAAGCAGTGATACAACCGGGTAGCCCAGCTTTTCAATTGCCATTGCCAGCAATGCAATGGAAATCTGTTCACCTGCTGCGAGCAGCATATCCTTTTCTCTTTTGGAAGCATCCGGATTGATCTCGTTGGCTTTTTCGATAAGATCGTCCGTTGTATCTCCCTGTGCGGAAACAACAACCACCACCTTGTTGCCTTTTTTGTAGGTGTCGGTAACAATTCTGGCTACATTAAAGACCCTCTCGGCATCTGCAACAGAGCTTCCGCCGAATTTCTGAACGATTAAACTCATTTTTTCTCCCCCAATTGTTTTTTCATTGTATGCTCTATCTGTCATGGCTCCGATACAGTTCAGGGCAGCGAAGCCAAGTCGGATAATCTGATTATAAATCCGATATACGGATTCTTGACAGCAGCGTCATACCAGCCTTTTCCAGCTGTTCAATAGCAGCAGATACCTCACTTACCATCATAATGCCTGTCGTAAAGGCAAATTCATCTGCCGCCTCGTCTGCACGGCTGAGTGCCTTTGCATCCCTGAACAGTTCAGCAGCCTGATTGGCAGCAGCCGTTTTATCCTGCGTTCTGACCCTGATAAAAACAGGGAATGCAGTTTCTTCGTAAGGCTTGACCAAAGAAGCGTCGCCGTCCTCCCAATACAGATACTTTCTGGATTTCAGATGCTTTACACAGTCTATAATATCTGCCACTACCGCACTGGCAGTCGGGAGCTTACCTGCGCCCTTACCATAGAACACAACGTCACCGGTTGCGTCACCTCTGACCAGAATACCATTGAATACATCATCCACATTGGCAAGCTGGCTGTCCTTGGCAATAAACATGGGTTCCACAGAGATATCCACTCTGCCGTCATCCAGACGCATTACCTGACCAATGAGCTTGATTACACCGCCCCATGCAGATGCATAGGCAACATCATCCAGTGTAATCTTGGTAATACCCTGTGTATGTACCAGATCGGGATAAATATGCTTACCATAGCATAATGAAGCCAGAATCGCAATTTTGCGGCAGGCATCCTGTCCTTCAATATCCGCCTCCGGCTTTCTTTCTGCATAACCCAGCTGCTGCGCCATTTTCAGCGCATTTTCAAAAGACATCTGATCCTTGATCATCTTCGTCAGAATAAAATTGGTCGTTCCATTCAGGATACCCGCAATTTCAACGAATTCGTTTGCTGCCAGACACTGGTTAATCGGGCGGATAATCGGAATACCGCCACCCACACTTGCTTCAAACAGATAATTGACGTTATTGGCTCTGGCAACCTCCAGCAGCTCCGCACCTCTGGTTGCTACCAGCTCTTTATTGGATGTTACAACACTTTTGCCTGCCATCAGGCATCTTTTCGTAAAATCATATGCGGGATTAACGCCGCCCATTACCTCTGCAACAACCTTTACTTCATCGTCATCAAGAATATCCTCAAAATTTTTGGTGAATTTTTCTACATAAGGGCTATCCGGGAATTCTCTGATATCCAGTATGTATTTGATATTGATTTCTTCTTTAGCACGTTTGGCAATACTATCACGGTGCTGCTCCAGTACCTCTACGACACCCGAACCTACTACGCCATGTCCCATTACTGCTACCTGTATCATATACAAACCTCCTGCTTTTCTGATTTTTCTGTAAAAAGGGCAAGCGGCTGAATCATTCAAAGGCTGCTCAGCCGCTTTCCGTTACTTGTTTTTATTCCTCGGGCGTATTGTCTGTCTGGTCTGCCGTACCCTGATCGCCGCCATTGAAGTCGTTCTGATCCTGGTATTCATTATCAATCGGCTCCGTCTGTTCACTTTCTCCGCCTTCCTCGCCACCGTCAGGTGACTCGGTTGACTCGCCGGTTTCGCCTTCGCCCTCGCCCTCACCATCAGACGATTCATCCGATTCTTCGGAGGATTCATCCGGCAGTGTGGCAGGATCAATATAATAGCTGATTTCCTGCACAGTACTTTCGGTTCTCTTCAGACCTGTACCTGTCGGACCAGGCATATTATCCGTTGTATAATAGCCCACAGCTGTTGTCTTCGGGTCGGTGGATTCTGTCAGACCGCCGTCCTCGATGTTGTAATTATGCTGCACTACATCGCCGCCAAGCTCATAATTCTTGACAGGCTTATTTTTCAGCCACTCCTGCATGATATCACGCCACAGATAGTGTGCCTTATTTTCCTCAGCCGTTGCAATCGGCTTCGTTACATCATGACCTGCCCAGATACCGGCAAGGGCATACGGTGAAGCGCCTACAAACCAGTTATCACAGGATGAGTCTGTTGTACCTGTTTTACCGATAATATCCCATCCGTCAATCTTTGCACGATAGCCGATGGTTTCTCCGCCGGAGTTAACCACATCGTGCAGCAGACGGTTCATAATTGTAGAAGATTCGGTTGAAATAATCTGATCAGGCTTACCGCGGTCAGAATTATCCAGCAGCGTTTTGCCGTCATTGTCAGCAACCCTGAAATAGGAATAGGGTTCAAAATAGTAACCGCCGTTTACAAAAATCTGGTATGAAGCTGTAATCTCCTCTACAGTCGTTCCGCCGTAGAAACCGCCGATAGAAAGACCGGACAGGTTTTCACTGTCATGCTCCGGATCAAGATGCTTGAAGTTCAGTGATTCTGTCAGGAAACGATAGCTGTTATCCAGACCAACCATATTCACCACACTTACCGCAGCCGCATTGGAAGAAAGGTTCAGCGCACGGGTCACGGTCAGATTGGTATAATATTTATTGTACCAGTTTTTCGGACCCGGCACTACCTCGCCGTCAACCAGATCCCAGTCAGAAACGGGTCTGTCCGAAACCAGTGCAGAATAATTGATCATACCGTTTTCCAGCGCCAGCACGTAGGATGAAATCGGTTTGATAGTAGAACCGGGCTGCAGAACAGACTGCGTTACGTTATCCCACAGCAGACGTCCGTCCTTTTCAAAACGGCTGCCCACCGTAGCCAGAATACGCCCCTGGTAATCCATCATTTCATAACCGACGTCAATTGTCTGGTCAGTCGGTGTTTTCCACTCTCTTATTTTCTTTTCCGCAATTTCCTGCGCTCTGGGATCCATTGCACAATAAATATTCAGACCTTCATTGTACACCATTGTTTCGGCATATTCCTCGCCTACATTGAGGTTTGCCTGCAAATCCCTGACAACATCACGGAACACTCTGTCCATATACCAGTTCCACTCGTTTTCATCTTCCTGCTCGTTCTCAACAACGTAGCCGATGAATTTCATATTTTCCGAATCCTTGAGTGCCTGCTGGTATTCCGTATCGTTAATCTTGCCCTGATCGTGCATTACTTCAATAATGGTTTCCCGTCTTTCCTTATTGTTTTCGGGATAATCCAGCGGGTTCAGCGCCACAGGGTTCTGTGTAATACCGGCAATAGCGGCACATTCTGCAATAGAGCAGTCCTGAATCCGTTTATTGAAGTAAATATCTGCCGCCGACTGTACACCACGGCAGCCTGCACCATAGTTTACGATATTGAGGTATGCCTCGATAATATCGTCCTTGGTATATTCGTCCTCCAGCTTGAGCGCACGGAAAATCTCACGGAGCTTACGGGTAAGGCTCACTTCGTTATCATCCGTTACGTTTTTGATGAGCTGCTGGGTAATGGTAGAACCACCGAACTGTGTTCTGCCGGTAGCGATTGTAAAAATAGCACCGCCCGTTCTGTACCAGTCTACGCCGTTATGTTCCCAGAAACGCTTATCCTCGATGGCAACCTGTGCTTCGATCATATGCTTGGGAATGTCTTCAAACTTGACCCACACACGGTTTTCGTCAGAATAAAGCTCCTGATATTTTTCGTATTCGCCGTCATCGTTTCTTACGTACACGAAGCTGGTCAGGCTCAGTTTAATCTTACTCAGATTGATATTCAGCGGTTCACTCGCAATACCGAGCAGGTAGACAAACATGGAAACGCCTACCACAACACCGGTCACTGCCATGATGCAAAGCAGCGTCAAAAGGAATTTGCCTGCTGCTGCAAAAACACCTTCCACGGTACTGGCCGTCGAAATGGCAGATTCTTCTGCTGTTTCATTGCTGAAATGGCTGATGTCAGTTTTTCTCATAAACGCATTTTACCTCCTGAAATATTATTCACCGCAAAAAAACAGTGTATACCTGTATACGGACATTTGTACAGAAAAACCTATATGGTATATTTCCGACATTTTATACACAATCTATTATAACATAAAATAGCGAAAATGGAACAGGTTTTTTTAAAATTGAAATGATTTATTGAATTACCGTGAATTTGTCAAAAATTTTCAATTCAAAAATGTATATTTACGTAATTTTTGATAAAAATACGAACAGAGAAAACATTGTTCCGGAAATGTACTGTCACACCGGACAACAGTGCCGACTAAGAAAAAGGACTGATACCAATGAAAAAACTACTGGCAGTCACAGGCTGCGTTCTGATTTCCGTTATTATCATTTCATCCTATGCATCCGCCCATCCGTCCGGCGGAAAGACCGATACCGGAGAGGGTTCTCCGCTGGAGCTGACCGAATACAATCAGAAAAACGGCTACATCGTATCCATTTTTGCAGGAAAGGTTGCCATATTCCGTGAAAGCGACGAGCAGGTTCTGTTCACGACCAATACGTTTGCAGATGATCTGCCCAAGGCAGACAGGGATATGCTGCAAAAGGGCATTATTGTTCCCACCATGCGGGATGCGGAAAAGCTGATACAGAGTTATTGCAGCTGATAAATTGTCCCCGAATTTATAATTGTAAACATTATTAGACAACAGACACGATTTGACCTATAATACGATTGTCAGGTTTATACAAAACAATGTTAATATTTTTATTAATTATATTTGAATCAATAACCGTAAACAACAAAACAAGCGAAATAGATAACGAATTTTTTGTTAATATCAGGGAAAATTCTGTTTTTCAAGGAAAGCACGTGACTATTGTTCTAAAATAGTATATAATATACATGAGGGTTACCATCAAATTAATAGGACAGGAGGTACATAACCATGTATAGCATGATATCATACTGGCTAAAGTACTACAGACATGAATGCGGACTCACCCAGCAGCAGGTTGCCGATCGACTGAAAATTGAGCGTTCAACCTATACCTACTATGAAACCGGCAAAACCAAACCTGATATCAATACACTCATTAAAATTGCTAAAGTATATAATATCAATTACACCCAGCTGCTTCAGGGCATTGAGGATGAGCTGGAGGCTGCTGTTGCTGAAATCCATTCAGGACCAGCTGACGAAGACAGTCTGAAATACCGTACTCATGCCACCACAAAGTATGAAGTAGAGCTTCTGTTTGTTGTACGCAATCTTTCCCCCAAGCAGAGGAAAGAAGTAATGGCTTTTGCAAAGAAGTTTCTTGCAGAAAACGAAGATGAAAAATGATGAAGCCACATCATCGGGGACTGCCTTCCGGAAGGAACGGCAGTCTTTTTCTGTTTGCTCTGAAACCGAAAAAGAACCCTGTCCGCAATTACACGGACAGGGCGTTTTCTGTTTCAATACAGATATCAGCCGATATAGGAACGATAGTCCAGCATCGGGAACGGCTCCTCACCTTTGCCGAAAGCATATACAACATAGTAATGCTCCGGTGATTTATCATGATAGCTGAAACGAAGCTCGGCCGGGAAGTCAGAACCAAACGTACTCGGAGCTTCTGCCAGGCTGACAACATTACAATTCAGACCTTCAGGGGCACGATCTCTGTAATGGGCCTTCAGTGAACCGTAATCGGTATTGCTCTGCAAAAGAATAGCGCCATAGAATTCCATCGGACCGTTGGGGTCAGACAATCTGCCGGTTCTGGAAACAGAGGATTCAATAGTGGTTGCATTCGGCAGTTCAATGGCCTTCAGTTTGTTTTCAATATCAGAAGAGGTTTTATTATCAACCAGCACACCTGCCACCAATGCACCCGCAATGGCAATGATCAGAATACCAATCAGAATCTTAACAAATTTCATACACATTCTCCTTTACATGATGATTATCACGCCGCACACATCCGCAGCCTTTTATCCATTATACAACCATACGACTTTTTTTGCAAGCATAACTTTATTCCGTCACAGATTTTCACCAAA
>CACZSU010000077.1 GCA_902783855.1 uncultured Ruminococcus sp.
ACACAGTGGAACCGAACAGTATGAAGGGTCAAAAGATACGACTGAGAGCAACGGGCGCGCCGGCTCGGCGCCCCTCTTGTGGTTCCCCCCTTATTTTTTAAGTATCATACAATAATGGTGCCATTGGGCGTGTCTTTGATGGTAATACCTTTAGCTTTCAGCTCGTCACGGATGCGGTCTGCTTCTGCCCAGTTCTTGTCCTTTCTTGCCTGTGTGCGCTGTTCGATAAGCTGCTGAATCTCGTCATCTACGCTCTCCTGCTTTTCCACATATAAAAGCCCCAGCACATCCGCCAGCTCCTGATACAGGGACAGTGCAAATTCGCATAGCTCCCGGGAAGGTTTTGTCTGCGGATTCAGATTCGTATTGATGTCCCTTGCCAGCTCGAACAATGCAGTGATTGCATCCGCTGTGTTCAGATCATCCTCCATGACACGGATAAAATCATCCTTGTGTGTGAGCAGCTTTGTCTTGACAGCTTCCTCCCCCTCTTTCAGACTGCCTTCACTGTTCTGCGTCAGGAATCTGAGATCCTCACGGCAGTTATACAATCTGTCCAGTGAAGCCTTGCACTGGTTGATGATTTCAATGGAATAATTGATCGGGCTGCGGTAATGGGAGGAAATCATCAGATAACGGATCGGTTCATAGCCATATTCCTTTGCCACGTCACGTACCGTAAAGAAATTACCCAGAGATTTTGACATTTTCTTATTATCTACATTGATGTAGCCATTATGCATCCAATAATGGGCAAACGGCTTTTCATTAGCGCATTCGCTCTGTGCAATTTCATTTTCATGATGCGGGAAAATCAGATCCTGACCGCCGCAGTGGATGTCAATTGTTTCGCCAAGATACCGTTTTGCCATGCAGGAGCATTCAATATGCCATCCGGGTCTGCCCTCTCCCCATGGTGACGTCCAGGAAGGCTCGCCGGGCTTTGCACCCTTCCAGAGGGCAAAATCCATGGGATCCTCTTTGGTTTCGCCAATCTGTATTCTGGCACCTGCTTCCAGATCCTCCAGCGGCTGGTGAGATAGCTTACCGTATTCCTTGAAACGGTTGGTACGGAAATATACATCTCCGTACTCGGTGGCATAGGCATAGCCCTTCTGCTCCAGCGTGCTGATCATATCCAGCATCTGCTGAATGTTTTCGGTTGCCTTCGGATGAATGGTTGCCTCACGGACATTCAGCCCTCCCGCATCGGTACGGTATTCCTTGATATATTTTTCGGAAACAGTCTTATAATCACTGTTTTCCTCATTGGCACGTTTGATGATCTTGTCATCAATATCCGTAAAATTCTGTACATAGGTGACCTTATAGCCCCTGTATTCCAGATACCGTCTGAGTACGTCAAATACGCAGATGGGACGGGCATTACCGATGTGAATGTAATTGTACACTGTCGGTCCGCAGGCGTAAATTTTCACTTCGCCATCCTGGATGGTTTTCAATTCTTCCTTTTTACCTGTCATGGTATTGTAGATTTTCATTTGTTTCTCTCCTTTGATATTATATTCCAGCGCCGTTCTCAAATTCTTCAAAGGCGCTGCTTAGTTCATTCAGCCGCTTATCCAGACTGGTAAGCTTTTCATCAACCGGATCAGTATAATGAATCTGATCAAGGCTCTCACAAGGAGAAGTATCAATTTTTTCTCCGTTGACCCTTACAACTTTAGCAGGAACACCCACGGCTGTTGCATTATCCGGCACCTCTGTCAATACGACCGCACCCGCAGCAATGCGGGCGTTGTTTCCTACGCGGAATGGTCCCAGAACCTTTGCACCGGAGCCAACCAGCACGTTATTGCCAAGTGTAGGATGCCGTTTTCCCTGATCCTTGCCGGTTCCGCCAAGGGTCACGCCCTGATAGATCGTGCAGTTATCGCCGATTTCAGCTGTTTCTCCGATTACCACACCCATTCCATGGTCAATAAATAATCCCTTTCCGATGGTTGCGCCGGGGTGGATTTCAATTCCGGTTTTGTGTCTGGAACGCTGGGAAATCCATCTGGCAATCAGCTTCATATTATGTCTGAAAAACCAATTTGCCCTTCTGTAATCCCGTACTGCCTTAAAGCCAGAATACAAAAAATATACCTCTGCACGGCTCCTGGCGGCAGGATCTCTCGCCATGATAGAGTCCAGCTCTGCTTTCAATTGCTCAAACATCTGTTTCTCCCCCACAATAAAAAATGCCGCAGTATCCCCCAAGGGACGCCGCAGCGTGGTTCCACCCAATTTCAGCAGCCGAACTGTACAGCCTGCTGCCCTTTGTATCTTTAACGCAGATAATCACGCATCCTGCTACTGATGACTGTTCGCAGAATGAGCTGATAGAGTGCATTCACAAAGACGCTTTTACCGGCTCACACCAGCCGCCGGCTCTCTGTCAAAAACAATGCTTTGCTACTATTCTCCGTCATCGCATTTTGTTTTATTGTTCCCTACCATTATACTATACTTTTCGCAAAAAGTGAATAGCAAATTAAAATTTTTCTCCCGCGCCGGCGCCGAGCCGGCGCTCCCTATACGCGGCAGTCGCTGCGCTTACGCTTCGCTCTGGTTAAGGCGTGTATTTGTTTATACCCGTGGAATGCATTCAGATGCACGCGACTTTTACGCAGCTTATGCTGGTTGGAAGCCGAATTTACCAACTATTATTATACACTAAAAAACGAATTTTTGCTTTTTACAATGGTATCGGGATGCATACACCAGCCCGCCAATTCAAAGTCGAGCCGCTATAAACCAAAATCAGACTTAGCGAACAAAATTCCCTATGCTACTGTAAAGTACTCTCTGAAATGAGGTAAGCGAGGACGACCCGGCACTGCCGGGGCACCGCCCCTCTTGTGGTCTTCCTCTTTGGTCTACCAACCAGCAGCTGTCATAATAGTATGACCGGCGAATGCCGATACAAAAGCTGCGGGGCTTGTTCGCCGAAGCCTCTGCCACTGGTCGGAGTTTCAAAGCAGGCGGGCGCTAAATTCAACTGAGAGTGTGCGAC
>CACZSU010000078.1 GCA_902783855.1 uncultured Ruminococcus sp.
AACTCCCTACCCTGAGCGCCAAACTCCCTACCCTGAGCATATTTTTTTCCGAATTATACTTGTATGGGCAATGTTGTCAACTTAACGAAAATACCTTTCATTCTGATGAGCGCAGCAACTGATGCGTTCAGGGAGCGCCGGCTCGGCGCCCACAATAAATAGTGCATAAGGAAATCAATTATAAAAATATTTATTCTGAACAAGGCAAATTGTACAATTAAAATCAATCTCTTTTTGTTAAAAATTATAGTTTTTTTAGGAAGGGGGGTGCGGGTGTCCGGTGGACATCTCTGCCGCAAGCAGAAGCACCGACCGAGCCGGCAGGCGAGAAGGGGAGTGCTGGCAAAAATTGATTTCCGTGATAGTGCAAAAATCATATTGAAAAAAAGTCTGAAAAATGGTATGATATAGTATTATATAAAACAATGGATGCGTGTGTCCTGTTTTCGGCAATTTGTATATGGTAAACCGGAAACAATTATGATTGACAGGATGGTGTGGAGATGAAAAAATGGGCGGTTCCGAATCTTGATAGGGTGATGGTGAAAAAACTGCAAACGCTTTATGGATTGCCGGTCTTTACATCTATGCTGCTGACCATCAGGGGCATGACCCAGCCGGAACAGATTGAAGCTTTTTTCTCACAGGATAATGAATTGGATGACCCGCTGCTGATCAAAGATATGGATAAGGCAGTTGCCAGAATTCGTCAGGCAGTTGAGCTTGAAGAAAAAATATGTGTGTACGGCGACTATGACTGCGATGGTGTTACTTCAACTGCTATTCTGTATTCGTATCTGGAATCGCTTTTCGCAGATGTGATGTATTATATCCCTGACCGTAACGAAGAAGGCTATGGCATGAATAAGGGCGCCGTGGATAAACTGCATAATGCCGGCGTTAAATTAATTATCACAGTAGATAACGGCATTTCAGCTATTGATGAAATTGAGTATGCCGGGTCGTTCGGAATAGACGTTGTAGTGACAGACCACCATAAGCCGCTGGATATTCTTCCGAAAGCGGTTGCCGTTGTCAATCCCCACCGTGTGGATGAAACCTACTCCTTTCAGGATTATTCGGGGGCAGGGTTGGCTTTAAAGCTGATTTACGCACTGGATGATCTGAATTATTCTATAATAGAGAATTATGCCGACCTTGCTGCACTCGGAACAGTTGCCGATATCGTGCCGCTGACCGGAGAAAACAGACGGATTGTGAAAACGGGCTTGTTTGCTTTGCAGAATACCGAACGGCCGGGATTTTCACAGCTGGTGGAACGGGCTGGAATATCAGAAATCAATGCCGGTGCTATTGGCTTTAAACTCGGACCGAGAATCAATGCGGCAGGCAGACTTGGATCTCCCTATGATGCACTGGAGCTGTTCCTGACGGAGGATGAACAGATTGCTGCGGAAAAAGCAGAGGTGCTTTGTTCCTTGAATAGTGAACGTCAGAGCATTGAGGGAGAGATTATGCAGGATATTAACCGGATGGTTAAGGAGCAGCCTTCCCTGACAGAAAACCGGGTGATTGTATTATCTTCGCCTGATTGGAATGCAGGCGTGATTGGCATCGTGTCCTCACGGATAACAGAAAAATATGGGAAACCCTCCATTATTATTTCAGAGGATGACGGTATATGTAAAGCGTCAGGCAGAAGTGTGGCTGGTTTTTCACTGGTGGATGCCATTTTTGAGTGCAGCAGTTTGCTGATAAAATACGGCGGTCATCCGATGGCGGTAGGCTTCAGTATCGAGAAGGACAATATCGGTGCTTTTACCAGGAAAATCAATGACTATGCTAACCGGCTGCCGTATATGCCGCTGTTGACACTGAATCTGGATTGCCGTCTGAATCCCGGTTCGATTGTACTGGATATGGTATCGCAGCTGCAGCGGTTTGAGCCTTTCGGTTGTCATAATCCGAAGCCGGTGTTCGGACTGTCCAATATGCGGCTTGACAGGGTGACGCCTGTGGGAGGAGGAAAGCATCTCAAGCTGTCAGTATCCAGAGAACAGGCACGGCTGACACTGATGCGGTTTTCAATGACACCGGAGGAATTCCCTTTTTGTGAAGGGGATGTACTGGATTTTGCCGTCAGCCTTGACCGTAATGTGTATCAGGGAAAGGAAAGCCTGACTTTCTACGTAAAGGATATGAAAATCAGCGGGTTTGATACAGAAGCAGCAATGTACGGGCTGCAGGATTATGAGCTGTATAAAGCGGGAATCTTTGTAAAGGAAAAACACGCACAGTTCCCCGACAGAAATGCATTTGCAGCGGTATACCGCTTTCTGAAAGCCAGTAAGCAGACAGTTTATCCGCTGGATGTGCTGAGTTATCGGTTGGGCAGTCAGATCAGTCTGTTCTGTCTGATGATGATACTGGACATTATGAATGAGCTGCATTTTATTGAGTATACAAGAGATGGGGATGTGCTGACGATCAGTATGTGCAATGCAAGCGGAAAAACGGAACTGAATCGCTCGGCGATTTACAGAAAATTGGAGGAGGAAATAAGAAATGCCTGAAAAGCCGAAATATTATCAAGATTATAATGAGCTGCTGGAGCTGATGAAGAAAAATGACCATGGCTATGATTTTGAGCTGATTGAAAAAGCATACCGTCTGGCGGAGAAAATGCATGGCGACCAAAGACGGGCATCAGGTATTCCTTATATACTCCACCCCACAACAGTTGCCTGTATATTGTGTGAATTGGGAATGGACAGCCAGTGCCTTGCGGCTGCTTTGCTGCATGATGTGGTGGAGGACACGCCAATCACTCTGCAGGAAGTGACGAAAATGTTCGGCTCCGAGATTGCAAACCTGATTGACGGCGTTACCAAGCTGGGCAAAATTCCGTATTCGTCACGTGAAGAACAGCAGGCGGAAAATATCCGTAAAATGCTGATTGCGATGTCCAATGATATCCGTGTCATTATTATCAAGCTGGCAGACCGTCTGCATAATATGCGGACGATTGAATGTATGAAGGAACAGCACCGCCGTGATAAGGCGCTGGAGGTCATGGAGGTATACGCACCCATTGCCCACCGCCTTGGTATCCGTGCCATTAAGGAGGAGCTGGAGGATCTGTCGATACGGTACCTGGATCCCATCGGCTACAGTGAGATAGAAAAACAGCTGGAGCTGAAAAGCAAGGACAGACTCAATTTTGTTGCCGATATCAAGCAGCAGCTGTATGACAGACTGAAGGATGAGATCAGTAATGTCTATATTGAAGGCAGAGTAAAAAGTATTCACGGAATCTACAAAAAAACCTTTATGAAGGGCAGAACCATGGATCAGATTTTTGATATTTTTGCCGTGAGGGTGATTGTGGATTCTGTAGCGGATTGTTATAACGTGCTGGGCGTCGTGCATGATGTATTCAAACCGCTGCCGAACCGTTTCAAGGATTATATTTCGACCCCGAAGCCGAATATGTACCAGTCGCTGCATACAACAGTAATCGGAAAGGAAGGTATTCCGTTTGAAATACAGATCAGAACATGGGAAATGCATTATACGGCAGAATTCGGTATTGCAGCACACTGGAAGTATAAGGAAGGTATTACCAAGAAAAACTCTCTGGATGATCGTCTGGTATGGATCAGAAAGGTTCTGGAAAACCAGAGCGATAATGATTCCACCGATATTGTCAGCATGATCAAAATGGATCTGGTGCCGGAGGAGGTATTTGTCTTTACGCCGAAGGGTGATGTGCTGAGCCTGCCGATGGGCGCAACTGTCATTGATGTTGCCTATGCGATTCATAGTGAGGTCGGCAACCGTATGATCGGCGCCAAGGTCGATAAGCGGATTGTGCCGATAGACTATAAGGTGACAACAGGCGAAATTGTGGAGATCATGACGGCAAAGGAAAGCAGCGGCCCCAAGCGTGACTGGCTGAATATCGTCAAGACCAGTGAGGCAAGAAGCAAGATTCGCCTGTGGTTCAAGCGTGAAAAGCGTGATGAAAACATTGCAGAGGGTAAGTCCCAGCTGGAAGCAGAGTTCAGACGGCTGGGTATCCGGGTACCCGAAAAGGAGCTGCCCGAATTCCTGGCGGATGTCATGCACAGACAGAACTGTAATACTCTGGATGATTTTTATGCATCCATCGGCTATGGCGGAATCCAGCTTTGGCGCATTCTGCCGAGAATGAAAGAGGATTATTTCAAAAAATATGCCAATGAAGAACCGGCGCCGCTGGTGCTGAAGGAGCCTGTTCCCAAGAAAAAGGTCAGCAGCGGTGTGATTATCGAAGGTATGGACGATTGTCTGGTGAAGTATTCCAGATGCTGTAATCCGCTGCCTGGTGATGATATTATCGGATTTATCACAAGAGGATACGGTGTATCCATTCATAAAAGAAATTGTACGAATGTGCCTGTGGATATTGCAAAGGCAAGCGAGCCGGAGCGGTGGGTAAGAGCACAGTGGACGGATCATATAGTGAATGAAACCTTCAAGGCAACGCTGCAGATTTCTGCCACTGACAGAACGGGTCTTCTGGCGGATATCACTAACCAGCTGTTTGCGATGCATCTGTTTATCCATGCCCTTAATTCCAGGGAAGGGAAAAACGGGATTGCGATTATTGAGGTCAGCCTGACGGTGAATGGTATCAATCACCTGAAAATGGTCATCAGTAAGCTCAGCGGAATCAGTGGTATTATTTCCATCGGCAGAAATTAACGGACAGTGAGGCGATAAGAATATGAAGGCAGTCGTGCAGCGTGTAGCTTCCTGCCGTGTGACGGTGGACGGAAGGGTTACAGGTGAGATTGACAAAGGTTTTCTGATTCTGCTGGGTGTAGAACAGGAGGATACGGAAAAACAGGCGGATAAGCTGTGTGATAAGATTGCTACACTGCGGGTATTCACGGATGAAAATGATAAAATGAACTTGTCTTTGCAGGATATTGGCGGGTCGGTTCTGGTGGTATCAAATTTCACACTCTGCGCAAATTGCAGAAAGGGCAGACGGCCGAATTTTGAAGCGGCAGCCCGCCCTGAAAAGGCAGAGCCGCTGTATGCATATTTCTGTGAACGGATGCAGTATAACGGAATTCAGAAGGTAGAAAAGGGTATTTTCGGAGCAGATATGCAGGTAAGTCTTCTGAATGACGGACCTGTTACAATCATAATAGATACAAAGGACCTGAATGGTTAAGGTGTTGCAAATGATGAAAGTAGAGTGTTATCCTGTAGGATTGCTGCAGGCAAATATGTTTGTGGTCAAGGATGAGGAACAGGGGCTGAGCTTTGTGGTAGACCCTGGCGCAGAGAGTATGACAGCCGAAGAAAGCCTTGATCGCTTTGGTGGAGAGCGGTTGCAGTATATATTGCTGACACATGGTCACTTTGATCATATCGGCAATGCGGCGGCGCTGAAAAGAAAATACCCGCAGGCAAAGATTGTGATCGGCAAAGAGGACAGTGCTGCTACCCGTGATGATGCGCTGAATCTTGCCATTGATTTTGCGGGAATGGCAGTGGTGGAGCATATTGATGCGGATCTGACGGTAGGGGACGGCGATTGTCTGCCGTTCGGTGAAAAAACTATACAGGTTCTGGCTACACCGGGACATACCCGGGGCGGCGTCTGCTATCTGACGGAGGAAAAGCTGTTTACCGGTGACACGATTATGAAGGGTACCACAGGGAGAATGGATTTCCCCGGCGGCAGCGTTCGTGATATGCTGCAGTCTGTCAGAAGAATTGCTGCATTGGAGGGCAATCCGGCGCTTTACTGCGGTCATGGTGCAGCTACGACACTGGAAATGGAGCGCAGGAATAATATTGCGATGGGGAGTATGTCCTATGACGATTTATATTGACGGTCACACCTATCACTATGAGATGGAAAACCTGGTCAGACTGTTTTATCCGAATGAAAAGCTGACAGTTATCCAGGAACCGGCAGCAGAGCCTGCGGCACCCTGTATTCTGACATCCATGCATCGTCAGCAGGATCAGGCAAGACTGGATGTCAAGGTGAACATAGGGGAATTCAGTGCATCTGACGAGGTTTTTGTGCCGACAGCGGATGCGGATTTTGAAAAGACCGCTGAAAGAGCAATGGCAGTATGTCTGTATACGCTGCTGTGCCGCTGTACAGGGAAAACACAGCCATGGGGCATCCTGACAGGTGTGCGTCCGATCAAATTGTTCCGCAGATTGTCAGAGCAGTATGGTGCAGATGCGGCAAAAGATTACTTTATCCGTGAACTGAAGGTATCCCCGTCCAAGACACTGCTCAGTGCCAGGACAGAGCAGTATGAAAAACAGATTCTGGCACTCAGTACCAACAGGTCATTCAGCCTGTATGTTTCTATTCCCTTCTGCCCGACCAGATGCTCGTACTGTTCCTTTGTGTCCCAGACGGTGGAAAGAGCAAAGAAGCTGGTGCAGCCGTACCTGGAACTGCTGTGCAAGGAGCTTGTGTGTACGGCAGCGATTGTGCAGGAAAAGGGACTGCGGCTGGAAAGCGTTTATATCGGGGGCGGCACGCCGACTACATTGGATGCCGCTCAGCTTGCCCGGCTGATTGATGTGATACAGACAAGCTTTGATATGTCCACCTGCCGGGAATTTACGATAGAAGCCGGCAGACCGGATACCATTGATGAACCGAAGCTGCAGGCAATTCTGAACGGGGGAGCGGATCGTATCAGCATCAATCCGCAAACGCTGAATGATGATGTTTTGCGTGTGATTGGCAGAAGGCACAGCGCACAGGAAACGCTGGATGCCTTTGCACTTGCCCGCAAGGTTGGCTTCCGGCATATCAATATGGATCTGATTGCGGGATTGCCCACAGAAACGGCAGAAAGTTTCCGCCATACGCTGGATCATATCTGCCGGCTGAATCCGGAAAGCATTACGGTGCATACCCTTGCGCTCAAGCGTTCATCCCGTCTGACACTGGAAGGCAGGGGCATCAGTACCGACAGCGGTGCAGCAGCCGCACAGATGCTGGATTATTGTGAAAGCAAGCTGACGGAAGAAGGCTATCATCCGTACTATCTGTATCGTCAGACCCGCATGGAGGGCAATCTGGAGAATGTAGGGTGGTCAAAAGAGGGTTATGACAGTATCTATAATGTTTACGTGATGGACGAAACGCATACCATCATCGGCTGCGGTGCCGGTGCAGTCACAAAGCTGAAGATTCCCGGAACAGAATCACTGACAAGAATATTTAATTATAAATATCCATATGAATATATCAATGGGTTTGACGAGATGCTGAAAAGGAAAGAGCAGGTGAGGGTATTCTATGATGAACTATCTGAATACATATAGGCGGTATGCGTGTGATATCGGCAGAATCAATGCAGAGGCTCGTTCAGATGCTGCTTCTCTGGTAGAGATGACGGAGGATATCTATAATCATGACCTTGGGTGGATTGCTGAACAGGTGCTGGAAACAAACAGCGCCCGTCATGTCATTTTGCTGTCCGGTCCTTCCAGCAGCGGAAAGACAACTACTTCTAAGAAGCTGGCAGATGCATTCCGGCATCATGGTGTAGATGTTCAGCTGATTTCCATGGATAATTTTTATCTGGGAGCTGAATTCGTCAGGAAGCTGCCGAACGGAAAGCCGGATTTTGAATGTGTGGAAGCATTGGATATCCCGCTGATCAAGCAGTCAATCGAGAAGCTGACAACGACAGGCTCCTGTGTGATTCCGAAGTATGATTTTGCCGGCAGCAGACGCTCTGATCAGACGGAAACTATCCATTTAGCGGATAATTCTGTGATTATCATGGAAGGAATCCATGCGCTGAATCCGATTTTCAGTGAAGGTCAGTCCAAGGCAAAGGTCATGAAGGTCTATACGGCTGTCAAGCAGGGCATCAAGGATAATGAGGATTACGTTCTGACAAATCGTGAGATACGGTTTATCAGACGGATCGTGCGGGATTATTATTTCCGGAAGGTGGATCCGGAATATATGATTGCCATGTGGGATACGGTAGTGGAGGGTGAGAAGCAGTATATCCGTCCCTATCGGTATACCAGTGATTTTACCGTCAATTCTATACACATTTATGAGCCTTGTATTATGAAGGAAAAGGCTGTACCGATTCTGTCTTCCATATCGCCGTCCAATCCTCATTATGCGTTTGTACAGCGGCTGGTGGAAGCACTGGAGCGGTTTGAAACCATAGACAGCCGGTTGGTTCCGGAAAATTCGCTGATGAGAGAGTTCATCGGAGGCGGCTGTTATACCTACTGAAACAATCGTTGATGGTTTTGGAGATTCCCCGGATGAATCTGTAAAATATTCGTTGAAATTTCCGAAAATAACCGAAAGTCCTTGAAGAATGACAGTAAAGGTGTTATAATTTTATCGTATTTTATTGTACAGGATCATGCGTCCGGATAACGGACTTTGTATTGAAATCTGATTGAAAAGGAGAATGAATGATGGGTATTTTTGAAGATGTATTGCAGAACGCAAAAGCAGTTGTGGGAACAGTAGGCAAGAAGGCAGGAGAAGTGGTGGATCTGTCAAAGCTGAAGCTGGCAGCCGCTGACCTGAAATCAGAGATTGCACAGAAATATCAGATTCTGGGCAGGATTACCTTTGAGGAAATGACCGGCAGTAAGGATTACAGTAAGAATAAAGCAGAGATCATCGAAAAGATCAAAGAGCTGAAGACCCAGCTGGAGGCTGTGAACGATATGATTGCAGGCGCTAAGCAGAAGGTAAAGTGTCAGTTCTGCGGCGCGTATAATGCAAAAGGAGCTGTATTCTGCAGCAGCTGCGGCGAAAAGATTGTGATTGACACAGAGGCGTGCGAGCATATGTCACCGGATGATGTGATTGACTTCACAGAGGACAATTTTGCAGACGAGGATCTGCTTTGATATTTCTTTTTAACCTGAAAAGTCATGGCGTTTCTCTTGATGGGAACGTAACCAGATGATAATAATTCCTTTCCGAAAGGATGTGCTTTAGTGGTTAAAAAGAAAAAGGAAGGGAAGGGGCAGTCATTTCTCAAGGGGGCAATGGTGCTCGGTTCAAGCATGATTATTGTCCGTCTGATGGGCATGGTGTACAAGATATTGCTGTCGGGTATGTACGGCGGTGTAGGCACAGGCTTGTTCAATGCTGCCTATGCGCTGTACAATCCGCTGTTTATGCTGTCTACGGCAGGCTTTCCGATTGCGATTTCCAGAATGGTATCGGAAAACATGACGAAAAAGCGTTATAAGGATGTCAAACGCATCCATCAGCTTTCTATACCGATGTTTATCGTTATGGGGCTGTTTTGCTTTATTGCCATGGTACTGGGAAGCTTTATTTATGTGAAGGCAATAAAGGCGGAAAACACCATATTTGCGCTGCTGTGTCTTTCACCGACGATATTCTTTGGCTGTCTGATGTCTATCTACCGCGGCTATTTTGAAGGAATGCGGAATATGGTACCGACAGCTGTTTCTGAGATTATTGAAGCTGCCTGTAAACTGTTTCTGGGATTCGGTGCATCTTATCTTACCCTGCAGTTTTGTATGTCGCAGTATCATGACAGCGGCTATGTTCTGGGCATAAGATGCAACGGTGAGGCAGAAGCCCATGCAGCAGCTGTGCCGCTGGCAATCGGAGCGGCTATTACAGGTATTTCCTTAGGCTCACTGTTCGGATTTCTGTATCTCTTTATCCGTGATAAGCGTAATGGTGACGGCTTTACCCGTGCGGAGCTGCGAAATGCCCCGCCGCCGAAAAGCGACAGCACCATCAGGCGGGTGATGGTACGCACGGCAATTCCGATTGGTCTGGGAGCCGTTATCATGAGTATTTCTGACATGATCGACTCTACGCTGGTGCAGACACGTATTTATAATATTATGGAATCAACGCCGGATGCGCTGTTGAATGTATACGGCTCCAGGATTCCCGATGAGGTTTATTACGGGGGCAATACCCATATTTATCTGTATGGATGCTATGGTATGGCGTTGACGCTGATGATGCTGGTTACAGCAGTCACACAGGTATTTGGTACCACCGCACTGCCGTCTGTTACGGCAGCCTTTACAAGCGGCAATAAGACCAAGCTCAAGGAAAGCATGGAAACTGTACTGCGGGTAACAGTGCTGGTAACGATTCCGTCCGGTATCGGACTTTCTGTACTGGCAGAACCGCTGCTTTCACTGATTTATAATAGTCCGTCTGTTGCCAATGAGGTAGAAATCGGCGCCAAGGTGCTGACAGTCATGGGCATTTCCGTTATCTTTATAGCGATCAGTACACCGCTGTGCAGTATGCTGCAGGCTGTCGGCAGAATGGATGTTCCGCTGAAGCTGTTTTCAGTCGGTATGGTGATCAAGATTATTGTCAACTATGTGCTGGTAGGAATCCCGGAAATCAATATACAGGGCGCTAACTATGGATCAATGGTCTGCTATGGATTTGTGACGATTGTTTCGTTGTTTGTGCTGTGCAGACAGACGGGGGTTGTGCCTGATTTTGTATCCATTCTGGTGAAGCCGTTGATCGCCGCCATTATCTGCGGCGTAGCAGCGTATTTTTCTGAAATACTGTTTGATGTTTTCCTGCCGCAGAGGATCGCAACGCTTCTGGCAATTGCAGCTGCTATCGTTGTGTATGCGGTTGCACTGCTGCTGATCCGTGCGATCAAGCGGGATGATATTCTGCAGATGCCAAAGGGAAATAAAATTGTAAAAGTACTTGAAAAACATAAATTAATAAGGTAAAATATATAGGTGGCGTACCGGGAGTGTGTAAAGTTGGATTTTCGGAAAAAAGAACGATATGATATCAATGATCTGATTGCAATCGTCAGACGGTTGAGAGCGCCTGACGGCTGCCCGTGGGATAAGGTTCAGACACATGAATCTATCCGGAAGGATTTTATTGAAGAGGTTTATGAAGCTGTGGAGGCAATTGACGAAAAGGACAGCGAGCATCTGCGGGAAGAACTGGGAGATGTGCTGTTTCAGGTGGTGTTCCACAGTGAGATCGAAAGTGAACAGGGACGGTTTGATTTTTCGGATATCACCGATGAGGTCAGCCGGAAGATGATTATCCGTCATCCCCATGTGTTTGGTGATGTGGAAGCTGACACAACAGAACAGGTGCTCAGTAACTGGGACGCAATCAAGATGCAGACACACGCTCAGAAAAAAGCCAGTGAGGCCATGGACAGCGTATCCAGAACTCTGCCATCGCTGATGCGGGCACAGAAGCTGGTCAAAAAGGCTGAACGGGGCGGAGTGCGGTTTTCCCAGGATAAGGCGGCTGCTTTTGAATGGGCAGAGGAACGGCTGCATATACTAAAGGCAGCATCTCTGGCTAATGAGAGCTGTGAGGAAGCACTGGGCGAGCTGCTGTTTGCGGTGGCTGCTTTGTCGGAGCAGCTGGGGACTGACAGTGAACAATCGCTGTATCATGCCTGCGATAGATTTATCGGGCAGTTTAAACGATATGAGGATATCGCTGCTGAAAAGGGCTTTGATATACAGGATTCGGATACGCAAGTAACGAATCACTACTGGAAAGAAATTTTATTAAAAGAAAAATTGGAGGAAATTGAAAATGAACAAAACTGAATTGATGAACGCAGTTGCTGCAAAGTCTGATGTTGACAAGAAGGACGTAGAGAAGGTTGTTACGGCTTTGTTTGATACGATTGTTGAAGAGGTTGCAGCCGGAAATGATATCCGTGTTGTAGGTTTCGGTACATTTGAGTGCAGAGAAAGAAAAGAGAGAACAGGCGTTAATCCCCGCACAAAGGAACAGATTACCATTCCTGCATCCAAGATTCCTGCGTTCAAGGCAGGTAAGGCATTCAAGGATGCTGTAGACGCAAAATAAGACCCGCCCTGTCTGCGTGACGGAGCGAAGACAGTAAACCGGTCATGCGATCGGTTTACATTTTTATGGAGAAAAAACGATGCGACTGGATAAATATTTAAAAATCAGCAGAATTATAAAAAGAAGAACGGTTGCCAATGAAGCCTGCGATGCTGGGAGAGTGACCGTCAATGGGAAAATAGCACGGGCATCCTATGATGTCAAGGTGGGGGATGTGCTTGAAATCGCACTGGGTACCCATCCGATCAGGGCAGAGGTCGTCAGTATCAATGAATATGCCAGAAAAGACGAAGCTGCTCTGATGTATAAAATCATACCCTGAAAACGCTTTGATTGCCAATGAAAGCAAATGATTGTTTGTAATCAAGCATACAGAACCAATCCCTCGCATAGATTAGGATAGAACATCTATGGAGGGATTGTTTATGAATGAATATAAAACGGCGGAAAAGCCTCAAAAACATCATTTGATTATAGAAAACCGCAAAAACATCCATGTGACAGGTGTGCGGGATGTGGCACAATTCAACGAGGATAAGGTGGTGCTGCATACCGAAATGGGAGAGCTGAATGTGGAAGGCGAGCTGCTGCATATCAGCGGATTCACACAGGATACAGGCGAGCTGCTGATGGACGGCAAGATAGAAGCCCTGTATTATCATAATAAGGATCAGGATAAAGCAGGCTTTTTTTCCAGGCTTTTCAGATAGGATGTGCTGCAATGGAACTGACGACAGAACAACAGACAACGGCGTTTTTGTGGGCATTTGTGCTGGGAGCCGTGATAGAAGGCGCCTATTTTTTGCTGGCACTGTACAGAGAGATCGTTCAGCCGGGGAAAATCAGTATAATAGTAACGGATTTTTTGTTTATGTTTTCTGTGTTCGGCGCCAATTATTTCTATGCGGTTGCAATGACAGAGGGGAAGGTGCGGTTTTATGTGATGTTTGCCCAGATC
Source organism: uncultured Ruminococcus sp. (assembly GCA_902783855.1). Classification (GTDB taxonomy): domain Bacteria; phylum Bacillota; class Clostridia; order Oscillospirales; family Acutalibacteraceae; genus UBA1213. The sequence goes on from CACZSU010000078.1 coordinate 12,822, forward strand.
GTCAGCTTTGCAGGCTTGTATTTTCCGCTTGGAAGGACAATAAAATGCCGTATCGGACAATGTATCCGACAGCTTGGCAGCCGGATCGAGAGGGGATTTGAAAAATTGACCAAAAACATAGCCAAAAAATGGGCGGTTCGTAGGCAGAGAATCAAAATCTCGGATAAAACATAAAAAAATCCAAAAAGTATGTCATTTTTTCTTGCAAGAAAGTAAGGAATGTTGTATAATGATCGTATGGTTAACTTGAGGTATGGATGGTGATACAATGAAGACAAAGTCCGTGAGGAGGTCACGAACTACCCGCAGGTTCAGAAAAAACAGAAGTATTCTGCTGTATGTAGTGATGATTGTTGTTACATTGTATGTGTTGTTTCTGATGGTTGACCTTCAGATCCGTATCAGGAATGCTGGTGACGAGCTGACACAAATCGAAGAAAGAATCTTTACACAGAAGGAAACGAATTCCGAACTGCAGAAGGTTGCGGATGCGGTGGAGAAAAATGATGATAAGGCTTTTGCAGGTTATGTGGAGAAGATAGCCCGTGAGGATCTGGATTATGTAAAAAACGGTGAGGTTGTATTTGTAAACATTGCCGGTGATTGAGAGGAGCAAGCATATTCAGTATGAGTTTTGAAGTTGGAATGATCGTTGAAGGTAAGGTCACCGGTATCACAAAATTCGGTGCATTTGTAGACCTGGAGGGCGGAAAGACAGGTATGGTGCATATTTCGGAGGTAGCGCCGACGTATGTGAATGATATCAAGGATTTTCTGACCGAAGGACAGACGGTAAAGGTGAAGATCCTGACAATCGGAGAGGACGGGAAAATCAGCCTTTCGATCAAAAAAGCTTTGCCGCCGCAGAGAAAGCCCGTTCATAATCAGAAGAATAACAATACATCACAGAAATCATATTCAGCTCGCCCGGGTAATTTTGAATGGCAGGCATCGAAAAGAACGGAACCTTCCAGCTTTGAAGATATGCTTTCTAAATTCAAACAAACAAGCGATGAAAAGATGTCTGATTTGAAACGCATGGAAAATAAAAGGGGAGGCTATTCCCGCAGGGGAAATTCCTCAAAACAATAGCTTTTGATTCGGAGTGTCTGTATGACCCTCCGATTTTTTTGAAAGGAAAAGAGCCATGAAAATGATCCAACAGCTGATGATAACGAATGTCCGGATTCATACGATGAATGATGCGGACAGTGTGATTGAGAACGGCTATATTTATGTAAGAGAGGGTAAAATAGCTGATCTGGGAAAAATGACAGCAATGCCGAAGTATAATATTCTGCGCAGGGATTTTGGCGGTGCGGATATCTGTCCCGGATTTGTCGATGCCCATACCCATCTTGGACTGTTCGGAGATGCGGTAGGCATGGAGGATACGGACGGCAATGAAGACAGTGATCCGATAACACCCCAGCTCAATGTACTGGATGCGGTGAATACCGGCACAGCCTATTTTCAGGAAGCACTTGCAGCGGGTGTTACAACAGCAGTGATCAGTCCGGGCAGTACCAATCCCATTGCCGGTCAGATAGCAGCCGTAAAGACATATTGTGCCAAGGGTCAGACCAGACGGATTGATGACAGGGTGATTGCTACACCGGCGGCGATGAAATTTGCTCTGGGTGAAAACCCGAAATCCACCTATAATGATAAGGATCAGATGCCTGTTACAAGGATGGCGATTGCCGCCATGATCCGGGAAATGCTGGAAAAGGCAAAGCGCTATGAACAGCAAAAAAGCAGGTACGAAGCAGATCCGGATAATGAAGATGAACCGGAATATGATCAGAAGTGCGAAGCAATGCTGCCGTTGATGCGCAGACAGATAGCAGCTCATTTTCATGCGCACACGGTGGACGATATCTGTACAGCACTGCGGATTGCCAAAGAATATCAGCTGCGGGCAGTGATCGTTCATGCAACAGAAGGACATGAAATCAGTGAAATTCTGAGAGATGAATGTGAGGGCGTGTTGTCAGGTCCTATCCTGACTGACCGCAGCAAGCCTGAATTAAAGGGACAGACAGCTGCATCTGCCGGACAGATGGCAGCAGCAGGCGTTAAAACAGCACTGATTACGGATCATCCAGAGATACCGCTGAATTATCTTCCGCTCTGTGCAGCACTGGCAGTCAGGGGCGGGATGGATAAGGAAGAAGCACTGCGCGCCATTACGATTACTCCTGCCAGAATATGTGGCATAGATGACCGCGTCGGCTCTGTTGAAAAGGGCAAGGATGCGGATCTGGTGGTGTATAAAGGTACACCGTTTGACATCACCTGCCCGCCGATAGCCGTCATTGCCGGAGGCAGAATCGTCAGCCAGGAAAGCGAGGCTAAGGATAGCAGATAAGTGCATTGGTGATTTAGGATAAAATTGAGGTGCATTTTTTATTCATAAATTATTAACAGAAATTTTGATAAAAGTATTCCATTTTTTAGTTAATAGTGTTATAATATAGGTAATCTCAGAAATGAGATCTACCATATCCTTAAGGGGGCTTACTTATGAAGTATAACATTATTGGCAGGAAGGTAAATTTGAAGGATAATTTCAAGGAGCGTGTTTACAAAAAACTCGGAAAATTTGAGAGAAGCTATTCGGATGACGCTGAAGCTACCGTAACAGTTACACTTGAAAAGAATCGTCAGACAGTTGAAGTGACGATTCGTGATAACGGTATGATGTATCGTGCAGAGAGTACGGCACTGGAGATGAATGACGCTCTGGATGCTGTTGTAGATATACTGGGAGGTCAGATCAGAAAGAACAAGGCAAAGCTCAGCAAAAAGATGAAGCCTGATTCCTTTGAGCAGTACTTTGCTGAGGAAGGCGATTTTGAGGAAGAAACGATGGAAGACGAGGATTACGTGGTTGTCAAGACCAAGACGTTTTCCGTGAAGCCGCTGAGTGTGGAAGAAGCCATTCTGCAGATGAATATGATCGGACACGAGTTCTTTATGTTCCGCAATGCAAGCAGTAATGAGATCAATGTAGTGTATAAGCGTAAAAACGGTACTTATGGTTTGTTGGAGCCGGAAGTATAAGATTGATCGGATGTATAGTCCATGAGAAAAGAGCCGCCCTCTCGTATCAGTTACGGGAGGGCGGCTTTGGGTGGTTTATAGCAGATTTTTTTGCCGTGCGGCAAGTATTTCGTAGCGATAGCCGTCAGTATTCCAATGCTCGATGTGATAGCGGTCGCCGTCAGCAGAAAGGCAGCAGTCAGATGGAAGCAGACAGCAGTCAAGAACACCGCTGACTTTTTTGGCTGATGGGACAAAGACACGCTGGTTCTTTTTTTGTACCAATGCAATTTTCTCAAAGAAGGCTTTGATATCAGCAGCAGAAAAATCATGCAGTCCGTAATAGGCAAAGATTTCGATACTGCTTTTGATCAGGCTGAAGCTTTGCATCTGGCTGTAATCTACCAGCGCATGGGGATTTTTATAGAAGTATGCAGCTTCATCAAAGTTAATAGCGGACAGTGCATCACTCATTTCGCAGCTCCTTAATGGCGATATCGGTCATATTTTTTTCGCCGACAGCCGCCGCCAGTATGATCGAATATAGGCGTTCCGGTTTTTCGTAGAATCTTCTTTTCACAAGATTCGCTTCGGTTCGGTCTGGAACAAATAAGGTCAGTGACATAAGATCCCGGATACCATCCGTGATACGGATATTGACATGAAAGCCGCCGCCGTCTGCCTTAGTAATAATGACAGGGTTTTCCTTTTCAATCTGGCGCTGTTCGGTCAGCTGGAGAATAGCAGAAACTGCTTTTTGCCGGATGGAGAGAGAAAGCTCCGAGCTGAGCTGCTGAGAGATCAGCCGTCCCTCCGAAGTAATTTCAATCAGGCTGTTGTCCTGTTCGTTACAGCAAAGATTGCCGCATCTGATCAGTTCGGAAATAGTAGCCTGTGTTTCAAAGTAATTCGCAATGCCATTTGTCTGGATTATAGTGACGATATCATCCGAACGGAATGGTTTCCCGATAAAGCTCATCATATAGCATATCAGGATGCCGATGTCCTTTGTATTTCTGAGCCCGCCCGGTTCAACGCCAGCGGAAAATGCATCAAAATGCATGAATAACCCCTCCCGAAGGAAATTCAATATCTGTTCATAGATTGTCTACCATATATTATAACATAAATTATATAGAATTCCCATCACTTCCCAAAAATTTTTTCCGTTTTTTTTATCTTGAAATTGCCCTTTTTTCGTTGATATTGATTGGTTATAGTAATAGAATATCACCGAGATGTAGGCTGATATATATCAGGTCAGGCGTGACGAGTGAGAGTTATGATGACTAAGAAGAGTTTACGAAACAGCCCTGCCGTTTTTGTATCGGTATACGCCGCCGGCGGCTCGGCGCTACTGAGTTAAAAAAACTGATTGCGGAAGGGAAGATTATGTGGTACAATAGGAGTATATTTTTGGATTGGATGTGAAAAGAAATGATTGCAGTAATTGATTATGGTGCAGGGAATTTGCAGAGTGTGGTAAAAGCACTGCATTATATTGATTGTCCGACGCTGGTGACGAACCGGACAGAAGAAATTCTGAATTGTGACGCTGCTTTGCTGCCGGGGGTAGGCTCCTTCGGGGATGCTATGGACTGTATGAACCGTTCCGGTGCAACCGAAGCCGTACAGCAGTTTGTAACAACGGGCAAACCATTTCTGGGGATTTGTCTTGGACTGCAGCTATTGTTTCCGGAAAGCGAAGAAAGCCCTTCGGTGAAGGGCTTGGGATTGCTGGAGGGCAGCATTACAAGAATACCGGATGCAGACAAGACGTTGAAAATACCTCACATGGGATGGAATTCACTGGATATCCGTATACATGACGGACTTTACCGTGGGATAGAGGGAAATCCATACGTGTACTTTGTTCACTCCTATTATCTGAAAGCAAAGGATGAGGGAATTGTATCTGCCAGAACAGAATATGGCGTGTCTATAGATGCATCGGTTCAGCAAGACAACATTTATGCTACTCAATTCCACCCGGAGAAAAGCGGCAGGGTCGGTTTACAGATATTACAGAATTTTGTGGATTTGACAAGGAGGTGACAGGGATGTACGCAAAAAGAATTATTCCTTGTCTGGACGTCAAGGATGGCAGGGTCGTCAAGGGAACGAGTTTTGTAAACTTGCGGGATGCCGGTGATCCGGTAGAATGTGCAAAGGTATATGACAGGGAAGGTGCGGATGAGCTGGTGCTGTTGGATATTACTGCGTCCAGTGATGCCAGAAATATCATTACGGACATTGTCCGCAAGGTAGCTGATTGTGTCTTTATTCCGTTTACAGTGGGCGGCGGTATCCGCACAGTGGAGGATTTTACGGATATACTCCGTGCAGGTGCGGACAAGGTTTCTGTGAATTCTGCGGCTGTTCATCGTCCGGAAATCATCAACGAGGCAGCCTATAAATTCGGCAGTCAGTGCGTTGTAACGGCGATTGATGCCAAAAGAAGGGCAGACGGCTCCGGATGGGATGTATTTATTAACGGCGGCAGAATCAATACGGAAAAGGATGCCGTCAAGTGGGCTGTTGAAGCAGAAAAACGAGGTGCCGGGGAAATACTGCTGACCAGTATGGATTGTGACGATGTGAAACAGGGCTATGACCTTGATCTGACGGCAGCGGTATCCGGTTCAGTCGGTATTCCTGTCATTGCATCAGGCGGAGCAGGCAGTATGGAGCATTTTTATGATGCCTTTACCGCCGGAAAAGCCGATGCGGTGCTGGCCGCGTCACTGTTTCATTTTGGCGAAATATCTATCGGTGAGCTGAAAACCTATCTTGACGGAAAGGGTATTTCCGTCAGACAATAACATAAAACAAAATGAAAGTCGATGAACGGTGAAAGGTTCATCGACTTTCTGATTTTGATCAGCCGCCTAAATTCTGCGACCAGAATTTTTTATAAAGACCAAGACCGACTCTATCATATTTATTATCCAGCATTACCTTCTTGTGTTCAGGAGAATTCATCCATGCTAAAACAGCACCAGAAGGATCAAAATGACCCCAGGTTATGCATTCACCAACCTTGACGGGGGCGTGTATACCCAGGTCCTCAAAGATTGTGTGCCAATCACTGCCGTCAGGCCGGAGATGATCATAATTGCGCACCAGTTCCTCCGCACGGATACCGGCGACATATTGTAATTCTGTATCAATGCGCAGAGCACCGGAACCGACCTTTTGACGTTCCTGGTTAATGATAGCCAGCTCCTGATAGACAAGATCCGGGATGGCGGCATTAATGGCATAATATGAGGTAGTGACTCTTCCGCTCAGCTTGGATCGGATCAGGTAGGTGGTAACTCCGATGTATCTGGGGCGGAGTACAAGGGAACGGTTTGCATTATACCGCTGCACCTGCACCCATTCAGTGGAACCAGGCATTTTGCTGTATACCTCATAAACAGCGCCGCTGCCGGCATCCGGAATGGTATATTCCAGCGAATGACCGTAATCCACGCTGCCTTTTTCTAAAATGGCTGCATCTTCCGCTTTTTCAACGACATTGACGGTTGTAGCTTTGGTTTTTTCGGTTCCACCCTCGTCACGGATGGTGGTCATTATGGTATAAGAGCCTGTTTCCTTTGCTTTGAGTGTAACGGTAGGGTAGTGGAAAGCACACGTATCAGTTTCCATTCACCGCCGTTGTACGATATTGGAAAGCAAAACGATAGGGCTGTATGCCGCCGGTACCGGATGCTTTGATGACAATATTGGTATTCTTTTCGACAAGATTAGTGGTACTGACAGAACTATTCAGCGCCAGTACTCTGTGGGTATTGTTTTTAACAGTAATACTTTTGACAGCCTGTGAGGTATTGCCGTTCAGATCCTTGGCAATGACCTTCACCTTAATATAGCCGGGTTCGGAGAACTGAATGGTTTTCTTGGAGGTTTTTGTATAGCTGGATAATTTGATATAAGTCGAACCGTTGGTGGAATAATAATACTCGTATTGGTACGGCTGGGTACCGCCGTTGGCGCTAGCATTGATATTGATATTGATACCAACGCTGGTCGAATAGGTGGAAAGTGTCGAGGAATTGGAAATTGCTCTGCCGGTTGCATATTGAACAGTAATATTAAAGGCTTTATCCAGCACTTTTCCGTCTTTATCCTTCAGGGTACAGTGAATGGTATAATAACCGGGTGTATTGAATTTTATCGGAACAGAGGCAGTCGTACTGTAATCCTTGACAATATGCTCCATTCCACGTTGATCAACATAGTAATACTTGAATTGATACGGTTTGGTTCCGCCGGAAGCAAGTCCCTTTACAGTTACGGTACCGCCCTTCTGTATAACCGTGCTGCTGACAGTAGAAATATTGGAGGGAGTTACATAAGGTTCCCTGACCTGGACAGACAGATCACAGTAAACGCTTTGTCCGCCTGCATCCCTGACAAAGGAACGCATGGTATAGTTACCTGCTGTTGAGGTGGTAAGACTGACGGAAGATACAGAGCTGTAGTTTCGCAGGGTCGTCCAATTGCCGTTGTTGATTTTGTAGGAAAAGTAGTATTGATAGGGAGCCGTGCCGCCGGATCCGGAAGCTCTGACGGTTATACTCTCTCCCTGAAAGACCTCCATAGGAGCAGCTACATCAATTGAAAGCAGTTGAACTGCTTCCGCATGAATGGTAAAGGCAGGGAGAACCCAGACAATCGTCATAAGGAGGGACAGCCAGAAGGCAGTCAGATGTTGTTTTTTCATAGTGGTCACCTCTTTGTTGCCGGAAGGTCATTTACTGAGCAGAGAAGGGAGGAGATCATTATAATGAATTGACATAATATTACCAAAAAGCTCAAAAATGACAATAAATTCGGATTTTTATGCATTTTTCTATGAATATATTATAACATAGGGGGATTTTGAAATCAATTGCACAAATAATAAAATTGGAATAAATAATTTGTTTAATATGCAGAAGAATCATTGCTGTTGTGACGGACATCAATCATGCCGGGGAAAAAGAAAAAAGGATAAATAATTACGGAAGAATCTCAAATACTAACAAGGGGAGATGAGGCAAATGAAAAAATATATTATACTTATAGTAGTGACAGTACTTGCAGTGATAACCATCTTTGTGACGGGCGGTGTGACCGAAGCGGCAGCAGAAGCAGAGGGATATACCGTGCAGAAGTCGGATTGTGAAAGCATTGTAACTGTTTCGGGCAGACTGCAATATATGAAGGATCAGAAGGTCAGCCGTCAGAATTATTGTATGACGGATAAAATATTTGTATCTGACGGCGATCAGGTAAAAAAGGGGGATCCGCTGCTGACGGTGTATGAGGTTGAAAACCTGGAGCAGCTGACTGCTTCATTTCCCGAAGCCGAGAAGTATCTGGCACTTCTGACGAAAAGCGAGATCGGAGAGGAAATAGCCGCAGAGATCAGACAATATGCCGTAAGATATACCATCAATGCGCCATCGGACGGGACAGTGACATCCCTGGCATACGGAGAAAATAACTTTGTCAATAAGAACAATGTCATTCTGCGGATTGCTGATACCCGGGAGCCTTGTATCAAGGTCAATGTCGGAGAAACCTATATCGAAAAAATCAAAGCCGGTCAGAAGGTGCGGATCCGGTTCACTGCTTCGGATGAAAAGCAGTACAGCGGTACGGTGTTGTCCATTGCAGGGCAGGCGAAACAAAGCGCATCCCTGACGGGAAAGGAAACGGTGGTAGAGGTTGTGATTGTACCGGACGAACCTCTCAGCGGACTGCGCATCGGGTATACGACAGAATGTGAGATTGTTACCTCTGTTGAAAAGAACATTCTTCGTATTCCGTATGAATACCTTAATTCAGACGAGGAAGGCGAGTACGTGTTTATCAGCCGGAATCATAAGGCGAAAAAAGTCTACGTACAGACAGGCAAAGAATTCAAGAACGGCGTGGAGATTACAAAAGGACTTCATGCAGGTGACAGGATTATTCGTTCAGCAGAAGTTCTTTCTGACGGACAGTGGCTGAAGGAAGGAAAGGAAGGACAGGATGTCTGAAATATATGTTAACTCCTTGAAAAGTATGTTTGCCAATAAGGCAAGGGCAATCCTGACGCTGTTCAGCATAGCGGTTGGCGTGTGTGCGGTGCTGATTACAGTCAATATTTCGGCAGTAGGTACCAGTGCTGTGCAGGATGAAATCAATGGTCTGGGCATTACAGGACTGGCACTGAGCGCCAATGATGCGCCGCTGGGCACAAGGGAACTGGAAGAGGTGCGCGGGTGCAGCTATGTACGTTCCGCCATGCCGCTGGTAATGGAAACAACGAATGTATATCTGAAAAATGATAAAAAGCAGATATGTTTGTGGGGAATCGACCAGTATGCAGACCGTACAGTTTCCTTGAAGCTGACAGAGGGAAGATTTCTGAATGCAGCGGATATTGCATCGGATGCAAAGGTATGTATGGTGGATGAAACATTCGCAAAGGCAAATTATGCGGTTACGGGAAAAAGTCTGACGATCAAAAGCGGGGAAACCACTGACAAATACCGTATCATCGGCATATTGAAAACCGGCAGCGGACTGATACAGAATATGATGGGCAGCTATATACCTGATTTCGTCTATATTCCGTACAGCACCATGCAGAAAAACACAGCCAATCAGAATTTTTCCCAGATTGTTGTCAGAATAGACGACCAGGAGGACAGCGACCTGTATGGCAAGAAGCTGGTCAGCTACCTGGAACGTCTGACGGACAGCCGCCATGCTTATACGATTAATGATTTGTCCAGGCAAAAGGAAAACCTGGATCATATTCTGGCAATATTTACGCTGGTTCTTTCCTCAGTGGGAGCCATATCCCTGTTTGTGGCGGGAATCAATACCATGAATATCATGCTGGTAGCCGTCAGGGAACGCACAAAGGAAATCGGTATCAAAAAAGCACTGGGAGCATCCAGGGGTGCCATTGTGGCAGAATTTCTGATCATGTCCTTTGCCCTGAGCCTGATCGGAGCTGTGCTGGGGGTGGTGATGGGGAGCCTGATATCGTTGGCTGGTGCTGCTTACCTGGGATTGACAGTCAATTGGAATATTGGTATAATAGCCTTGACAATTGGATTTACTGTATTGATCGGAACGGTATTCGGCATTTATCCTGCTGTCAAAGCTGCACGGCTGGATCCAGTGGAAGCCTTCCGGTATTTTTGAGTAAGGAAGTGTAGGGATGAGCCGGTTTGTCAGATATGCCAATCTTCCGGAAAGAGAAGTGACAGATGTGATCGTATCTGACCAGTGTCCGGATATCTGCCGGGAACTGACGGAGCAGTATCATGCCCGTCAGTGGGTACCTGCGCCGATCAGGGATATCAGCGGTGCAGAACGGTTCCATGCGGATATGAGCGTCTGTCATCTGGGAAAAAACCAGTTTGTGCTGGATGAGCACAATCACGCGCTGGGACGGATGCTTGCCGGTGAGGGAGCTATCATCCGATATAGTGAACCGGTTACGGCTGCCAGACCGGTATTGAATGTCTGCCTGCTCAGGGACAGGCTGATCTGCCGGGAGATAATGACAGAGCCGTTTGTGCTGGAAGAATGTGAAAAAAAGGGTATGACTTTGTTTGATACGGCGCAGCGATATGCGAAATGCTCCTGTGCGGTGGTAAATGCAGATTCAGTGATCACATCTGACCCGTCAATTGAAAAGTGCTGCCGCAAGGCAGGAATGAATGTGCTGCGCATTCGTTCTGGTTATATCCGCCTGCCCGGGTATGCATATGGTTTCATCGGAGGGTGTTGCGGTCTGCTGTCAGAGCGGCTGCTGGGGTTCAGCGGCGATATCCGCAGACATCCCGATTATGACAATATCCGGGACTTTGCGGGAAATGTACAGGTGGAAGTGGTTTCACTGGGAACGGGTATATTGTATGATATCGGCGGTATATTGCCCATAATGGAAAGGGACGATGAAAAAAATGAAGGCGGTCAGAATTAGATGGGCAATCTGTCTGCTGGTGCTGTGCAGTATGATGCTGCCGGGTATTCAGACAGTCAGGGCGGCTTCCCCGGGGATTGAAATCACACATGAACAAACGGGGTCTGACCGCACTGTTGTGCTCCATCTCTTTGTACATATGGAAGAGCCCTGCACTGCTGCGGATATCCGTTTGTATTATCCGCAGGAACAGCTGGAACTGAATAAATGTGAACTGACCAATAAACAGGATACTATGCTGATGCGCTATCATGCAGGGGATAGTGTGCTGCGGATAGCATATGCAGTCAAGCCTGTAAAACCGGTTGATCCGGAAATAAAGGTTACGTTCCGCCGTTTGTCAACGGATATTGCCTCTTATGATGTAAGTGCATCCGCCTGGTTTTATGCAAAAGACCCGAATCTGGGCGGAACGGAATACACGGATTCACTGACCATTGATGCTGCTGCTCTTTCTAAGCAGACAGCAGTTGCAGAACGTTCAGTTGTTTCAGCAGCAAACAGCAAAAAGATTGTTTCCCAGCGTCAGAAGGTTTCAGGACGTTCTCTGGCGTCTGCATCCTCCCGACGGTCCGGTGAGAGCCGTCCTGTGTCCTCTCAGCAGGGCAGCACGGCATCTGCTGTTTCTGAAACGACAGAAATGGATCTAACACCGCGGCATCCGTTTCAGAAGGGGGAAGTGCAGACAGATCATCAGCAGATCGGATTATTTCTGGCGATGGGACTGATTGTACTGGCTGTTCTGGTACTGATGATACGGCGGCGTGAGCAATTGCGTATTACAGGCGGCGAGAAAAAGACGGATGATAAAAACTCATCTTCAGATACATAAAAACAGCCCCGTGAGCGACTGAACGCACACAGGGCTGTAGTTGCAGAACGGTAAGGGAGTATGTCACAACAGCTTGGAATAGCCGAAGCTGTTAACGATGGCTTCCAGCTTTTCTCCGCCCTGACACATAGGGCATTTATGTGGTTTGAAGCTCTGGTAATCACCCAGGTCGTTAGGGTCGAAAACACTGTAAACCGGATGTCCGTCGCATTCTTCCACCGTAGCAAAAATAGCGGCAGCACCCACTACATGACCGCCGTAATAGTTGACAGCATCCAGTGCAGCAAGAACGCTTTTACCAGTAGTAACGGAGGCGGAAAGAACCAGAACGTGCTTTCCTGAAACCATGTGCAGCATATTGTCACGTACAATAATCTGACCGCCGGCAATAAATTCAGGAGACATTACGTAAATGGTTCTGTGTGCATTCATATTCACATAATCGTCCTTGGTCAGCAGTTCGGCAATACAGGTGCCGATAACCTCCATACCGTCAAGGCACAGAATAGTGTCAATGATTGTGCTGGTCTGATAATGCCTGACCAGCTCGGTGGCAACGGCCTTTGCCTCGGACAGACGCATTTTCTGGGTGGTAACATCTATAAAGTAATTGGTATGGCTGTGCATGGTAGCAAAATGACCTTTCTGAACACGGAGAAAAACGTCCTGATTTTTGGTTCTGATTTTGAATTCTTTCGACATAAGTTAGTTCACTCCTATAAACACAATTGCTGAACCGAATGGAGCAGCATGACGAATCTATACATATTCTACAACATTGTGAATTGAAAATCAAGTAAAATTACTAAAAATTGTTTTTTTCAGAAAAGAGGCTTTATTTTGGTGCATTATATGATACAATAGAAGCGGTTGATTTTGGGTAGTTGCCGCAGGGCGATGAACCTATGGGAAGGAGATATGACGCCATGCAGGGTCAGAAAAGTGTCAATATACTTGGCATTATTGCATTGATTCTTGTTTTAGCAGGATTCGGTGCATTCTATGTCTGGGATAAAAAGGAAGAAGAAAAAGAAATATCCGTCTTTCAACAGCAGAATAAGGAGGATAACCAGAAGCAGTATGCCAGGTCAAAGGCAATTGCACAGTATTTACAGAATGTACAGGAATCTGTAGAGAATGATATAAAGGGATTTGCCATACTGGGAGATGATTTTGCTGCTGCAAGGAATAATACAAGTCTGATGTCCTATTTCAGGATGTCTGTTGAAAATCATCTGTTTTATGATCTGAATCTGGAAACCTATTCAGCAGCCTCGCTGGAAAAATACCAGCTGTCCATTCCGATGGAAAACCATGCGGTGGTAAGTGAAAGCTATCATACGATTCTGACAAGATACGGTATTAATCCGCTGAAGATAGACAAGGCATTTACAATGCCGGCGAAGGCTGAACGGGTAGATATAACGCTCAAGACCAATGATAATGTTCCGGTTGCATTTGCTGCTCAGGAGGAAGAAAAGCTCGGAAAGGTGATTATAGACGGAATAGCAGGACGTATTTATTTCCAGCAGAATACAAAGGGAGGGTATACCTATCAGTTTGTCAGAAGCAAGGAGGGCAGTACCAAGCAGATTAAAACAGGCGCAAAGGTTCAGGTAGAGAGCGCGGATTTTTCCAAAGAGCTGGTACCGGTTATTTTCTTCGGGAATAATGATTTCCGTTCTGTGGAGCCGTATATCCAATTGCAGAAAAAGCTGGTGGACAGGCAGACAGGCAGCGGAAAACGGTATATTGTTGTTGCCCGGACGGATGAAGGCTCCGAACTGGATAAGGCGATGAAGAAGCAGTTTGGGGAACATTATCTTCGTGTCAAGGTGACAGAACGCAGTGAGATGGATAACGAACAGATAGCAGAACAAATTTACGAAACAATGGATAAGATGGGATATTTTGATAAGATCAAATCCACCGTCAGCGCAACGCAGGCAAAAATCACTGCCTATGACCAGTAAAAAAGCATAAAAAGCATAAATAATCCCTGTCAGTGTGTAAAAGCACCGACAGGGATTTATTTTTCAGGAAAGAGGTCACAAGCGCAGTTTCCTCAACTACCTGAATCCGTGAAATTGATCTTTTACTAAGAGAAGTGCATGAAACAGCCCCTCAGCTTCTGTATCGGCATTCGCCGGTCATGCTTTGATGACAGCTGCTGGTTGGTAGACCAAAGGTGGGAACCACAAGAGGGGCGCCGAGCCGGCGCGCCCGTTGCTCTCAGTCGTATCTTTTGACCCTTCATACTGTTCGGTTCCACTGTGT
>CACZSU010000079.1 GCA_902783855.1 uncultured Ruminococcus sp.
GCCTCTGCCACTGGGCGGAGTTCAGAAGCAGGCGGGCGAAGAACTTAACTGAGAGTGTAAGGGGGCGCCGGCTCGGCGCTGTGAGGGTGCAGCGTCACGCTGCCGCCGGCTCGGCGCTGTGAGGGTGCAGCGTCAGGCTGCCGCCGGCGGCGCGCCGTTTTTTTATTTGTTGCTGTTGGCTTGAAGAAGGAGGGAGTGTGTGATATAATAGGGATTAAAGAATTCTAACTAAGATGAATAACATATCGGGACGGAGGGATGAAAATGAAGATCGTAAAAATAGCAGGACATTGTTTTTTGTCGTTGGTACTGGCAGGTGCTGTGGTGGGAGTACCGGCGGCAGTATACCTGGATGTGTTCGGGCAAGGGGACGAAGCGGATGCAGTGTCCAGTGCCAGCCTGAAACCTGTGGGACAGCCGTCTGGTGTGTTTTACGTTCTGATCAATGAAACACTGCATGAGGATAGCCTGGAGGATTGGAAGCAGTTTTTCCGGAATGATGAGGATTTCCCGGTTATTTTTGATGATATCCGCTGTATTACGGCTCAAGGGGATGAAAACAGCACCAAGCTCGCTGACCGCTATCGGGTACAGCTCCCTGAAAACCAGATGCATACACGTACCGAGAATCCTGTTCTGCTGGTTTCCAAAATAGAGCAGCGTCAGTTTGATATGGCGATTATCTCTAAAGAGCTGGCGGAACAACTGCTGCTGAAGGATAATATTCCCCACGTTACGGTGGTAGAAATTACGGGAGGGGATTCCGATGAGAAGGCTTAACATATTTCTTGTGGCTGCCATTTTTATCAGCTTCGCTGCCCATGCCGTCATGGGAGCGCTGAGATTGTACGGATCAGATGCGAATGCGCTGCCTGTAATGGCATTTGTATGTGCCGGACTGATTGGTGTACACGTGGTGGTGACAACCATCCTGACCTGTCAGACGCTGAAAGCAAGAAGGCTTTCGGGGGCAGGCTATTTCAGGCACAATCTTCTTTTCTGGGCAAGAAGAATCAGCGGGTTTACCATCCTTATTCCCCTTGTGATGCACATCATTATCATGTCAGGCTCGCATGACGGAGCCTTCCGTCTGCTGGAATTCAACGGCGGCAGATTGGCTTCTCAGATAATTTTTATTGTGACGCTGGGATTCCATATTCTGACCAATATTCAGCCCGCCCTGATTTCATTAGGCATCAGATCGGTAAAAGCATTCTCTGCGGATATCCTGTTCCTGATTTCCGTGATTCTGCTGTTTGCTGCGGGCGCTTTCTGCGTATATTATTTCCGTTGGATGGCTTATTGAGGTGAATGATATGAAAACTGTCAATATAATCGGCGCAGGTCTTTCGGGACTATCAGCAGCCATTACACTTGCCCGCAGCGGCGTCAGATGTAATCTGATTTCCGCACAGCCGTCTGAAAGGTCACAGTCTGTTCTGGCAGAGGGCGGGATCAATGCAGCCCTTGACACAATGGGCGAAAATGATACCGTACAGGAGCATTTTAACGATACCATGAAGGGCGGGTGCTTTCTGGAATCAGAATCGGCTGTCAGGAATCTGACGGATCATGCGCCGGACATTGTAACAGTGCTTTTTCAATTGGGCGTTCCGTTCCGTAGTGAAAACGGCAGAATCCTTCTGCGTAATTTCGGCGGGCAGAAAAAAAAGCGTACTGCCTTTGCAAAAAGCAGTACGGGTAAAATGATCATGACAGCGCTGATTGACGAAGTGAGAAAATACGAAGCAGCCGGTCTTGTATGCCGATATCCCCATCATGAGCTGGCGGATATAACCATTGCCGGTGGACGTTTGCAGCAGATCATTGTCAGAGATACATTCAGAAATGAGTTTTTGTCCTTTACGGGCAGCACAATTGTCTGCACAGGCGGCATGAACGGTTTTTTTGAAGGCATGACCACCGGTACTACGCAGAATACCGGCAATGCGGCAGCTCTTTTATTCCATGCAGGCGTTGAATTTGCCAATCTGGAATTTATACAGTACCATCCCACTACGGTCGGCATCAGCAATAAAAGAATGCTGATCAGTGAAGCCGCAAGAGGGGAGGGCGGCAGACTGTATATCATGCGCAATGATCAGAAATGGTATTTTATGGAAGAAAAATATCCGGAGCTGAAAAATCTCATGCCGAGAGATGTGGTATCCAGAGAAATGTTTTTTGTCAGCAGAATGCCGGAATGTTCCGGTGAGGTGTATCTGGATATGACGGGTCTGAGCGGGGAAGTATGGGAGCATAAGCTGTCTGATCTGCGAAAGGAAATCATTGCCTATATGCATACAGACCCGGCGGAGGAGCCTGTGCCGGTAAGTCCCGGCATCCATTTCTTCATGGGCGGTATCCGTGTCAGTGACCGGCATGAAACCAATATAAACGGCTTGTTTGCTGCCGGAGAATGCGCCTGTAAATATCACGGTGCGAACCGCCTGGGCGGTAATTCTATGCTGGGTGCGGTTTACGGAGGAAAGGCAGCGGCAGCGGCTGCCATGGAACAGCCGTCTGAATGCGAAATCAGGGAAACGGCATTCCGGGAGAGCATTTCTTCGCCCCGCATCAGAAGCATTCTGCGTGAAACGCTGCTGGGCGGCTTGGGAATTGTCAGGAATGCGGAGGAGCTGCAGACAGCCATAGATGAACTGACCGGATTATGCAGTCAGGAAATCAGTGAACTGGACAGAATGAGGATTAATTTAGGGTTAGCTGCATTGCAGTCAGCGTATGCCAGAAAGGAAAGCCGGGGGTCGCACTACCGCTCGGATTATCCGGATAAGGCAGACGCATTCCGGAAGCTGACGGTTGTAAAATATGAAAACGGAGCGATACAGCTGCGCTTTGTGGCAGCAGACAGTGAGGAAACTATATGAAATATACGATAAAAATACTTCGCAAGGAAAGGGAACAGACCGGACAGTACTGGCAGAGCTTTATCTATGAAACAGATAACAGTGCTGCTACAGCAGCGTCAGCGTTGTCGGATTTGAATGACCGTGAACATCTGTCGGATGCGGACGGGAAACCAGCCCGCCGGATTGAATGGGAATGCAGCTGTCTGCAAAAGAAGTGCGGCGCCTGTGCGATGATCATTGACGGTATTCCACGCCTGGCCTGTGATGCGGTGCTGGCTGATATGGGGAAAACGCAGATTACCCTGGAGCCTTTGCGCAAATTTCCTGTAGTATGTGATCTGATTGCGGACAGAAGTATCCTGTTTGAAAATCTGCGGACAATGCAGCTATGGCTTGCAGAAAATGCAGTGATCACAGATAAGATGCAGGAGCTGGCTTATCAGTCGTCAGAGTGTCTGCAATGCGGCTGTTGTCTGGAAATCTGTCCGAATTTCTATGCCGGAGGGAAATTTTTCGGCATGGCGGCAGTGCCTGTGACCACAAGACTGATGTCTGAAATGTCCCCGGCAGCATACAGACAGATTGCCCGTCAGTATGCAAAGCACGTTTTTGCGGGCTGTGGAAAGTCGCTTGCCTGCCGCAATATATGCCCGAAGAAAATAGATACCGAAAATCTCCTTGTCAATACGAACGCAAAACTGTGGAAATTAGCGGTTAGCTGTAAAATGAAATAAGCTGCGATATGCGAAGTAATAACAGTCTATGTGCTGATCAGAAGCTCAAAAAAAGAAGTAACCGCCTGACCCTGAGAAAGTTGGCGGTTACTTTTTGTAACTAAACTTGGGGGACTGCCGCAGTTGGCTGGTCACCTTGTTTCTGTTTATATTATAGTGCTTTTTATCAGATTTGTCAACGCTGTTTTTATTGACA
>CACZSU010000080.1 GCA_902783855.1 uncultured Ruminococcus sp.
GCCTCTGCCACTGGGCGGAGTTCAGAAGCAGGCGGGCGAAGAACTTAACTGAGAGTGTAAGGGGGCGCCGGCTCGGCGCTGTGAGGGGGCAGCGTCACGCTGCCGCCGGCGGCGCTGGCACTAATCACTATTCACTAATTAACATAGATTTATAGGTTGTTTTCCAGAACTTTGTATGGTATAATGAAGATACACATATGTGCAGGAAAGGAGTTTGTATTTATGTATTCATCTAAACTTACCAAAAAGGTATTAGCCATTGCCATGGCTGCTATGATGCTGACCGGCTCGGCTGCCTTGTCTGTTGATGCTGCCGCACTTGATTTGGGTACACTCACTACCCAGTCTGAAGCATACGTTCCTCTCAATGGCTCCGGCAGTACATTGACACTCAATCAGACCTACCAGCTGTCAAAGCTGATTTCCAAACGGTTCAGTACCATTCTTGATGTAAAGATCAACAATACGGGGGTTCTGCAATACAAAGATGGTATCATTACAGCTGTTGGTACCGGTACAGCTACCGCCAGCGTTACATTCAAAGACGGTAAAACAATGGACTTTACTTTCACCGTTAAAATTCCGGAAAAGAAAATCACCCTGAACAGAAGTTCTGTGCGCATGAAAGTCGGACAATCTTCCCGCTTAACTGCAAAACTCAAAAACAGCTCCAGTGTCATCCAGTGGACCTCCTCTGATACAAGAGTTGTCAGCGTTGATAACAACGGTAAACTCAAAGCAGTAGGTACCGGTACGGCTGTCATCACTGCTTCCACTAAGGACGGAATTTCCGCTGTCTGCAATATCACGGTTAACAATAAAAAATCACTTTTCAATTTCAAGACACGCAATACGGAAACAAACGTAGAAATTGATGAAAACAAACAGGTTACTGCTTCCGTCAATCCGGCTGACAATGCCGAAAAAAAGCGTACGTTTAGTTTTTCTATTCCGAAAACAGTTTCTTTTTTCAAAAATCTGCTGTCGTCAAAGTCTTCTGACTGAATCCTTGCAGCCTGAATCAGATAATAGACCATTTGTTGTCAGCAGCAGTAGAAAGGTCAATTTCACGGATTCGGGTTCTGCTGATTTCTGAGGTACATAACCGTCTTTTGCAGCATACGAAGGCTGTCATAATTCTGATCGGTTCTGCAGCCTGAACTGTAATCAATTTCATATATCGTTGTATGGACGGACATCCTTATGTGATGTCCGTTTATCGTTTTGAACAGAATCAAAAGCACTCTTATTGGCATCCTATCCCCACTGACTTGCAAAAAGCAGAATAGAGTGGGTAAAACATTGACAGGAATGGGAAAGATAGTATATAATTGAGGATAAGCAGACCGGGTCGGACAGGCTCCGGGATGGTCTGCTTTTAATGTGACAATGTAATAAGGAGCGATACAATAATGGTTAAACTGTTAGAATTGCTGGGAAGGAATGCAGATTTTACTCCCGCAGAGCTTTCTGCTATGCTTGGCAAAAGTGAAGACGAGGTTAAAAAAGAAATAGAAGCATATAAGGAACAAGGCATCATCAAGGGCAAAAAGACCATCATCGACTGGGGCAAGGTACCGGACGCAGAGGTCAGAGCTATTATCGAACTCAAGGTAACGCCCAAGCCTGAAACCGGATTTGATGAAACAGCCGATATTGTCATGTCCTATGATAACGTAGAAAGCGTTTATCTGGCAGCTTCCTCCCGTTACGATCTGATTGCGCTGGTAAAGGGCAACACCATACAGGAAATTGCTGAATTCGTATCCAAACGCCTGTCAACGCTGGAAAATGTCATCGGTACGGCAACCAGCTTTGTACTGAATACGTACAAGCAGGATAATGAAATATTCGGCAATGAAAGCGATGAGGAAGAACAAAGGAGCATGATTTTGTGATGGATTATTCCCGATTACTGAACAACAAAATACAGGAGCTGAAGCCCTCGGGAATCAGAAAATTTTTTGATATCGCCAATGAAATGGATCATGTCATTTCACTCAGCATCGGCGAACCGGATTTTACAACTCCATGGCACGTGCGCCAGGAGGGTATTGAATCTCTCCGCAGAGGACGCACCTGGTATTCCCCCAACAGAGGCTTTGCAGAGCTTCGCAGCCAGATATCCAAGTATTACGCAAGACGTTTCAATGTGGAGTATGACCCCGATAAGGAAATTTTAGTATCTGTCGGCGGATCAGAAGCCATTGACCTATGTATCCGTGCTATCGTCCAGCAAGGCGATGAGGTATTGATTCCACAGCCATCCTTCGTCTGTTACGAGCCAATGACAGTCATGGCGGACGGAACACCCGTTATTATCCGCACAAAGGCTGAAAACGAATTCCGGCTGACAGCTGCTGAGCTGGAGGCTGCCATAACGCCCAGAACCAAACTGCTGATTCTGCCCTTCCCCAACAACCCTACCGGCGCTGTTATGCGAAGGGAACATCTGGAAGAAATCGCCAAGGTCATAGAGAAGCATAATATTCTGGTACTGTCAGACGAGATTTACGGAGAGCTGACGTACGGAAAGCAGCGTCATGTCAGCTTTGCGGATATTCCGCATATGAAGGAACGCACCATTGTGGTCAGCGGCTTTTCAAAAGCATATGCCATGACCGGCTGGCGGCTGGGCTATGCGCTGGGACCGGAGGAGGTTATCACTCAGATGACCAAGCTCCACCAATACGCTATCATGAGCGCTCCTACAACTGCACAGTATGCCGCTATCGAGGCACTCAAGCATGGTGACGCTGATATCGAACGCATGAGAGAAGAATATGATATGAGAAGACGGCTGATTGTAGACGGCTTCTGCAAGATGGGACTGACCTGCTTTGAACCGGAGGGGGCTTTCTACTGTTTCCCCAGCATACAGATTTCCGGAAAAACCAGTGAACAGTTCTGCGAGGAATTGATTTATGCCCAGCACGTTGCAATTGTCCCCGGCACGGCATTCGGCGAATACGGCGAGGGCTTTGCAAGAGTATCCTATTCTTATTCACTGAATCATATTAAAGAAGCATTGGCAAGAATTGAACGATTTCTGGATGAAACGAAATAACCGGAAGCGAAAGGTTGGATTCAAATGAAAATGACGGTGCAGTCCCCTGCCAAGCTCAATTTATTTCTGGATATCACAGGCAAACGCAGTGACGGATATCATCTGATTGACACAATCATGCAGTCAGTTTCCTTGTATGACGATATCACCGTTACCATTGACAAGGACGGCAGCGGCATTTCTCTCAGCTGCAGCCGTGAGGACATTCCCTGTGACAGCTCCAATACGGCATATAAGGCGGCAGAACAGTTCTTTGCCCATACAGGTCTGCCCATGGGCGGTGTGCATATCAAAATCAAAAAGCGCATCCCATCAGGCGCCGGCATGGCTGGCGGCAGTACGGATGCAGCCGGTGTTTTGTATTGCCTCAACGAGCTGACAGGCGCTGATCTGTCAAAGGACGAGCTGGCGGAGATCGGAGAACGGATCGGCGCAGATGTACCGTTCTGCGTGTACGGCGGAACCATGTCAGCTGGCGGCATTGGTACGATACTCAGTCCCCTGCCGGATATGCCGGATGCAGAAATCGTGATTGTCATGCCGTCCTTCCGCATTTCCACAAAGGAAGCCTATGCAAAATCCGATACCCTTGGCTACGATGAGCCGAAAAGCATGGATGCTGCAGCCAGCGCCGTATGCAGCGGTCATATCGGCGCCATTGCAGGAAATCTGTATAACCGGTTTGAAGAAGTGGCAGATATTGCTGAAATAGCTTCCATACAATCACTCATGAAGGATTGCGGTGCTTTGGGTGCTCTGATGACGGGCAGCGGCTCGGCAGTTTACGGACTGTTTGACAGCAAGGACCGTGCCGAGGATTGTGAAAGTAAGCTGCGGGAACAGAATTATCATGATATTTATATAGTTCATCCGGTAGCCTGCGGACCCGTACCGATGGTACACGGCGGTATTATCGGCTCGCTGCTCGGTTAACCGAATATGTCGTTGAGCCATTCGATCAGCCTGAAGCTGACAATATATTGATCGTGATGTGTTACCAGATCGGTTTCGTTCTTAGTGAGAGCAGAACCGATCTTTTTTTCCGCTGACGGCACACAGACTGCCGGGTACAGCACGCACCACCAGTTATGTCCCTGCCCGCTGCCGATGACAATACGCACGGCGTCATAGTGTCCGGCAGGCAGGGTGAAATCCTCATACACCCTGGTATCGAACGACATATTGGTAACATAGGCTTCCACCGGATAATCATAGCCAGCCTTTCTGACGGTTTCCTGTGCTTTGGAGCGGATTTCTGCAAGATGACTGCGGGCAGCGGCAACTGCCTCCTCCTTGGACTGGCAATCCGCAAACCAACGGTCAGAATATTGCAGAATAGCATCTCTGACGTGCAGCTTGAGCTGCTGATCCTCATCACTATCGGAATGTGCCAGAATGTGAAAACGCAGCAGCTTACTTTCAATATCCCGGCAGGATATGCAAAGCCCTGTCAGGGAAAAGATGCCGCAGATAATCAATGCGCATGACAACGCCCGCAAGGCAAGCTTCAGATTGATCGGACTGATCAGATGATCCCTGATCCATCCTCCTGCATTCTGGAGAAAACGGATACTTTTCATAAATACTGCCCCTCTCATTTCAATCTGCATACAGTATTGCCCGCAGCAGCGGGTGCTATACAAATTTTTTCAAGGAGGTCATTCATATGGACAACCAGACAAGACGGGACAGCGGTATGCTGTATTACACGGATGAAGTTCTGATGCAGCAGCAGGCTGTGGCAAGAAGGCTGACGCAGCAGCTCAACACAATGGACAGAAGCGATTTTGAAGGCATTGCAGCCCTTGTCAGACAGCTGCTGCATACAGGGAAAAATGCGTTTATCAATCCTCCGTTTTATTGTGATTATGGATTTAACATCACAATAGGCGACAATTTCTTCTGCAATTACAATTGCACGATTCTGGATGTCGGAAAGGTTACCATCGGCAACAACTGTTTGTTTGCACCGAATGTATCTATTTACACCGCAGGACATCCTGTTCATCCTGCCATTCGCAACACTCTATATGAATATGGAATTCCGGTCACCATCGGCAACAATGTATGGGTCGGCGGCAACACCGTCATTTGTCCGGGTGTTACGATTGGCGACAATGTGGTTATCGGTGCCGGCTCCGTCGTCACAAAAGACATTCCATCGTGGACAGTAGCTGCCGGCAATCCATGCAAAGTCATACGTGAAATCACTGACGATGACAAGCTCCGTTATTTCAAAAACAGGCAGCCCGATGAAGAAGCAATGGAAAACATTCGTCAGATCATCGAAAAAAGCAACGACTCCTCTCGTTTTCCCAACGCTGACTCGTCTTGCAGCTAAGGGCAGCTGCGCCGGAGAAGCCCTCTGTTTGAAAACAGGGAACGAATACAAGTCATGCCCACACGTGGGTAATGGTAAAGTCAGGCGTTAGGGATTAAGGAGTTGCTTTCAGCAAAAGAAATTCAATGCCCGCAACGAGTTTACGAAACCGCCCCGCCATTTGGAAAATGGAAAATTGAAAATGGAAAGTGGAAAATGAAACTGCTTTCAGCAGAGAGCGTATCAGTGACTAACA
>CACZSU010000081.1 GCA_902783855.1 uncultured Ruminococcus sp.
ACACGGCAAGCCCACACAGTGGAGCCGGACTGTATGAAGGGTCAAAAGATTCGACTGAGAGCAACGGGTGCGCCGGCTCGGCGCCCCTCTTGTGGTTCCCCCCTTTGGTCTACCAACCAGCGGCTGTCATTAAAGCACCCCGGCGAACGCCGATATAAAAGCAGCGGGGCTGTTCAGAAGCCCGCCTGCAGAACCCCCTCAGTCACGGCTGACGCCATGCCAGCTCCCTTAAAGGGGCGCCTTTTTCCAGCGAATTTCAATACAGAAGCTGCGGGGCTGTTCGCCAATGCCTTTGCCATTGGGCGGAGTTCCGAAGCTGGCGGGCGCTAAATTTAACTGAGAGTGCGCGACACCGGCGACACGCCGGCGATCTTTGTTGAAAGCAGTTTAATTTTCCACTTTCCATTTTCCATTGTACAGAAGCGGGCGGGGGCGGACAACCATGCTGGTTATCCGCCCTCGCTTTTAATGAAGCCTTCGTATATCAGAAAGCCATTACAGTAAATGTTTTTGTCGCTGTTTTTCCGGTGCTGTCCTTTACGATCACCTTCAGATCATACGATACGGCTGCGGTGGGTTTGATGCTGCCGGTTGTGGCTGTACCAAATTCTGTGCCGATCGTTCTCCATGAGGATGACTCTGACCGCTTGTAATAGAATGCATAGGTATACGGCGCTGTACCGCCGGATGCTTTACCTGTCATTTTGATGGTTTTACCCACTGAAACTGCCTCAGCATTCACAACAGAAGTATTTTTTAGCGCGGCAGCAGCTGCTGCATTCTGGCAGACACCTTTGAGTGTCTTTGTGACAACACGACCCGTACCGTCCTTGATCAGTACCCTGAAATCATAGCTGGCTGCCGAGGTGGGTGTGACCTTTGCAGTAGATGCTGTTCCGAATTCTGTACCAAGCAGCTTCCACTCCTTGTTGCTGGAACGCTTGAAATAAAAGGCATAGGAATAGCTGCCAGTGCCGCCGGTTGCCTTCGCCGTCACACGGAAAGCGGAGCCTAATGTGATTTCAGAAGCCTTCAGCGTGGATTTATTGGCAAGCGTTGAGGTTGATTTGTCAGATTTGACAGTGAATGATGTCTTGCTGATCTTACCCTTTGCGTCTTTTACTCTGACCATTACCTGATAGGTGCCGCCTACAGCCGGATAGAAGATGGCAGAGGTTGCATTGCCATACGGTACGCCCAGATAGGTATACTCTGTTTCTGTGCTCTTTTTAAAGTAGAAAGCGTATTTATAGGAGCCTGCGCCGCCGGTTGCACTTCCGGTAATTGTTACAGGAAAGCCTGCTTCAACATTTTTTGTGCTGATGGAAGAGGTGTTTTTCAGTTCTCCCGTACTTTGCTGCACAGTAAGTGTCAGATCCAGCGATTCGCTTAATCCCAGTTCGTTTTCAGCGATTACCCGGATGGTGTATTCACCAGCCTGAGAGGGAGTGAATTTGACGGAGGTTTCAGATGTTTTTGCATTGCCGATTGTGGTAAATGAGGAAGCGGTTGATTTTTTATACTGGTAAGTATAGAAAACATCCAGACCAGATGATTCGGACTGACCCTTGACGGTTACAGACTGACCAAGATTGATGGTATCCGCACTAAGCTCAGAGCAATTGAGCAGATCTACTGTATATGGTTTGGAAATATAGACTACCTCGGTAACGCCTTCCTTAATCAATCCGGATGTATTATCAGGCGTTACAATTTTCCCTCCGACAGGGAGGTCCGGAGTTGCCTCGTAGGTATTGATGCCGTCAGCCATACCCTTGATTGTCTGGAGCAGGTCACGTTTACCGCTGCTTTCGGATTCGAGATACACATTGACAATACCTGTAGGATAGACCTTGCCGTTCTTGATCCACACTTCTCCGGTAACATCATAGCCAGAGCTGCCCGTGCCTGCCGGATCCTGTGGGTTGCCATTGTTGTTTGCAATAAACTTTGCAGAAGAAGCGCCTGTCACTACTCCGCTGTACCAGCCGTCACCGTCATTTGTCATGACGGTACCCGGCCATCCGCCGGTATATTCGGTTGCTTTTCCGGATACTTCTGTATAGCTGTACATATACACATTTGACCAATTCTGGCTGTTATAATAATGCACCAGCGCTCCATTGGTTGTTTTTGGTTTATAGTACATCGTAACCAGCGGTGTGTACTGTGAAAATACAGAACAATCTGCGGATTGTATCATTGTTTCATATTCATAACCGCTGAGCTTTTTAGGTGTGAGATTCACTGCCGTTCCGATTGTTCCTCTGATGAATTCATCCTCTGCAATTTTTGCATCTGATTCAGAGTCAATGTATTTGATCCATACGGAACCGATATTGGTGGTATCTTCCTTGTAGTAGAAATTAACAGTTGCACCGGCTTTGCTGAATGTGCCGGTTTTTGCTCCTGTGGTGTGGTCTACCATCAGATTCTGATTCAGCAGCGCACTGCTGGGGGAGGCTGTGTATGACGTTCCTTCCTCGCCCTTCAGCGTTTCGGTTGCCAGTATTTCACCGGTTGCCTCCATAATATGGTTGACGGTTACCTTGCATTTGGTGCTGTTCAGATCGGTATTGTCAAAGCTGGTCTTGTCAATCAGCACTACTGTAGAACGTGCCGGAACGGTAACGGTATTACCGGAAACGGTACCAAGAGATTCTGTTCCGGCATTGGTGCCGTCTGCCACCTTTACCCACTGTGTCGGCAGTGTCACGCCGTCATACGTCATCAGCCTGACTGTCTTTGAACTGGTATTGGCATTATGGATAACGGCTGCAAAATTCCATTCCTTACCGGTGGATTGTTTATTATACATTGTGAAAGCAACCACATTTGCAGGACAGCTGTCACCCCAGCTGAAATAAATCGTATTATTGCTGGTATTCGTGGGATCACGGAAAGGATCATATGCCTTTCTGATAGCAATCAGACCCTTGTAGTAGCTGACGATATCCGCATATGTAATCGTATTGCTCCATGTGAGCTGGTTGACGGATGTAGCGGACTGATAGCTGTTTTCATCGCCGCCCTTGGAACGGGCAAATTCCTCGCCTGCCTGGAAGAAGGACATTCCCTGTGAGGTCAGGATAATGCCGCCGGCAAGCTTATTCATGGCTACCAGGTCATCATACCGGTTTCCGTAACCGACCTCGCCTTTGACAGATCTTACCAGCTTATCATACAGTGTGTAGTTATCATGCGCAGAGGTATAGGTAACCGTCTGTGACGGCTGTTTGGACCATTTGTTATCCCATGCCGTTGATGAGTTTGCCTGAATGCCGGCTTTGAGGGCTGTTTCAAGGTTCGATGCGCCCTGAATGAAGCCGGGACTAGCTGCATTGAAGCAGCTGCCTTTTATCGCATCCCTGACTTTATCATTGAAGGCTGCTACTTCCTCCGAAACATAGGACATATTTCCCTGTACGGCTGTATCCTTCGGGCAGGGTGTTGCAGCCGCCGTCCATGGTTCGCCATAGATGAGCAGTTCCGGGCTGATCTTATCCAGCTCCTGACGGATCACATTCATCGTATCAACGTCATGAATACCCATCAGGTCAAAACGGAAGCCGTCCAGGTGGTATTCCTCCGCCCAGTATTTCAGAGAATCTACCATGAATTTCTGATACATTGCACGGTCGCTGGCTGTTTCGTTGCCGCAGCCGGATGCATTGGAATACTTTCCGCTGGCATCCTGGCGGTAATAATATCCCGGCACGGTATAGTCAAACCAGTCATTTACTCCCGAACCGCCGGCATAGGTGTGGTTATATACAACATCCATTACCACGCCGATGCCCTTTTTGTGCAGGGACTGCACCATCTGTTTGAATTCATTGACCCTGACCTCGCCGTGATACGGGTCTGTGGAATAGGAGCCTTCGGGTGTGTTGTAGTTCATCGGGTCATAGCCCCAGTTGAACTGGTCGGTATTCAGCTTGGTTTCATCTACACTGGCATAGTCATATACCGGCAGCAGATGTACGTGTGTTACTCCCAGATCCTCCAGATAATCAACACCGGTAGGATGGATACCGTCATTGTTGACAGTCGTTCCTGTTTCCGTAAACGCAAGGTATTTGCCCTTGTTCTGCATACCGGAATCACTGGAAACAGAGAAATCCCTGACATGAGCCTCCCAGATAACCGCATCGGTCTGATTGGGACATTTCACTCTTGTGTCATTTTCCCAGCCGACAGGGTCTGTGCTGTCAAGGTCAACCACCATGCCTCGTTTACCGTTAACGCCAGTGGACTTTGCATAGATATCCACCGTTTCCTTGACAGTACCATTGTTTGTCACCAGATAGGTATAATACGTGTTGGCAATATCACCCGATATCGTGATACTCCAGATACCCTGGCTTTGCTTGGTCATGTCCTTTGTTTCGATCACACCGGCGCCGCTTTCGCTGTCGCTGCCTGTTTTGTAGCGTTTCAGCTGCACCTTTGATGCCGTCGGCGCCCATACCTTAAAGGTAGTGGAGCTTTTGGAATAAACCGCACCCAGATCATTTCCGCTGTATGCCTGGCTGTCCAATGCAGACATCTCGCTGTAGCTGACCGCAGCGGCGGAAACCGATGCCATCACCGACAGTGCAGACGTACACATCAATGCAGACAACAGCACAGAAACAGATCTTCTGATGCTTTGCTTTACATTTGCCATAAAACAACCTTCTTTCTGTGTTTTAATCAGATTTCCGCTTCATCCGTTTCTGACAGTTCTGATCAGAAGAATGATGCGTAAGAATGACACTGTACAAAACCATCTTTGCACAGCCTTCTGTATATAGTTTAATATACATGATACGGTTTTTATTTACAATAAAGAATTATAAACAGGTTCAAAACATATTTTCCCTGAGCCGGAAAATATAGTAGTGTACTATCATTTTAAAGGAAGAAAGGAATGATGTATCTCATTGTTCTCGTATCAATTTTGTTCTTGCAGGGAAACAGTACAAAATAATGATTAAAAATACAGAAAACCATTTACAATTGAATAAAAAATGCGGTATAATAAAAGAAAAGTATGTATGAATAACAGGAACGGAGGTAATTATCATGTATCATTCTCAGAAATATCCCGGTATCATCAGAAGAAAAGCGCTTTCCGTGATGCTTGCGGCTGCCATGCTGGTCAGCGCAGCGGTTCCCTCAGCAGGTCTTGCAATCAATGCAGCGCTGACAGCTTCAGCGGCGGTTGATGCGGATTCTGTCATAACGGAGGGAGATTTTGTATATACGCTGGATCAGGACGGCAAGGCAGTGCTGCTGCAGTATATCGGCAGCAGTAAAGAGGTTGTGGTTCCGGCTGAAATCGGCGGTGCAGAGGTAGCAGACCTGGGCAGGGGTGTTTTTCAGAACTGTACAAAGGTCACATTGCCTGACAACAGCTCATACGCTGTTCATCGGGATGCTTTTATCGGCTGCAGCCAGCTGCGGACCATTGTATTTCCCGCTCATTCAGGGGGAGTGACAGTGGATGAAGGCGCCTTTCGTGATTGTACCGCATTGGAAGAGATTATCACAGAAGCGACCGGCGGTACAGTTTGTGCAGTAAACGGCGTATTGTATTCCGGTGATAAAAAACAGCTGCTCTGTTATCCGGCAGCGGCACCTGCCAGAAGTTTTGTTCTGCCTGACGGTACAGAAACTATGGATCCATACGCGTTCAATCAGCTCAGCAGGCTGGAAAATCTGGATCTTTCTCAGAATACTGCTATGCGGACGTTTGATCCCGCTGTGCTGAAGGGTACAGTCAGCCTGAAAACGATTGCGCTTTCCGCGTATTGCACCATAACAGATACCGAACTCCTGTCTGCGCTTGCCGGACTGGAGTCTGTAACCGTTTCGGCAGACAGTATGGCATATACATCTGTGGAAGGTGTGCTGTATAACAAGGATATGTCTGTTATGCTGCATTATCCTGCCGGAAGACAGGCAGGCACATTCACACTTCCGGCATCTGTTCAGGAGATGGATTATTATGGCATGACTGCCAACCGTGCGCTGAAATCGGTCAGTGTTGCTTCCGGTAATGCGAAATTTTCTGCTGCGGATGGAGTTTTGTTTTTTACAGACAGCCTTATGAAGTCGCTGGTGCTGTATCCGGCAGGAAAACAGACGGCATCCTATACAGTACCGGAAGATATAGATCAGATTACACCGAATGCATTTGCAGCAAATCCCTATCTGCAGAATGTAACCATCGGAGGAAAAACAGAATCTGTATGCATGGATGCTTTTCTTGACTGTACAGGTCTGAAAAGCGTTACCATCGGCAAAAATGTACAATATATGTACGTCAATCCTTTTGTGGGCTGTAATCAGCTGACAACCATAACAGTAGAGGATGGTAATGAGCATTTCTATACAACAGATAATGTGCTGTACAGAATAGCAGATACAGTTGATGAGATAAACGGCACATCTGATGTAAGCCTGATGGCTTATCCTGCCGGCAAACGGACATCCTCCTTTGCGATACCCGAAGGCGTGTCGGTGATTGACCCTGAGGCATTTGCTGGAAACAGCAGTATCAGCAGTATCACAATGCCTTCCACGCTGAGATTCATTGATTATGCGGCATTCAGAGATTGTACGGCATTGTCAGCAGTCAGCCTGAGCGGGTCTGTGACCGATCTGAATGATGAGGTATTTGCGGGCTGTACGGCACTGACAGACATTACATTACCGGCTTCTGTAAATACGGTGGGCGTCAATGTATTTGACGGATGTACATCGCTGGCAAATATCGTATCTGCGTCGCCTGTTTATCAGACGCTGGGGGGCGTATTGTTTGATGACGACGGCTCGGATCTGCTTTGTTATCCCGCCGGAAAACAGGAAAAAACCTATACTGTACCGGAGAGTGTAACCTGGATCAGCGATTATGCATTTAAGGATAATACCAGCCTGCAGGAACTGACCCTCAGCAGGAATCTGGTAGGTGTAGGGGGAGATAGTCTTGCCGGCTGCACGGCACTGGAAAAGCTGACAGTATTCCCGGATACTGCCTTTTCACCCGAAAGCGAAGGATTGCCTCTGTCGCTGGTTCTTTTCGGTGAAGAGGATTCATCTGCGCAGAGATATGCCCGCAGTCATGGTATTCAGTTTGTGAATATGTCTTCGGAAACGATTCTGAATTTGTCCGGTCTGAAAAGCTACAATCTGTATGAGGGCGATCAGATAGTTGTCAACGGCAAAGCATCGGGCGGCAGCGGCTCGTATCAGTTCAGCTTTGATTATCAGAAGGAGGGCGCTTCGGATTGGACTTCCATAGAAAATGACAAGACGAATCCGGATACTGCTGTCCTGACGCTGAAGGCGGGCAGCTATCAGTTCCGTGTCATTGCAGCGGATCAGAGCGGCAATCGTAAAGAAAGAATTCTGAAGGTGACTGTAAAGCCCGGATTGTCCAATCAGTCATCATTGGAGAAGAAAACGGTATATGCTGGCGAAGCGGTTGTAATCAAGGCAGGAGCAAAGGGCGGTGACGGAGCGTATACATATGCCTATGCCTATAAGCCTGCGGCAAAGGACACCTGGTCAAAGATATCTGCTGGTTTCTGTGATCAGGACAGTGTTTCGTTTGTTCCGAAGAGCACAGGTGCCTATGACGTTCAGGTGAAGGTGAAGGACGGTCGGAAGGCGGTTTCGACCCGTGTTCTGACGGTCAATGTATCGGATGTATCCTTACTGAAAAACAATTCTACCGTCAGCTCCAAAGCTGTCAAGGTGGGGGATACCGTCCGTCTGACAGCAAAAGCATCCGGCGGAAAGACTGCGTATAGATATGCATTTTATTTCAAGAGAAAAACCAGCGCAAACTGGAATGTACTGGGAACCGAATTCGGAACTGCAAAGACAGCCACATTCAAGCCTGTTTCGGCTGCAATCTATGATGTGCGTGTGGATATCAAGGACGCTTCGGGACAGCTTGCTTCCAAGAGCTTTACCGTTACGGCGGATTCAGGTGTATTTGAGAATATTTCTGCACTCAACCGTGAGCAGTTCTCTGATCTGACCACACCCATCAGGCTGTATGGTCTTGGCATCGGCGGTCAGGGCATCTATAGCTATGCATATTATTTCAAGCGTTCTGTCAATAGCAAATGGAATCCCATCGGAACGGTATTCGGTACGCAGAAGGAGGTACGATTCTATCCGACAGCCTATACTTCGTATGATCTGATGATCTGCGTGAAGGATGAGACAGGAACGGTACTCTCCAAGACATTCACGATTACATCTGATAAAGCAGATCCGCTTGAGAACACCAGTACACTGCAGAAAAATGCGGTTCTCGCGGGCAGTCCTGTTGTCCTGAATGGTTCGGCGAAGGGTGGAACAGCGCCGTATAAGTACACCTATCGTTTCAAGAGAAAGACAAATACTACATGGAAAACGATCGGTACGGCTGATACGAAAAATGTAAAAAGTTCTATTACACCGACTTCGGCAGGCGAATTTGAATTTGAGATTATTGTAACGGACGCAACAGGCAAAACAGTTACAAAGCACCTGGAAGCAAGTGTCTATGATATCCGTAACGAATCAACGCTTATCAATGATACAGTCAAGCTGGGCAGCAGTGTGGTAGTCAGCTCCAAAGCAAGCGGCGGTCTGGGTGATTACAGATATGCTTGTTATTACCGCAAGTCCGGTGAAACAAAGTGGCAGAATGTCGGAACGGAATGGACAGAATCCACAGCTGCCAACGTTGTACCGGATGAGGCAGGGGTATATGAGCTCAAATCAAGCGTCAGGGATGCATCCGGTGTAGTGGTGGATAAAACCTGGCAGTTCACCGTTTACACAGATCTGGAAAATACATCCTCCGTTAACCATACAACGATAGAAAAGGGATCGACTGTTGTGGTGACAGGTGCAGCAGAAGGCGGTTACGGGGAATACAGCTATGCGTATTATTACAAGAAAGCAGACGCATCTTCCTGGTACACCATTGGTACAGAATTCACATCCAACACCGAGGCAAAGCTGACGCCGTCATCCATTACGACTTATGAGTTCAAGGTTGTTGTAAAGGATGAGAAAAATCAGACAGCGGAAAAGATTTTCCGTGTAACTGTAAAGTCATCCAAGAGTGACGAGCTTCCCATTGTGCCCGCACTTTAATACCAGCTTCCGGGCGGCGCCGGATAGATCCAGTTCATTGTAAAAACCGACCGGGCATCCCGTGTTAAATGCGGGAAACCCGGTCGGAATTGTTTTAATCCTTTTCCAGTTTTTTCAGCTTTTCAATTTCAGAACGTTCCAGACGGATCTGAGCGTCCTTGATTACCTTGACTTCGCCGACTTTGTAGGTACGGGGAGCAGCATCCGGCGCCTTGTGCAGCTGAACTGTCAGCTTTCCGGTGATCAGGTTCATGTCAATGACATTACCCTTGCCGTCAGGGGTATCAACAATGGCACCGATTTTCGGCGTGCTTTTCAGCAGCTTGGTGTAAACATCCTGTTCATATTTCAGACAGCACATCAGCCTGCCGCAGGTGCCGGAAATTTTGACAGGATTGAGGGACATCCCCTGTTCCTTTGCCATTTTGATAGAAACGGGCTGGAATTCGCCGAGGAAAGTATTGCAGCAGAAGGGTCTGCCGCAGATGCCCAGACCTCCGAGCATTTTAGCCTCATCCCTGACGCCGATCTGCCGCAGCTCAATTCTGGTGCGGAACACATAAGCCAGATCCTTTACCAGCTCACGGAAATCCACCCTGCCGTCAGCAGTGAAATAAAAGAGTATTTTGTTGTTGTCAAAGGTATATTCTACATTTACCAGCTTCATCTGTAGCTTATGCTGCTGTATTTTTTGCTCACAGATTGCAAAAGCTCTCTTTTCTTTCTTTTTATTTTCGGCAACAATGGCAAGATCATCCTCCGTAGCCTTGCGGATCAGCTTTTTCAGCGGAATCGTTACTTTTTCATCAGGCAGCTTTCTGTTAGCCATAGCCACCTTGCCGCATTCAACGCCGCGACTGGTTTCAACGATAACATTATCGCCGATCGCCAGCTCAATATCATTCGGGTCAAAATAATAGACCTTACCCACATCCTTAAAACGTACACCAACTACATTTGTCATGATTTTCCTCCGATATAGTACAAACTGTATGTTATGCTCTCAGTACAGCACAAAACCATGTGCTGAAGAAATTAAGATTGACATTCGTTTTCAGAACATCCCTTGCTCTGCCGATAGTTTCTGCCAGACGGTATATCCGTTTGGGGGAGAGTTTTTCGACTGTTACCCTGGCTGCCTGTAATTCTGTCGGCAGACCGGCACTGGCACGGATACACTCTCCTGCGTCCTCAATGAGAAAGTCCAGCACACCCGCGGCGAATTCTCTGCTTGCAGATAGTCTGGAGGTCAGCACGAGCAGATTGTATTCCCGTTTGTCCGTGACTGCCAGCAGAATTTCATCCGCCAAAGCCTTTGCTTCTTCACTGCCCGATTCCAGATTCCGGATAGCGGTACCGATATTGCCGTCTGCCAATGCGGCAGCAGACAGCAGTTCGTCTTTGGTTTTATCCGGAAAAACCGAAGCCAGATAATCAGCAGCCTGTCCGGGGGCAGGCGGATAGAGTGTGTAGATTCTGGAACGGGAGCGCACAGTCAGCAGCAGAAGATTGGCAGAAGTAACCGTTATGACGAAGACCACATTTTTTGGCGGTTCTTCCAGAATTTTCAGAAGTGCATTCTGGGCGACCGGCTGCATTTTATCGCAATCCAGCAGAAGATAAACCTTTTTGGGTGCCTCGTGAGGCATAATGTAGGCATCTGATCGTAAACGTCTGACAGAATCAATGGTCAGGGTGCCAGATGCTTTGCCATCCACAATGCAGATATCCGGATGGGAGTGATGCAGCGCCTTGATGCAGCCAGCACAATGTCCGCATGGCTTGTGTTCCTCTGCCAGACAGACACAATAGCGTGCAATGATGCGGGCAAGTGTTTTTTTTCCCGTACCGGCTGCACCGTCAATGATCAGTGCATGAGGGAAGTTATCAGACTGCATTGCCTGAGATAATTCAAATCTCACGGTTTCATTGCCAACAAAAGAATTCAAATCCATAGCCATTCATCACTTTCGTTATCAATCGCTCTGCAAAGCCAACCCGATCGGGATGGGAACTCTGCTACAACATACTATTATATACTATTTTGCCGGTAATCGCAAGGCTTTCTTTTCATCAGCCATGGAAATCATTCATTCATTGATAGAATCAACCCCCTCCATGGTTTTGTTAACTGGCAATATCTGAATGCTCCGCAATCAACACTGAAAATCAGACTTGTTTTGGTGTAAAATGTTTTATGTTGTAATTGGTTTTTGTCATGCACTTATAATACCAAAAAAACAACCGGCTTCCAAGTTGTTACCCGGAGGTCGGTTGTCTGTTTATATCGGGGTTATTTCGTAAACTTTTCTAAGGCTCTGTTTGCTGAAAGCTGTTCACCATGCAAAAGATCAGGAGGGTTTGCGGGAGCGGCACCTGTCGAATTCGGGGTTAAAGGCATAGAAGTTTTTGCTGTCCAGCTTGTCCGTAATGATGCGCAGAGCTTCGCCGAAACGTATAAACTGTAACGGCTGATAATGGTTATATTCGGAACATAGAATAATGTAACAGACTGTTAATTGTTATTGCGACAAAATCAACCACTTTTATCTATCTTTTTTGGATTAGAAAAAGTGGTTTTTTGTTTATCAGAGAGGTGAATTGTCATTATAAACGAAGAAAAACAAATCATAATAAAACAAAATCTGGATTCTATTGATATTCTGATCCAGCTTGCCGAAGAATGCAGTGAATTATCCGCAATCATTTCTAAGCTTGTAAGAAAAAGATATACTTCAAACCCTACGCCAAAAAGTAAAGATGATATCATGAATGAGATCAGAGAAGAATTCACGGATGTTTATATTTGTATGAATATTCTGGGCGAATCTTATATCGACAGAGAAATATACGATTCAAAAATTGACAGATGGGTTGATAGGTTAAAAGAAAGGAACGAAAAAATGACTAATCTCAGACAGTGCCGATATTGCAAAGGAAAAGCTATGCAAAAGACCAGAGAAGGAAGAAATTATATTGGTAAATCTGGATGGGTTTCCGTATGCTACTGTACAATGTGCGGTATGCAGGTCGAAGCATTTAACGAGAATTCACTTGTTGCCGAAGAGAAAGCGGCGGATTGGTGGAACAGAGGAATATACGATGTTAAGTCGGATTAGCCGAGAAATATAAAAACATTATGCACTCTACCATTTTCTATTCTAAAATAGAAACCGTAGAAAATCTCTACATATTCTGTTATTTTTGGAGGTAGATCAGTAATGAATACTGAAGCTAATGTCCGACCTGAGTTGTCAAAGAAGAATGAGTATTATATCAGCAAACACAGATATTATGAGCTAAAACATCTATGTTTGCAATATTCTTCTTTAAAGAAGGAAAATCCCGAAGATTCCCGTACCAAGCTTATAGAACTTGCTGCAAAGAATACAAGCGAAGAATTAATGAGTTATATTCTTCTTGGAGTAATTACAGGATGTTCGTACAACATTCTCAGAGTACGGTATAATATCCCATGCTGTCAGGATACATATTATCACTTATACAGACGCTTCTTTTGGCTTTTAGACCAAGCAAGAGGTTGAGAATATGAAGATCGTAGATAAGGCAGAAAAAATCGTCTATATTTTCAACTGTTCCGTTTGCGGCAGTAAGCTTGAAGTTGATTGTGATGAACTGATTGTTGTCGGCAATAAGACCTGCAAATACCTTTGCCCTGTATGTAAAAAGCCGCGTTATATTTATTGGTCGGCTTTGAAGTGTAAAATATATTATACGGACAAGTAAATCGTTATATCGCAATTTTTACACATGCTGAAACAAATTAAAGAAAGTAAGGTAGTTGATTGGATCGGAATCCATAAGGACGAGCTTATAATGTCAGCTTTTGTAGTGGGAATTACGAGTGTATCATGGATAGTATCAGCTAAGATGGAAGATTTTAAAATTAATAGGGGTACACAAAATTTGTACGACAAAGGTTATTTGAGATTCTTTAAGCCGTCCGATAATGGAGAATTTATTGAAACTACCACTAAAGAATTATCGGCATGGTTGACTAACAACAAATGAGATTTATGTGAAGAGGTTGTTACACATATTTAAGTGCAGCATCCTCTTTATTTTTTTTTCATTACGCATATTTGAAATGTAAATATATTATAAAGACAAGTAAACTGTTATTACGCAAAATTTACAGCTCCTTTTATGACAAAACAATCATTATTATAAAGGAGATGTTTTTATGACATTATCAACAATGGTGGCAAAAATGAGATTTAAGTTTCACGCTAATGCGGTTGATTGGAACAATGTGTTAAATCAATTAAACATTATTTCTGATGACAAAGCGGAAGCGAAAATCAAGGATCATGTAATGACTATCGTTAATGATATTTTACCAAGACTCGGATATGATGTAGAAAAGTTTTTTAAAAAGTAAACAAAAGAATAAGAGTGTTTGTTGTCACTGTATAAGTGCAGCAAGCTCTCTTTTTTTCATTACGCATAATACTGCTTTTTATCCTAAGATAAAAATACAATGTACCTTGACAATTTAATAAATGCCGATCGGTCACGAAATTTCCGATGATATTTTATGTCAGCCCTCGGATTCCGCCATGACCTTATAATTTAAGAGAGCGATTATGTTCCCCGATTCCGTATTATGCAGATGCGGTGCAGGCGATGAAAGTCGGAAACAGATACTTCAAAATATGGC
>CACZSU010000082.1 GCA_902783855.1 uncultured Ruminococcus sp.
ATGTATGCTCAGTCAACGGTTTATGCGGGAAAGTATTTTCCCAGAAAAGATTATCGGGCAGAATAGAATTCTATTCTAAGATAAAATAATATATATAAGAGTCAAGGGATACGAGTGAGCGAAGCGACTGACGCGTTCAGCCAGCGGCGGCTCGCCGCGCCGAAGAATATATTTGCTATTGATTTTGACGCTTTTATGTGGTAAAATACTGTAGTGATAAATTATTTGATCGGGTGATAAAAATGAATCCAAAAATCAGGAACCAGAGCACGGAACAGCTTTTCAAAGCAATTCTTTCTTTGCAAAATGTGGAGGAATGCTATCAGTTTTTTGATGATCTCTGCACCGTGCCCGAAATTAAAGCTATGGCACAGCGCTATGCTGTGGCAAAAATGCTGAATGACGGCGAAATCTATACCGATATTGTCAAACACACCGGCGCCAGTACCGCTACCATCAGCAGAGTAAATCGTTCGCTGAATTATGGCAGCGAGGGATATGCACTTGTCTTTGCCAGAATCAATGAAGATGAATAGGAGGCGGGGAAGTGAGCTATTCCTATTTTGCTGATTATTATGATGTGCTCACCGGAAATGTGGATTACAGGGCAAAGGCAGATTATTGTATGCAGCTGCTTGAGCGGCACGGGCATCATGCTGGTCTGACGCTGGATCTTGCCTGCGGCACAGGATCGTTTACGATTGAGCTGAAGAAACGTGGTATTGATGTGATGGGTGCAGATATGTCGGCTGATATGCTTTCTCAGGCGCAGATGAAGGCAGCACAGCATGGATATCAGATACTGTTTATTTGCAGCAAAATGCAGGAGCTGGAACTGTATGAACCGGTAGATACCTGTATATGTACGTTAGACAGCGTCAATCATGTCACAAGTAAAAAGGAGCTGACTGCCGCCTTCTGTCATATTGCAGATGGTCTGAAGGAGGACGGCTTGTTTGTATTTGACGCTAATACGGTCTATAAACACCGTGAAATACTGGGAGATCAGTGTTATATCTACGATCTGGATGAGGTGTTTTGTGCCTGGCAGAATAACTATCAGGAAAGAACCAACAAGGTCATCATTACGCTGGATTTTTTTGAGTCGCAGGGCAGTCTGTACACCCGTACAGGTGAACAATTTGCCGAAAGAGCCTATACCCATGAGGAAATGGCTGTCATGCTTGGTGCGGCGGGACTGGAAACAGAAGCAATTTATGATGATATGACCTTTGATCCGCCAAAGCTGGATACGCAGAGAGAAATATATGTAGTGAGGAAGAAAAAACATGAGT
The DNA here is from genome assembly GCA_902783855.1 of uncultured Ruminococcus sp. Classification (GTDB taxonomy): domain Bacteria; phylum Bacillota; class Clostridia; order Oscillospirales; family Acutalibacteraceae; genus UBA1213. The sequence goes on from CACZSU010000082.1 coordinate 1,296, forward strand.
GAAGATAAGATGATCCGTTGTATTACTTCGGATGGTGCGGTTGTCATTTCGGCAGCCCTGACGTCCGATATTGTTTTTAAGGCATCCCGCATCCACAGGACATCGCCGGTGGCAACTGCCGCACTTGGCAGACTACTGACGGGCAGTTCCCTGATGGGCGCGCAGCTGAAGCAGAGTAAGGCTTCCATTACGCTGCGGGTAAACGGAGATGACAGCGAGCTTGGTGCGGTGATTGCCGTCAGTGACAGCCGGGGCAATGTCAGAGGATATGTTCAGAATCCCGGCTGCCATACAGAGTATTATCCCAACGGGAAGCTGAATGTAGGCAAAGCAGTCGGTCATACGGGTGTGCTGAATGTCATGCGGGATTACGGAACAGGAGAGCCTTACATAGGCATGGTTCCGCTTGTTTCGGGTGAAATAGCAGAGGATATTACAAGCTATTACGGAACCAGTGAACAGATTCCGACGGTTTGTGCATTGGGTGTTCTGTTGGATAAGGAGAGCCATGAGGTTTTGCTGTCAGGCGGTTTCCTGCTCCAGCTGCTGCCCGGAGCTGACGATTCGACCATTGATCAGATAGAAAAAAATATGGAAACGCTGGAGCCTGTTACAACCATGCTTGCCAAAGGAATGACCATAAAGGAAATCTGCGAAAGGGCACTGGAGGGTTTTGAGGTAGAAGTACTGGATGAAACGCCTATTGATTATGTCTGCAATTGCAGCCGGGAGAGAGTAGAGCGTGCATTTATGCTGCTCAGTGATGAGGATATACGAGCTTCTGCCGATGAAAAGGGTCACGCCGAGGCAAGCTGCCATTTCTGCAATAAGATTTACCGGTTCAATCGCATGGAGCTTGAAGCCATTATTACCGAAAAGCACAGACAGGAACAGGAATCATCCGAATAAGGTAAGCTGCGTTTTTAAACAAAGGTTGGAGTCAGTCTGTCAAGAGAGGTCTGTCTGCAAAGACTGTAAAGCGCACTCATAAAGTATTCTTCATCCATTCCTTCCGGCAGCAGCGGACGATAGACAGCGGGCAGGGAAACCGGATATCGGCAGATTACATGACCGCTTAAAGAAACAGCCGGCGGGGCTATTGTATAAATCTGTGTGGAAACAGTGGTGGGCAGGTGATTCTGAATGACAGCAGGACTTATCAGAATGTCACATGGACAAAGTGAAGAAGGGTCGTTGCTGACATTAATCACTGCACCGCAGCCGTCAGAAATGCGGTTAGCTTCGTTTTCATAAAAGCGGGGCATATCCGTAACAATCGTCAGGGTGCGGATGTATGGCAGAAGGGCTTCTGCCATAGCCGGACACTGTGCCTGCGGATCGTAAAAGGCGATACGGGACGGTGTGTCAGCTGCGGACAGCATATCACAAAGGTAGTTTTTCATAAGCTGACGCTGCAGGGCATAACTGAAAAAACGGCGGAAGGGCGTTCCGCTGAGATCAAGCGATGAATCACAGAGTATCAGCTTGCTCCGTCCGATGCACTGGTCATAGATTTTATCAAACCGGATTCTGCCCCTTCTGATTGTATATACGATGGTAAAAACTGTTACACCCTCTGCTCTCCGCAAATGGGTTTCTATCTTGTAGGGTTTAAATGGTGACAGCAGCTTCTGCCAGAAATTCAATTCTGTCTTTTTTATCTGCAATACGGTCATCACAGTCCATCACTCCTCTTTCTGCAACCGGATTTATGTCACAGTATATGCAGCATCCCCATTAAAAAGAATCAACACCGGAGGATTACGGTCAGATGCCGTTTCCTTCGGTGTTTTGCGTAAATCGTTGTTATTCCATCCACATGATCGTACATTTCCTAAAAACTGTGTCGTTGCTTATATATGCCATAGATTACTGGAATAACGGCGGGATAAACATACGTCCCTTCCGCTTTCTGGGCATCGGACACTGACTGACAAGAATCGTGTCTTCGCCCACCAGCTCAATATGTTCCCAGCGGATCACCAGGTCGTCATATCGTCCCAGCAATCCGAACAGCTTTGGTCTGCCATAAATAATGACGGAAATCAGCTTTGCTGTTACCGTATCTATTTCTACATCATCTACACATCCTATCCGGCATCCGCTCTGACGATTGATGACTTCCTTGTTTCTCAGATCGGTTACTCTGCAACAGCCCATAAGAAGCCTCCTGTTTTGTGTATCAGATTCTGTTACATATTATGCGGCAATGCAGAAAATGTGACTCATGTTGCTTACGTCTGTAACAAAATCTGCTCAGCAGCCTTGATACCATCTACTGCTGCCGACATAATGCCGCCTGCATATCCGGCGCCCTCTCCGCAGGGGTACAAGCCTTTCATACCATATGACTGCATATGTTCGTCACGCAGAATGCGTACAGGTGAGGAGCTTCTGCTCTCTACAGCTGTCAGTACAGCGTCCGGATGGGCAAAGCCTTTCAGCCGTCCATCCATCATCAGCAGCCCTTCCTTGAGGGACTGCGTCATGAAATCCGGCAGTATACCGTTCAGATCAGCCATTTCTACCCCCGGTCGATAACTGGGCAGCACCGTGCCGAACGACAGGGTTTTATGTCCGCTCAGGAAATCGCCGACACGCTGTACAGGAGCATGGTAGTTTTCGCCGCCGCATAGATATGCTTTCTGTTCCAGACGACGCTGTAAATCAATGCCAGCCAGGATATCTCCACTTCCGAAATCCTCTGTTCCGATGCTGACCAGAATGGCACTGTTTGCATTGACGCAGTCACGGGCATATTCACTCATGCCGTTGGTCGCCAGTCTGCCGGCTTCACTGGCGGCAGCTACCACCGTACCGCCGGGACACATACAAAAGGTGTATACACCTCTGCCGGTTGAGGGATGTACTGCGAGTTTATAATCGGCTGCTTTTAATGCCGGGTGTTGGTAATATCTGCCGTATTGCTGACGATTGATAGATTCCTGCAGATGTTCAATTCGTACACCCATTGAAAAAGCCTTTTGCTGCATCGGTATGCTGTATTCCGTCAGCATCTGAAGTGTATCTCTTGCGCTGTGACCAATCGCCAGTATGGCATGATTTGTTTCGATTTTTGTGGTACTGCCATTCTGTTCATACATTACGGCGCTAAGCTGACCGTTCTGCTGCTCAAATCCTGTCACCCTGGCTTCAAACAAGCATTCGCCCCCCAGATGTATAATGTCCCGACGAATGTTTTTTACCGTCAGCTTCAACTTATCTGTACCAATATGGGGCTTGGCAAGATACAGGATATCCTCCGGCGCACCATGTGCTGCAAATTCATTCAGAACCTTGCGGATGCGCTGATCCTTTGTGCCGGTATTCAGCTTTCCGTCTGAAAAGGTTCCGGCGCCGCCTTCGCCGAACTGAACGTTTGATACAGTGTCCAGCGCTCCGCCGGACCAGAAAAGCTGAACATCGGCTGTTCGTTTGTCTACATCCCGTCCGCGTTCGAGAATAATGGGACGCTGACCTGCCTGCGCCAGCACCAGTCCGGCAAACAATCCGCATGGACCGCTGCCAATAATAACAGGGCGCTTTTCAAGCGGCTTGCAGGGAGGCAGTGTATACTGATAGGGCTGGGCAAGGCGGGCATTTGTATTTCCGGCAGCTATTTTCTGTTCACCGCTGACCAGTTCAATATCCAGTGTTGCTTCAAAATGAAGCTGGTTTTTCTTGCGGGCATCCAGACTTCTTTTATATAAAACAGCACTTCTGACTAAGGATTCGTTAATGCCCAACGCTTTTGCGGCATATATTGTCAGAGGCTGTTGTTCGTATTCCAGTGGAAGTGATACATGATTAAGTCTTATCATTGTCAAAATCTCCGTTTTATCTGTTTTATCAACAAACCGTCTGCAGTGCATGAGAAACTGTTCAGTGTGTAGCTTGAATCAGCAAAATAGTATGTAAAGCAAAACAGCTTGTCAATTCGATTTGTATATATAGTATATATAATTGTTTATTTAACCGAGTCCGCAGCTAAAATACCGCTGCCAAAGGCAAAGTGCAGGTTGTAGCCGCCGCATTCACCGTCTGCATCCAGCAGCTCTCCACATACAAAAAGGTTTTTTACTTTACGGCACATCAGCGTCTGTGGATCGACCGTTTTGCAGTCAAAGCCACCGCCGCTCACCTGGGCATTCTGGTAGGAAGTAGATTGTTTTGGTGTAAAGTTGAATTGCTTTATACATTTCGCCAGGTGTTGCAGCTGCTGTTCTGTCAGATTGCCGCAGCGTGTATGCCGGATACCGCTGTAATCCGCTAGAGCGGCTGCCAGTTTTTTATCCAGCGCTGCTGACAGAAGCAGACGAACATCTTCATTTCCGAACAGCTTGCGGCATTGGCGCAGATAGCGCACCATATCCTCTTCATGGTACTCAGGCATCAGATCGAGTGAAATTGTCAGGCAACGACAGGAGCTGCCGTCAATTCTTCTGCCGCTCATAACAGCATTGACATAGCGGGACAGATTAAAAATACAAATTCCGGAAAGACCATTGTCGGTAAACTGTACTTCGCCCTGTTGCGTGTTTATCAACCGATTGTCGCCGTACAGAGCAGCCTGACATTTTGCCCGGACACCTTTTAACACAGGATAGCGCTCCTGGCATGGAATGGGGCAGAGAGAAGGAAAGAGAGGAGTGGGATGTATGCCAAGCGATTCCAATAACCGGTAGCCGCTGTCGTCAGCTCCCAGCGAGGGAGCTGCCTGAGAGCCTGCTGCAAAAATGAGATATTCTGCATGAATAGTTTGTTCATTCGTCCGCAGCAGAAAACCGTTGTTGTCTTTATGAATATCCTGTACAAACGCATTGCAATAAATATCCACTGACTGTGTATGCAGTTCCATCCTCAGGCAATCCAGAACCGTTTCCGCACGATTGCTGTATGGGTACAGTCTTCCTTCGCTGTCTTCACGCAGCAGCAGACCCATGGAAGTATAGAATCTTTTTGCTTTTCCGGCATTATAGCGATTCAGCACTGCATCAATAATGGCAGTATCACCATGATAATGTGCGGCATCCGGATGTATATTGCCGATATTACAGCGTCCGTTGCCCGTTGCAAGCAGCTTTCTTCCGATTTTAGATTGTTTTTCCAGAATGACTGCATTGCCTTTTCCAAGCCGTCTGCAAACAGAAATGGCAGCTGCCATTCCGGCCGCGCCGCCGCCTATGACAGCTGCTTTGACTGAGCGTACCATTTGATTCCTCCATTCCCGGTATTTCAGGGATTCCGTGTAGTTTTAATATGTTGTCGTTCAGGTACCGGACAAATCATCATGGTATTAACCTATCCACCATTCAGGCGTGATCTCTCCCAGCTTTACTATACGTCCGGCAGTATAATCAACCATAATTTCAATATTCCTGTATTTTTCCGGCATAAGCTGCACCATCAGTTCACGGCAGGCGCCGCAGGGAGCACCGTTCGTACCATCCACACAAACAACAATTACTTTGTCTATTTCATGTTCGCCATTGGTAACCATATTAAAAATAGCGTTTCTCTCCGCACAGATTCCAAGTGTTGAACAGGTATCCATGCACACACCAGTATAAATCCTGCCTGATTCTGACAGGACAGCGGCTGCGACCTCCCCGCAGGTAACATAATCAGAAATTCTGCGTTTATTCAGAACCGCCTTGGCAGCTTCAAGCATTTCTGTCCAGATCATGTTCATACACCTTCACCTCCGTTTTTTCTATTAGAATCATATCACGTTTGCCTGCTGCTGTCAATTATTAGTGGTCACCAAAGAAAAAGGTGCCGAGCCGGATCAGCGCCGCCCTATGTGTAAAACAATAGTTGGCAAATCGAATAACTGCTAGGCAACATAAGCTGCGTAAAAGCCGTGGGCAGTTAAATGCATTCCGCGGGTGTGAATTTGTTCAGGCTATAACCAGAGCGAAGCGTAAGCGCAGCGACTGACGCGTATAGGGAGCGCCGGCTCGGCGCCTGCCGCCAATTGCTAATTTCTATTGTAATTCCGGATAAAATGTGGTATAATAAAAAGCGCTGAAGAAGATTGCATACAGAATGGAGGAAACATTGTGTTTTCAGTAGCTATAGACGGACCTGCCGGAGCCGGAAAAAGTACAATTGCCAGGACAGCTGCCGCAGAATTCGGCTTTATTTACGTAGATACAGGTGCATTGTACAGAACGATTGCGCTGGCTTGTATAGAGTGTGGGGCAGATGTACAGGATGCGGATGCGGTGACAGCTCTGCTGCCGCAGCTGCAGATCAGGCTGGTTTATCAGGATGCCGTGCAGAGGGTTCTGCTGAATGATCGGGATGTTTCGGATATGATCCGTACAGAGCAGGTTTCCATGTCCGCATCCCTTGTTTCCCGTATTCCCGGGGTAAGGGCTTTTCTGCTGCACTTACAGCGGCAGCTTGCACAGGAACAGTCTGTGATTATGGATGGAAGGGATATTGGTACAGTGGTACTGCCGGAGGCAAACGTCAAGATTTTTCTGACGGCATCACCGGAATCAAGAGCTGACCGACGCTTGCTGCAATTGCAGCAGCAGGGAGAAAAGGCGGATTATGAGGCTATCTATAGGGATATCGTACAGCGTGATGAACAGGATATGCACAGAGTAGTTGCTCCTCTGAAGCAAGCAGAAGATGCTGTTGTTCTGGATACGACTGAGATGACATTGGAACAGTCCATCCGCGCAGTCTGCGAGATTATCAGGAAGGGGATGGATGAAAAATGAAGCCCCTTTATGCCATTGGCAGAGCGATTCTGATTCCGTTGATGAAGCTGCTGTTTTTCTATAAGGTAAACGGAAAGAATAATATTCCCAAGAAGGGCGGATACATTGTCTGCTCGAATCATCTGTCAAATTTCGATCCTGTTTTTCTGGGCATTACACAAAGACGTCAGATTTTTTACATGGCAAAAGTCGAATTGTTTAAGAATAAGCTGCTTGGATGGCTTTTCCGCGGATTGGGCGCTTTTCCCGTTGAAAGGGGAAAGGGTGACGGAAAGGCAATCAATAATGCAGAAGCATTGATCCGGAACGGAAAAGTACTGGGTATCTTTATTGAGGGTACCCGTTCTAAAACCGGGGAATTCCTGCGTCCTAAGGCTGGCGCAGCTGTAATCGCTGAACAGGTCAGGGTGCCGGTAATACCCGTCTGCATCACGCCCAAAAACAAAAAGCTCAGGATTTTCCAGAAGGTTACAATTTCATGGGGAGAACCGATACCGTTTGAATCCCTTGGACTTGGCGGCAGCAGCAGTGCGGCATATCGTGATGCCACCAAAAAAATCATGGGCGAGATTGCCGCATTAAGAGAACGTGACCTCAGCAGTGTCAAGGCATTGGGGGATGGAAAATGACGATAACAGTAGCTAAGACAGCGGGCTTTTGTTTCGGCGTCAGCCGTGCGGTACATATGGTGGAAAAGCTGCTGGATGAAGGAAAAAAAGTGACTACACTGGGACCGATTATTCATAATCCGCAAATGGTACGCAGTCTGGAAAAACGAGGTGTGACAATCACAGATGCACCGGACAGGACAGACAAGGACGCGACATTGGTCATCCGCTCCCATGGAGTGACGCTGGATGTGATGAAGCAGATCGAAGCGGAAGGACTTGCGTGTGTGGATGCGACCTGTCCGTTTGTCAAGAAAATCCACCGGATTGTTGCAGAGCATTCTTCAGCTGGTGAGATTGTTCTCATAGCAGGGGATGAAAGCCATCCTGAAGTACAGGGGATTATCGGTCACCTGAGCGGTGAATATCACGCTTTTAAGAGTTGCCAGGAATTGGCAATTTTGCTTGATAAATTTCCTGACTGGAAAAATAAATCACTTTGTATGGTTGCTCAGACAACATTTGATATAAAAGAATGGAAAAATTCTTTAAAAATGTTGCAAAAAGTATGTACAAATGGTAAAATATTTGATACAATATGTAGTGC
>CACZSU010000083.1 GCA_902783855.1 uncultured Ruminococcus sp.
CAAGCACACACGTAGGTGAAGCAATAGTAGAAGGGTCAAGGTATTCGACCGAGAGCATTGACACCGGCGGCACGCCGGTTGTCCTAAAGGACGATAGACGGGCTGTTTCCTGAACCCAGTCACGCTGCGGTGCCCCGGCGCCATGCCGCCGGGGCGTCCTCGCTTACCTCATTTCAGAGAATACTTTACAGTATCAGAGGGACATTTGTTTGCTAAGTCTGGTTTTGGTTAATGGGGGTTCTGCTTTGAATTTTTGGGGGTGGTGTATGCATTCCGGAAGTTGGTATAAAGTGATTCCAGGTTTCTATAGCTCCAGACCCATTTCCTGAAAACGAATTTTTGGTCAGATGCGGGGTCAGTTGTGTCAGAATAGCCAAAATATTTATCCGAATCATACAGCAATCAGAGTTCAGAAAACAGCCTTCATACAAGCATTGCGGGTCAAGGGGCTTGAGCCCCTTGCAGGGTCCAGGGACAGCGTCCCTGGTGGGGTTCGGGGCGAAGCCCTGACAATGGAGCCGAGGGACATCTGGTAAATATGATCTGCACGGAGGGCAGCGTCATTGTCGTGGGTGACGATCAGGACGGAGGATCCATGACTGGCACGAAGGCGGAAAAGGTTCATGACGGTCTGGGTAGCTGTTTCGTCAAGGTCGCCTGTGGGTTCGTCTGCAATGATAATGGCGGGGTCGGTGATCAGCGCACGGGCAATTGCCATGCGGCGCAGCTCACCGCCGGACAGCTCGTTGGGAAAGACATCCTGCAAATCAGCTATTCCAAGCTCGGAAAGCAGTGAAAGCGCCGCTTCCGTTTTATTTTCGCGGGGGTTGTACAGCTGTACGGGCAAGAGGACGTTTTCCAGCACCGTCAGGCTTTGCAGTCCGGTCTGACCCTGAGGAACAATGCCATAGCAGCGGTTTCTCAGAATACAGCGGTCAGCGTCCTTCATGGCATACAGATCCTTTCCATCCAGCAGCACCCTGCCTTCTGTCGGGCGCAGAAGCCCCGACAGCATATTGATAAAAGTCGTTTTGCCGCTGCCGGATTTGCCCACAACAGCAGTCAGCGAACCCTCGGCAAGTTCAAAATCCGTTGGTGCGACAGCTTCAAAAAAATTGGTATTTCTACGGTTCCTGAAAAATACGCGGGTAATCCCTTCTGTAACAAGCTTCATTTATGCATCCTCCCTGATCAGCTGTCCGGGTTCCTGTACAGTAATACGCATGACGGCTGTCAGTGCCGCCAGAACACCTGTGGCTACAGGCAGCACAACCGCGCCTGCACAAAGTACTGCTATGACTGCACCATCCGGCAGCAGAAACGGCAGCTGGAGCGATGAACGCAGCGCATCTGTCAGCGGCATGGCAAATACAAATGCTGCCGCCAATCCAGTCAGCGAACCGATCAGGCAAATAAAAGCCGCCTCTGCTGTCATCAGGCGGCAGATCATTCTGCGGGACGCACCCATAACAGACAATACCGCAAATTCCTTTTTTCGCTCTGCGGTCATTATGGCAAAAACTGCTGCCAGAATTACCGCTGACAGAAGCCATATTCCCCCTGTCAGCAGGCTGACAAATCCTGCTGTCTGCTCCAGACCGTCTGACACGGACTGTACCATGCTGCCGGATGGGGTCGCTCTGACCTTCTGCACATGAATATTGATATCATCTGCCACCTCCTCGGGCGAATAGCCTTTTTTGACCCGTATCATCACTGCAGAGGCTGACCGGGCAATATTGACGCTGCGAAGTGTTTCTCTTTCCGTCAGCATTGCTGCACTTTTTGCCATCTGCTGTATGGTCTGCATATTCGTATACACCGCCTGATCCAGTCCTGTTCCCGTTCTGCTCAGCTGCGCCGCAACCTGGTAATTTTTCCCGTAAAACCGTATTTTTCCGTCTGCCGGCATGGTCACATCAGCTCCGATCAGGATTTCACCGTCTTTTACATCCGTAATCCTGTTTTCACTGATCCAGGGCATGACGGAAATATCCGTCTGCGGCTCAAACCCAATGATCTGTACACGGGCACTGCAGCAGCTTGCCTTGGCAGAGGTCAGAAAAAACTGCCGGCTCTGTATTTCAATGCCTTCAATGCTCTTCAGCTTTTCCAGCTGGGCTGACGACATATAGTAATTACCTGCTATCCCCTGCAAAAGCACTGCCTCCACTGTACCGTGTCCTTCGGCAGAGGACGGCGTTACCACAATATCTGCACCTAATCGGCTGCGGTAGCCTGTCAGTCCGTTTTGCAGACTGGTGATGACGACTGCACCCGCCAGCAGCGTGAATGTCAGCGTCATGATCAGCACTGCCATACCAAACGCCCGGAACGGTCTGCGCCGGATATTTTTCAATGCGATATTCCATGCAAATTTCATTCTGATTTCTCCGTCTGTTTCCTTCTGTGCCGCTCTTTTCCTGCCTGTGACCACCAGAAAAGCATATCGGCAATCGCCGTCAGCATCAGCAATACCATGATAATCCCCGTCCATAATTCCGTATGGCTGCGGCAATTCATTTCAGCCATTTTGCATAAACTGATAATCCGCCCCGGTATCAGAAACGTAACTGCATACAATGCGCACAGCATCAGGTCTGCACCGCTTTTCATCTTCCCGTCAGGCATCAGCATATGTACCACCGCCGCAATCAGCATTGCTGCCGACATTGCTTTCAGCATCTCGCCCGCCCAATGACAGCTCATGACCATATCTCCCGTTACCTCGCAGACAGGAAACCATACCCGTATGCCAACTAAGAACACAACTGACAATGCTGTCATCAGCAAATCTGTTATCGTAATTTTCAACCTCGAATGATTCACTATCACTTTGTTTTCCCCTCCACACTGAAATCCGGCTTCATACTATCGCCGGGGAGTTCCTCAGCTTTCCGCCTTCTTCAAGGCGTCCTGTACCGCTTCCTTCATTTCATTGTAGGAAATCGTTGCTCCACTGATTACATCCACCTGTTCTATGTTTCCCGCTTTTACTAAATCGGCTGCATACTTCCCCGCAGATTGTACCGCTTTCTGCGCCTTTAACCGGTTCTCCTTCGATAAACCTGCTCCGTAATTCTCGTCCTTCAACGTTCCGTCCAGCTCATACATCCGGAATTCACAGGCAGTGATTTTCTGATCCTTGATCGTTATCTCGACAACTCCATATCCGGCTCCGTTTCCGCTCTCATCTTCTTTGAATTCCGAGCTTTTTCCCGTATATGTGCCGTCCTTGTATGCAGCCGCCGTCTGATTGCTGCATCCGCACGTTATCCCGCATACTGCCATGATCATTGCAGCAATTACCACTGTTTTCCATATACCTTTCTTCTGCATTTTCATTCCACTCCCTATTCCGTAAAATGCTCGTTCTTCCGGTCAGATACTATCTTTCCATGGTCTAGCCGTACAATCCGCTGTGCTACCTCGCCTACCTCCGGGTCATGCGTTACCACCACCAGACTGGTCCCCTCTTTATGCAGCTGGCGGAAAATATCCAGCACAATATTTTCATTTGCTTCATCCAGATTACCGGTCGGCTCATCCGCCAGTATCAGCTCCGGGGAATTGATTAGTGCCCGTGCGATACATACCCTCTGCTGTTCACCGCCGGAAAGCTGGCTCGGAAGGTGTCGGGCACGTTCCTTTAGTCCGACCCGTTCCAGCGCTTCCAACGCTTCCTTTTCATCCGGCATACTGTGATAATACTGGGCAACCATTACATTCTCTACCGCTGTCAGATAATTGATCAGATGAAACTGCTGAAAAACCAGTCCGATCTTATCCCGATGGAATTCCGTCAGTTTGCGGCGGCTTTCCTTGGTAATATCCTTTCCGTCAAAAATCACCTGTCCCGATGTAGGTCTGTCCATACAGCTGATGATATTCATCATCGTACTTTTTCCTGAACCGGACGGTCCCATAATTGCAATCCATTCGCCCTTTTCCACTGTCAGATTTGCCTGATCCAGTGCGTGAAGCTCCCCGTATATTTTCGATACGTTTTTCAGTTCCAGCAAACTCATAGTTTCTTCTCTCCTTTATTCACCCTTCAATACCAGAGCCGGGTCTACGTCTACTGCGCTTCTGATCGGTATCAGGCAGGCTGCACCTGTCACCAGTACCGACGCCAGAATGGTAATCGGTATCAGAAGCGGTCTGAGTGTAATTCCGCTGCTGAATACATTCATGCTGACAATATCCGCAAAATAGTATCCAAGCACACTGCCCAGTATACCGCCTACTCCGCCAAGTACCAGACCTTCACTCAGAAATTCCGCCACAATGCTGGAATTGAGTGCTCCCAGTGCCTTGCGCAGACCGATTTCCTTCCTTCGTTCTGCAATAACAGCCGTCATGGTCGTAGCAACACAGATCATTGTCAGTGCCAATACCACAAGCGTTACAATCAGCACCAGCGATTCCAGCTTTGTCAGAACCGTGCTTTCCGAAGCAGTTACCCGCTTGACCAGCTTTGCTGACACGCCCTTTACCTGCCGGCTGATCGCTTCTGTATATCCCTTCAATTCCTTCTGCATTGCTGCCACACTGACCTCTACCACGTCATATCCTCTTTCCCGCAGGAGCAGGCTGTTCATATCCGCAGAATGAATATAGATATAATCCTCCTCGGAACCGCCGGTTTCCAGAATACCCGTTATTTTCAGTTCCAGCTCATGGTCGCAGTATTGCTCCCCTGTTTCAGGGTCGGTCACAATCTCATAGTCGGGTATTCCGCTGATATCCGTTGTATCCGTCACCGTAAAGGAATTCACGGCGGCGGCAGTATCGCCCAACGACAGTCCAAGACTTTCCGCTGTTTTGGCACCGATCAGCGCTTCCCCTTCTGCTGCGGGCAGACTGCCGGTAATATGCCAGTATGGGCTTGTTTTCAATACCGACTGAAAATCTGTCGCTGCCAGCGTAACCGGCATATTATGAATCTTGCTGTTTTCATAGCGATACGGCGTATAACCCTGCAACTGCTCCTTGTCAAAAGCAGCCACCGCTGCTTTCAGGGTATTCTCCTCAATTCCGTTTTCATTGTCCGGGGTCAGGATGATATTAGCGCCATAGCTGCGGAACTGGGCGCTCATCTGGCGGGGTACATCATAATAAATCATACCCAGTCCCGATAATATGGTTGCTCCCACTACGATTGCCAGAAGCGCCACGATCATTCTGGAACGCCTTCTGACGAGGGATGCGGCTACCATCCTGAAAAACATCCGTTGCTTTTTATTCATGCACAAATCTCTCCTTAATGTCCGCCGTGCAGAACCTCTGACGGGCGAAGTCTTAACAGCATCCGCACAGCCGGCAGGCTGCCCAGCAGGGTCACGCTGATAATCAGCACTGCTACCACAAAGGCTACCATTCCACTCATTTCAACAGACGAGGAAAAGACTGTCTGTCCGATAATCTGAGCAAAGGCATAGCCCAGAAAATAACCGGCTGCCGCTCCGACTGCCGAGGTCATCAGAACCTCTGTCAGTACCAGCCGTGTAACCTGTCCGTTTGTAGCACCCACTGCCTTCAGCAATGCCAGCTCTGCAGAACGTTCCATTACGCCTGAGGTCACCAGATTGGAAATGCCGAGCGTTGCTCCCAGCAGGCTCATCAGAGTGATCAGTGACATCAGCAGCTGCGTTTTTTCCAGTATTTTTCCCTCCGAGTCTGCAATCTGACGGACTGCCTGTGCAGATGCTTCGGGAATAGCTTCCTGTATCTGGAAGCATATGGAGCTGACATAGGCGGTACAATACCACAGGTCATATTCATCACCTGACAGCAGGGACGGATTTCTTGCCGCCTTGATTGCCAGCTCATCCTCCGGCGAGGTAATGGCACTGACCTCTGCTTTTTTAAACAAGCCCTGACTGTCTGTCAGACGCTGCACCACCGGAAGGGTGGTGTATATTCCCTCATCGGCTTCATCACCCGATTCAAAAATACCGGTTACCTTCAACGTTTCGGTGGAATGTTCCCCTTTGACAGTAATGGTATCGCCTGCTGCAATTTTTTGTTTCTTTGCCAGCTCAGCACCCACCATGGCACCGGCTTCGCTGCCGGGCTTCTGTTCATCCAGCCAATTGCCGTCATGAATATCCCACCAGCTTCTTAAATTGATGATGCCGGTATCTCTCTGGTAAGTAGTCCCCTTTTTGACAAATTCCAGATGATGATCAAACCAGGTTCCCGACAGGCTGACTTCCTCGCCGTTCAGTGTAACCGTAGTATCCGTGACGGGGGCAAAATCAGTGATATTATTTGCCCAGAAAATTGTCATCAGCTCGCCCAGCTTTTCCTCGGCAATATATTCTTCTCCGGCGTCCCCTTCCTCCACATCATACAGCTTGTTCATAACCGCCTGTGACTGCGGAACTACCGTAATATTCGAGCCGTAGGTTTTCAGCTCCTCATTGATCTTGTCGCCGACATCCAGCATCACATTCAGCATAGCGGTCGCAATCGAAGCACCCAGTGCCACCGTCAGCGCAATCATCAGCATTTTCTTCCACTGACGGACAAAGGTGCCCCGGATCATTCTGAAAAACATAATGGTTCCTTCCTCCTCACTACGATTTAAAATGTGACTGGTTTTTGATCATTTCTTCCACAGGCACTGTGATAGCGTTTTCGTCAATATCATAATCAATGATAATCGGATTACAGCCGCCCTTCATACCTATGGTAGTACGGTTCATGATTACGTTACATTTTTTGCAGACAATCTGACCATTGTTATTCTCGTAATAGCCCGCTTCGCCGCAGATTTCACAAGCATCCAGTCCCACGCCATAATTCGTGGTATTTTCCTGTTTGAGTACAACAATAAACCGTACCAGATTGCCGTCCTCTGTCTTGTAGCCGAACCGATGCAGATGACCATCCTCTACTGCTTCTATGGGCACCACCAGACTGGCATCCTTTCCGGACGCATTTTTCTCAATAACCGGATCCTCGATGGGCGCTTCACGGATTACGACTGTATTCAGCTCCACAAACCATGTTGCACATAGAATTCCCAGCACAAAGCATACTGCCAGCACGACAGACGATCGTTTTCCGCTGCGCCATACCGCACGCTGCTTGCGGTGCTGTGCGTTGGTGGAATACGGTTCCTTTTTGGTATGACTGCCGATGATGAAAATCACTGCCGTTATCACCAGCAGAATAAAAACACCGAAGGTATACCAGTAAGAATAGTTATTGCTGGCTGCTGCAAAGTCAAACAATTCCGGACTGTCAATCACCTTGCGGGGCGTCAGCACCAGCATCAGCATGGCAAACAGGTTCACGCACCACAACACATTCCCGGCACAGAAATCTATGTACAGCAGCCTGGAATAACCTTTTTTAGCCGCTGCCGTCAGCAGCCTGCGGGCGCAGCTGCATGACACACCGCACAGCAGCAATCCCAGCAGATAACCTCCCAGACGGAACAGAAAATCTGTGGAAAGAATACCGTTTCCGCCTGTATCAAATTTGAACGGGTACGCATAGACATTCGGCATGGCACAGAAAAGCTCCGCAGCCGTCAGCAATCCTGCAAAGCTGCTGATCAGAATTTCTGCAACCGTCCCGATTTTCTTTCCTTCCTTCCTTTTCAGGAACCAATGCGAGAACACCGCTAATATAATTGCCGTCAGCACAAATAAGCCCAGTGCAATTCCATAGCCATATGCACCGACCTTCCATCCGCCGACAAGCCGTCTTGTATTTGTGATATAAGCCCGCACCCCTGCTGCAATCAGTCCGACACCAATTCCGATCCTGTAGATCAGCTTTCCCTTGCCTTTACAGAAACTGTCCATAAACGCAAGCATGATGCCAATGATCAGCGAAAGCGCCAGCATATCGCCTGTAACATTAATCAGATATGTAAGCATTTTTGATCCTTCCATTTCAGCAGTGAAGCACTGTATCTTCACTACCGGATTATTTCTATAGTGTATTTGCAGCTCATTACAGCTGCTCCGGGGGAACCCCTTTCCAAAAGACGATTTTTTGCTCCTTTACATAGTAACGGGCGGCAGGCTGCCACACCCTATATGCATCAGCCGCTACGCCGGCTCGGCGCCCCTCTTGTGGTTCCCACCTATGGTCTACCAACCAGCGGCTGTCATAATAGCATGACCGGCGAACGCCGATACATAAGCTGCGGGGCTGTTTTGCAAAGTCGCCCTAGCCGCTAAATCACTCCTTGCCGAAAAGCAGTATAATTTTCCATTTTCCACTTTCCACACTTTTCAGAGAATGCTAATGACGGCGATAACTCCGATACAGTTACCCTGATTCAGGATAACCATATCGGAGTGCATAAACTGCAAATCCCCGTAAAAATTCAGCAGTTATTATTGTTTATTCAGCCCATGCGCCCTTTGTGAACTGCCACTTGTCATAGGTCAGCTCGATTGCTGCCGGGAATTCATGTGTATCCGGACCTGTTTCATCCGTGTGGATCAGATATGTGCTGGAGTCAGGGAACTTGACGGTGAATTTTACCGTGTACAGTCCGTCGCCATCCATCTTGATGTTTGCACCGTAGTGCGGTCCGTCAGATGCTGCCATCGGCATGAAGGTTCCCTCGCTGACCTTCTTTTTGGTATCATTCTTCGTTACCTCATAGTTAACGGTCAGATACGGAACCCAGTCGCCTGTGCCATAGCCCAGTCCGTTCTTCAGCGCGGACACGTCCAGCTCCAGGTGGCAGTCATAATCCTCTGCCTTGTAACCGCCGGTCATGTCTACCGGCTGGAAGTATACGGCACTCAGATTCAGGAATTCCTTTTCCTCATCCTGGAAGATCGGAACCTCTGTAAAACCAAGATCCTCTCCGCCGTCATCCTCTGCATCATCTGCGGTAGCGTCAGTTGCATCTGCCTTCGTATCCGTAGCTGCTGCGGATGCTGGTGTGTTGTTGTCCTGACCAGCATCGTTATTATTGCAGGCTGCCATGCTGCCTGCTGCCATTGCCAGACACAATGCCAGCGTTAACACTCTGATATGCTTTTTCATTGTTTTAACCTCCTGAAAAATTCTTTATTACTATCTATGTTGTCAATAATAACCGATTCTTATTTACGGGATAAGACCGGGTTATTGCTGCTTTATGCCGTTTCCTCCTGCTGTTCATCCTTTGCACCAGCGGAAACAGGCTTTTTGCGTATCGTCAATACAAACGTAATGACGGTTATCACCAGCAGAATCAGCTGCGGTATCAGTGTAATCCAAGTGGGATAAATTCCGAAAAATGCCAGCGCATCATTGCCGGACATCCACGACAATGCCGGTATCGTTACGGACAGACTTTGTACCCATCCGCCGATCATCTCTGCTAATCCGCCGTCCAGGAACAATTCCCACATTCCCGAACCAAGGAATGCTATGGACATGACCGCCATCAGAATGCTGGTCGCCATAAAGAACGGCTTGAGCGGTATCTTTACACCAAATACCCGGATCAGTACAAATATCAGCGCAACCGCTGCCAGTCCCAGAAGAATGCCTCCGAATACGGCAAGGAATCCATTCTGCATGGAACCCGCTCTGGAAAAATACTGCTGGCAGAACAGTATTACCTCTGCACCTTCACGGAATACCGCTAAAAATGCAGTCGCACCCAGCGCAATCATTTTTCCGCTGTCCGCCGAGCCTTTGACCTTATCCGAAATATAATTCGTCCATGCTTCGGACTCTGCCTTGGATATCATCCAGTTAGATACATAAATCAGAACCGCTACCGCCAACAGTGCCGTTACGCCCTCAGTAATCTCCTGCGGAATGGAATTGCCGGCATTGCTGGACAAGGAATACAGAATCACTGCCATGATCACGCTGGCGATCAATGCCAGCACAGAACCTCCGTATACATACAGCGTTCCTTTTTTGTTGCCGGTTTTGATCAGATAGGCTACCATCGCACCCACGATCAGTATTGCTTCCAGACCCTCTCTCAGGATAATACCGAATACGGCGCCAAAGGTCGCTAAAGCAAGCCCGCTGTTATCTCCCGATGTACTGTCCTCGCTGCTGCTGTAACCGAACAGTGCATCCAGCTTGTCTGCATCCTCCCGCAGCATAGATACCAGCTTATCGACCTCGCCGCGAACCTCATCCACACTGCCGCCGTTGCTGACGCTTTTCCGCATGGTTGAAAACTGCAGCTCCACATCGGTTACTCTTGCACCCGATATATAGCCCATGACCGTTTTTTCAAATCCTGATGTTTCGTACCAGAACCCGTAAGCATTGGTAAACGGCTTGTAATAGCCGTCATCCCCATCCTTTTCGGCTCCTCCCTCATACCG
The DNA here is from genome assembly GCA_902783855.1 of uncultured Ruminococcus sp. Taxonomy (GTDB): domain Bacteria; phylum Bacillota; class Clostridia; order Oscillospirales; family Acutalibacteraceae; genus UBA1213. Next base: position 10,317 of record CACZSU010000083.1, read on the forward strand.
TTTCAGACCTTCCTCCAGCAGATTGGATATCTGGTCGGTAATATCATTGTAGGTAACGGTTGCGGAACCATCCGGATTTTCTGCTGCAATGTATTTTTTATAGGACATATAGTACTGTTCTTTTGCTGCAAACGCAGTTATAGAACACATTGCTGACAGCATAAACAGCACCAGCATCACGCATACCGAAGCAGCCAGGCTTCGTTTACGCATATCTTTCACGCTCCCTTTTCTCCCAACGGCACCCGGCTGAAATGACCGCCGCCGTCAGCTGCTTTGAACCCTCCGCTGCCGGAGTTTCAGATCGCCCGCAACGTTAGTTCACTTAAACTAACAGTGAGTATAACACGTTTAACCGTCATTGTCAAGAGGTAAGTTCAATTAATTTAACACAAATGCAAAAAAAACTGTGTGCAGGCAAACGTACATTTGCATACACACAGGATCAGATGGTATTCTCTGACACTTTATTATCCCAGCAGGCTCTGATAAATCTGCCGGTCTTTTTCCTGAAAGACATTAAAAATAACGCACATTCTGCTGTCCGTGCGGGTCAAATAATCTTTGACCGTACGCACGGCAATTTCAGCAGCTTCCTGCTGCGGGAACCCGAACACACCCGTGGAAATACAGCAAAAAGCAAGACTTTGCACACCATTTTTCTCTGCCAGCTTCAGACAGGACAGGTAACAGGATTCCAGCAGCGCACAATCCCTTTCTGTCAGACTGCCATTCACAATGAGACCTACCGTGTGAAGAACATACCTGCACGGCAGATTGTAGGCAGGGGTAATTTTTGCCTGTCCGGCAGGCTCACTATGTCCCTGCTGCTGCATGATCCTTTCACAGCAATTGCGCAGCTCCAGACCAGCATAGCTATGAATACAGTTGTCTATACAATGATGCAGCGGCACAAAACAGCCCAAAAGCTCTGAATTCGCAGCATTCACAATGGCATCACAGGCAAAGGTCGTGATATCCCCCTGCCAGAGATACAGTCTGTCCTGCACCGGCACAAGCTGCTCCAGGGAAGTAATGCCCTTTTCAGCGATTGCCTGCTGCAGATAGTCATCCTGTACTGCCAGCCATTCATCCCCTACCGGCGCCGGCAGGCGGATATTCATCAATCCCCGCAGCGTGTTCTTCTGTTCTTCCTCGCTCATCTGTTCTGGGCGGATATCTGCAAAACGGCTGTCCTCACGGCACAAGCCCTGTATCAGGTATATTCTGCGTTCTGTCTGGTTCATTTGGTTCATCCTTCCGGTTATCTGGGGTATTATTCCATTATCTGTTCAAAGTGCTTTGCACACGCCTTTTCCAAAGCCTTGACAACGATCTTCAATGTTTTGATACGGGCATATTTCTTATCATTGGATTCGATAATGTACCACGGCGCATGATCTGTACTGGTTTTACTGAGCATTTCATCCACTGCCACTTCATACTGATCCCATTTTTCACGGTTACGCCAGTCCTCGTCGGTAATTTTCCATTGCTTTTCAGGTGTATTCTGCCGCTCCGTAAACCTTGCCAGCTGGGTTTCCTGATCAATATGAATCCAGAATTTCAGCACAACGGCGCCCCAGTCGGTCAGCATCCGTTCAAATTCATTGATTTCATTATACGCACGCTTCCAGTCATTTTCTGAGCAGAAGCCCTCCAGACGTTCTACCATCACACGGCCGTACCATGTGCGGTCAAAAATACAGATATGTCCGGTTCTGGGCAGCCTTGTCCAGAAGCGCCACAAAAACTGCCGGTGCAGCTCATGCGGCAGCGGTGATGCAATCGGGTGCACATCAAATCCCCTTGGGTCAAGCGGATAGGCAATGCGGCGGATATTGCCTCCCTTGCCTGCTGCGTCCCATCCTTCATAGCAAAGGATCACCGGTATTTTCTTACGGTAAATGATATTATGCAGCTCGCTCAGGCGGGTTTGCAGACGTTTCAGTTCCTTTTTATATTCCTCATCCTCTATTGAAGGAGACAGATCAATATCCGACAGCTTTTCCATTTTACGCAGATGGAACTTTTCTTCATAGGGCTCCCCCACGAATCTTCCCTCCTGCAGACCGCCTTCAATCATATCCGTCAGCAGCTGCATAGAATCCCGCACAGCCGTTTTGCGGCGGCTGCCGTCCAGAATATGCCAGGAAACAGTGTCCTCTGTCTGCTTCATAAAGCGGTCATATGCTTCGGTAAAACGCTTGTATTCCTTATGCTGCCAGAGATCCTCCCGGTTGACACGCCACTCGGTTTCAGGAGCCTCTGCCAATGCCCGCAGCCGTTCAAACTGTTCCTTTTTGCCGATATGCAAAAAGATTTTCAGCACCAGGTAGCCGCTGTTATGCAGCTGACGTTCAAACTCATTGACCTGACGCACACGGCGGGTGTATTCCGCTTTGGTTATTTCATGCCGCAGGAATTTCTGCACTGTATTCTCCATCCAGCCTGCATCCATAAAGGTGATTTTACCGTTTTCGGGAATCGCATTGAAATAGGGGTACAAAAACGGATAGCGCTCATCCTTTTCCGGCAGAATGGCAGACGAATACACACGGTAGAAGCGCGGGTCGATTTCACTGATCAGCTCCTTGATCAGGCTGCCCTTTCCTGCAGCTGCCCAACCTTCAATCAGCACGATCACAGGCAATCCCGCTTTCAGAAGCTGCTGCTGCTGTCCCAGCAGCTTTGCCCTCAGCTCCTTGATTTCCGCACTGAGTGCGACCTTATCTTCCTTCTTTTTCTTTTCAAAATCTTTCAGCATCCTGATCCGACCTCCTGACACATATTTTCTGTAAAGATATATCAGCACAAACCGCTGACACACCATCTTTTCCCATAGTATATCACAATCCTTTCTCCCCCGTCAATCTGTTTTTTATTGAATTTTCCCATGCATTGTGCCGCTTCTCTTTTTAGCCCGAATCCGTGAAATTGACCTCCTGCTTTGGAAAACCTCTTCCCTTAACTCCCTGCTGGCTATCCGCCCGCTTAAACTAATACAAGTCAAGCACACACGCAGGTGAAGCAATAGTAGAAGGGTCAAGAAATACGAACGAGAGCAGTTACACCGGCGGCACGCCGGTCCTTGCGGACGATAGACGGGCTGTTTCCTGCGCCCAGTCACGCTTCCGCCAGGTAAAATCTGTCAAAACTGCTTGCATGGCATACGAAAGTAAGGTATAATAGTAATGAATAAAAAAACTACACCTTGCCGCAAAAAATCGTAACATCCTGCATATTTGTCAGAAAGGAATGAATATCCATGAAGCATAAGATACTGATTCTGATCATTTCACTGATTGCATTGGGCGGAACGGGCGCAGCCGTTGCCATTGCAAGCTCTAAACAGCTGACAATCTATGTTCCGGAGCAGATCAGCACGGTTTCCGTTCCCACCGAGGATGTTCAGGAACCCTCCGTTTCAGAAACAACCCAGGACGAGAAAACAACATCCCGGATAGATATAGAAGCATTCACCAAATCCCAGTCATCCTATAGCGATGCATCTGACAATCAGCCCGAAGCATCTGAAAAAAGCAGTACGGTTTCCCGAAACGAGGACAGCACAACCCAGCATCTGACATTCCCTGATACCAGCAGCCGCGCTGTCAGCCAATCCAGCACTGCATCCAGAACAACCTCCTCTATCCGCAAAACGAGCAAACCTTCCAATGGCACGTCAAGCGGTCTGACAAGCGAACCATCCGGCGGTCAGACAAGCAAACCATCACAGCCAAAGGCGACTCTTTTGTCTATGTATATAAAGCCCGTACCCACTCTGACAGAGGGCAGCAGCGCCACCGTAACCGCCATCGTATTTCTGAGCGATGGATCCAAGCTGACCAAGGGTATTACCTGGGCATCTTCAGATACGAATGTTGTTTCGGTCAATAAAAACGGTAAACTGACAGCAAAAGCGGAAGGCTCTGCAACCATTACAGCCGCCTACAGCGGACACACATCCAGCTTTAACATAACCGTGACAAAGCAATCTGACAATAAAGGCTGGAATGCATCCACACATAAAAAGGTTCTTTCCACAGGCGGCTATGAACTGTACGAAATTCCGGAAATACTGTCTTATATCAATTCCTGCCGCAAACAGGTGGGCGCACCCGAAGCAGTATGGTATGGCGGGGAACAGATGATTCAGAGTACAAACGCATGGTTTGACAATCTGGACGAAACCGAAAAAGAAGCAATCCGCAGCGAATCACCGGAAGCCTTCACCGCAGAAGGAGAATTTGACGCTGCCGCATATGTAGAAAGCCGCCAGCTGAATACCAGCAATGCTCTTGAATATTGTATCCGTACCCAGTCCACAGAACACGGTAATGATTACAATCCATCCGCAACTGGTTTAGTCAATGGCAGCGAATCCGATTACAATCCGGAAGCATGGATAGAGCATATCCGCCAGAATGAAAACGACTGGCAGTCACTCATGCAGGAAGAACTGACAACCCTATACGCTGTTTGTTATGTAAATGATAAGGGCACCAGCTTTATATTTACAATAAACTGAGAAAATCACAAAGAATACTGCAAAACAGCTTATCCGGAGGTTTTCAGAATGAAAAATATATATATTTTGTTGTGTAATTTATTTTTCAGTTTTCTGCTTGACATTGTTTCTTTTATCCGAACCCTGAGTATGGCAACACGCTATGACGTTTTGTATTTTTCCGGATGGTTTAAAGATGCCGCACAAACGACGTTTTTCTTTCTGCTTGTGTTTGTGATTATGCTATTTGTTATCAGCATATTCAATCTGACAACCTACTGCCGGTTCAGGGAAGAAGGAAAACTCAATAGCAAAATTTCATTTTTTATTTCCATGCTGCTGCCATATGCTTTTACACTTCTGACATGGATACCACTACCTGCGGTACATTAGATGAGGGGGAAAACCAATGCTTAACAATAAAAAAATACTGCTCACGGGAATCATCATTGACCTCATCATCATGGGCATCGTGTGTATATTTAACATCCTGTTAAAGCTCAGTGCTTATTCCATAACAAACGACCATATGGAAAGCATTGCATTATTCGATACTTACATCATGGGACATATGTACGTTTTCTTTGCAATGGTAATCCTGACGGTTGTTTTCAATATCCGCCAATTCAATCAATATAAATTGACTCAAAACGAAAGAACACCTGCATCCGATAAAAAGTACATCTCAGAAAATATCCTTGTATCATTTCTTGTTTTTATGATATGGCTGGTCGTTTACGGTATGATTACATTTTTTTAACTGCTGCCTTACAGGATTATTATACCAAAAACAGAAAGTCCCCGCATGAATACTACTTTGCGTATTCATACGGGGTCGTTTTTTCAGTCAACAACCATGCTGCTAATCAATCGCGGGCGGAAAGCCGGCAGGGCTGTTCAGAAACCCGCCGGCAGAAACCCCTCAGTCACTAAAACACTCTTTGCTAAGCAACTTTACGTAATTCCTAACTCCTAATTCCTAACTCCTAATTTAAATAATTTCGCATAAAACAAAAAAGGAGCCATGGATTGCTCCAAAGCTCCTATGAATGTCTGCTTACTCAGCAGCGTATACAGAAACCTGCTTGCGGTCACGTCCTACACGCTCGAACTTTACATGACCGTCAATCTTAGCAAAAAGTGTGTCATCAGAACCACGTCCAACATTGTTGCCGGGATGAATCTTGGTGCCTCTCTGCTTTACCAGGATGTTGCCTGCGAGTACAAACTGTCCGTCAGCACGCTTTGTGCCCAGACGCTTGGATTCGGAATCACGACCGTTCTTTGTAGAACCGCCTCCCTTTTTATGAGCAAACAACTGTACATTAATCTTCAGCATTGTCTTTACACCTCCGTTATCATAACCTTGATATTATCAGGATACTGCTCCTCCGTTGCCAGAAGATGCAGCTTCAGCCCTGCCAGTACCGTCCGGCAGGTTTCGAGATCTTTCTCTGCCACCGTAACCTTCATATCGCCGTCCTCTGCCGTTGCCTGCGCCGGTACACCCAGCACCTCGGTGATCGTATTCGCCGTCATATAGGCTGCGGATGAAACAAATGCACACAATACATCCTCTCCGCTTTCAGCCAGTCCTGCGTGTCCACGGATATGAAAACCATGTATCCGTCCGTCACGGTCAATCAGAAACTCCGCTCTGATCATGCTTCAATAGATTCGATCTGTACCTTGGTATATCTCTGTCTGTGACCCATCTTGCGCTTTGAGCTTTTCTTGGGTTTATAGGTAAACACGGTAATCTTCTTACCCTTTACAGTATCCAGCACCTTAGCTGTAACCTTTGCGCCGTCTACATACGGAGCGCCTACCTTGAAACCATCATCCGTGCTGACTGCAACTACCTTGAAGTCAACGGTGGATTCATTCTCTGCTTCCAGCTTTTCAACGTAAACAACATCACCGTTGGCTACCTTGTACTGCTTTCCGCCTGTTTCGATAACTGCGTACATTTTATGACACCTACCTGTCTTTAAACTCGCTGCCGTAGGCGGAGCAACGCTCACTTGATCAGCCCATAGCATGCGGCTTAATAATCATACCATACCCGACCGCTTCTTGTCAAGCGCTATTCCTGCCGTTTTTTACAAAAAGTTCCCTTATACCGGCAGCTGCTGGAAAATTGAAAATGGAAAGTGGAAAATGGAAAATTAAACTGCTTTCGGCAAAGAGCGCCGGCGTGCCGCCCGCCGGGACAATGATCATCCGGCGAGTATTTCTGTACCGTCTATCTTCACAGAGGTAATATCGTCAGCATTGATATTTGTCCATGCTGTCAGATTATTATAATCGTTATACTGGTAATAAGCTATTTTCAATGCGGCGGTAGATGAGCTGTCAGAAAATGCGCTGTCCGATGTATAGTCATAACCCCACAGACCCTTGAGGATATCGCCGTTTTTCAGCGTAATATCTACCTGGCTGTTCATGAGTGCTTCCTTCCATCCCTCTACCGGGGCATCTGTGCCGACAGTGATACTGATATCAAAGGATCCTGCGCTGATATGATCAATGCGGTATGTCTGTGAACCGGATAAAATCTGCGGAATGCTCGTCATCTCCCGCTCAGTAGACTTATAGTTCAGCTGCCAGGAACCGGTAATGTCTGTCTGTACCTTTTCGACTGTCACTACATACAGCTTTCTGTTGACCGGTTTGGAATCCGGCTGGTTATAATTGTCTACAGCAGGCTACATTGAAGATAACCGCTGACACCAGCCGGGTATGCTTATCAATGATTTCTTCCAGTGCTGTAATATCCTTTTGCTGTATCTTCCTTGTCAGTATTATATCGTCCAATACGTTTACCTCCCTGATAACCGCTGCTGGTAAAGCGGTTTATGTATCACTGATCAATGATTTCATAATATATAACGTAACGAACCACTGCAACTGTTTCATCCTTCTAAAAAAATTTTTTCTTTTTTTCAGAATGTATTATATCATACACTGACTGCGCAGGGCAGCTGAAAAAAACACACAGCCGGATCAGAATGACCCGACTGTATGCTGTCTGTTCAGTTTTTTTTTTTACGGAATTATTTGACGGTCAACGTATACAGCTTTGTATCGGTATTGCCCGCAGCATCCTTGACAATAATACGGATATCATAGGTACCCGCTGCGGTAGGCTTGAGCTTGGCAGTTGCCGCAGTTCCGAATTTATCGCCGAGCAGCTTCCAGGTGCTGTTAGTTGATCTCTTGAAGTAGAAAGCATATGTATAGGAGGAAGCACCGCCGACAGCCTTGCCTGTCATGGTAACGGCTTTACCTACGGAAGACTCTGTACGGTTAACAGTGGAAACATTGGTCAGTGCCATTTTATCCACTGCGGTTACAGTAAAGCGTTTTTCTGCCTGTATACCATTGCTGTCCCTGACAATAACCTTCGCCTCGTAATCAACCGCAGCTGTAGGAGTAAAGGTTACGCTTGAGTTGGTACCGAATTTTGTACCCAGCAGGTTCCATGTGGAATTGCTCTTTCTCTTGAAATAGTAGGCATATTGATAAGAACCGCTGCCGCCGCTGGCAGATGCAACTACTCTGACCTTATCGCCTACCTGTACACGGTCATTGGTAATGGTAGACCCATTATGCAGAACCGGTACAACGGTTACATTTACCCTTGCCTTGACCCCGTTGGCGCTTTTAGCCGTAATCACACATTGTCCTACGCCCTTTGCTGTGATAACGCCGTTTGATACATTGGCAACCGACTTATTGTCCGTTACCCATGTCAGGGTTTTATCTGTCGCATTGGCAGGCTCTATGGCAGCAGTCATGGTAACAGACTTTGTCTTTTCAATTGTAACAGATGTCTTATTCAGCTTGACGGATGTTACTTTGACAACCGGTACCGTTACATTTACCTGACAGGTTGCTGTTTTTCCGCTTTTATTTTTAGCGGTCACTACAGCTGTACCGGCTCCGACAGCAGTCAGCTTGCCGTCCTGAACGGTTACCACATTCTGATTGCTGCTCGTCCATGTCAGTGTGCTGTCATAGGAATACATGGAAGCATAATCTGCTGTCAGCTGGAAGGTCTTTCCCTTTTCCAGATTGACGGATGATTGATTCAGCTGGATATCGCTCATATTGAAGAACTGTACGGTATACTGAATCGGTCTTGCAGAACCATTTTTGGTAACGCCTGTAATGGAAATATCGACTGTATCATTTTCCGGCAGCTCCTCTGTACGGAAGATAATACAAGGCTGATAACCATAATATGCTGTGTCAATGTTCAGATACGCACTGTCGGTATCCTGGCTGTTCTGATCCAGTACCCAGGTTTTGTTCAGTTTAGTGGACTTCATCGTTACCTTTACCGCAGATTTGTCAGGGATGGTCCAATTTTTCAGCGAAACCGAAAAAGCCGCCTGCTCGCCCCATCTGTCATTCATCAGTTCATAGGGGGTATTTGCTGCAGGCCATGCAATGTAATCGCCGGCAAATGTATCGCTTCTGGAACGATCAAATGCATACATAGAATTATAGGTTTCTACCTGACCAAAACCGGTATACTGCATTTCCGGATACAGCACCCATCTTCTGTGACCAAGTGCAGCCATATTATAGCTGTCAGTGTCATGCAGCCATGCATAGACAACCGTTTTGCTCAGATTACCATAGTTCCATGCAATATTGGATTTTCCAGACATCTGCTGATTATACAGTTCATCCGACATACCTTCGGGCTTGGACGGATAATGACTTAATTCATTATTAGCAGCATTTACCAGGCTGCCGATCTGACATCCATCATTGTAACTGTCCTTCAGCTGAACGTCAGACGGAATACCGGCAATATAGCGTACAAAATTGAGGGCATTCAATGCCTCCTGCCGATTAACAGCAGAAACTGCACCCTGTGCATAGGGCTGCGTCTTGCTGTAGGGCGTATCATATTCCGTTGCCCTGTCCACATAGAAGGGATGCGCCTTGAAAAAGGACACAATCTCCTGCTGGGTGGGTCCCTGCAGCTGATACGAAGCTGCCTGTGCCTGGATACCATATACCGCATCATTCTGTCCGCCGGTCGTCATCGGAACCGGAATACCCGTCATCAGAACACCTGCCAGCATTGCTGCAGAAATTACTCCGCTCACAGTACCCAGCATAAATTTTTTGCGATTGCTCATTTGTTTTACCTCCCGAAAGAATTATTTGTGCCGTTTCGTTGCATCTGCGCCTATCCGCCTTCATCATTCGTCAGAACCACAACAAAACCTCCACCATTATCCACTATTTTATCACTTATTTCTCCTAAAGTCAACCATCCGCGGCGGCGCCTCGCCGCCACATGGGGATTGAAAAAACGGGTGGGGTGGATTATAATAGGGATGGTAGGATTGTGTACCATTATTATGAAGGAAGAAAGGAAGCTGACTATGGAAATCAGAACCGTCCATGCTGCGGAAATTACCGAAACAGTGAAAAAACTGTATATGGATATGAATTATTTTATCGGAGAGGATATCCTTTGTGCCCTGCAGTCTGCACAGCAGACTGAAAGCTCCCCCATTGGCAAAAGTGTCCTGTCACAGCTCATTGAAAACAACCGGATTGCTGCCGAAGAAGAAATTCCCATTTGTCAGGATACGGGTATGGCTGTCCTGTTCATCGAATACGGTCAACAGGTCGTTATTGACGGCGGCAGCTTTGAAGATGCTGTACAGGAAGGCGTCAGACGTGCCTACACAGAGGGTTATCTCAGAAAATCTGTGGTCACTGACCCTGTTTTTGACCGCATCAATACCAAGGACAATACCCCCGCTATCCTCTACACCACCATCGTACCGGGTGATCAGATACGCATTACTGCCGGCTGCAAGGGCTTCGGCAGTGAAAATATGTCCTCCGTCAAAATGCTCACCCCCTCTGCCGGCATAGACGGCGTCAAGGCTTTTATTCTCGACACAGTACGCTATGCGGGTCCCAACCCATGTCCCCCGATTGTTGTGGGCGTCGGTATCGGCGGCACCTTTGAAAAAGCCGCTATGCTCGCCAAAAAAGCTACTCTGCGCCCCATCAATACCAAAAACGAGGATCCCCGTTATGCGGCGCTGGAGGATGAGCTGCTCAGTGCCATCAACCGCATGGGATTCGGTCCTGCCGGACTGGGCGGGGACTGCACCGCCCTCGGCGTCAACATTGAAACCTTCCCCACACATATTGCCGGAATGCCGGTTGCAGTCAACATATGCTGTCATGCCGCCAGACATCAGTCTGCGGTGATCTGATGCGTTACTTTATTCAGAAGGAGAATACATATGAAAAAGAAAATCCATTTACCCCTGACAGACGAAGTCATCAGAACCCTGAAAGCCGGCGACAGCGTACTCATTACCGGTTCCATGCTGACAGGCAGAGATGCTGCCCACAAAAGACTATACGAACTGATTGAAGCAGGAAAGCCCCTGCCTGTCAATATTGACGGCGAGGTAATCTATTATGTAGGTCCTGCACCTGCAAAACCCGGTCATGCCGTTGGACCCGCCGGTCCTACCTCCAGCTACCGCATGGACAAATATGCCCCCGCCCTGCTGGACAGAGGGCTGAAAGGCATGATCGGAAAGGGTAAAAGAAATAAGGAAGTCGTAGATGCCATGATCCGCAACGGCTGCGTTTATTTTGCTGCCATCGGCGGCGCCGCCGCCCTTATTTCCCGCAGCATCAAAAAAATTGAAACCCTTGCCTATGATGATCTTGGAACAGAAGCTATCTACCGGTTCTATGTGGAGGATTTTCCCGCCATTGTTGCGATTGACGCTGACGGCAACAGCATCCTCGTGGAATCAGCTCCGTAATCCCCCGAAAGGAGATGCCCGCATGAACAATCAGCGCTGTATTATCATCGGTTCCTCACCGTACACAGATCCGCTTGTATTACGCAAGTGGATTCAGAAGGGCGATTATATTGCCTGTGCAGACGGAGGTCATGTCTTTGCCCGGCAGCTGGGTATCGTACCCTCTCTTGTTATCGGGGATTTTGATTCTTCTGCCCCGCCTGCCAATGATACTGCGGCAGAAATCATCCGTCTGCCTGTCGAAAAGGATGACACGGATACCGTATCGGTTGTGCGGCATTGTATGCAGATGGGATTCGATACTTTTCTGTTGTTCGGCATGACCGGCGGCAGATTTGACCATACTCTGGCGAATCTTTCCGTTCTGTATCATCTTGCCAGAAACGGCAGACAAGCCTACATGATTGATGCCGGCAGCATAACCCGTGTCCTTACCGTAGGTACTGTCGCTATAGATGGTCACAAGGGCTGCGGGTTCGGCATTTTTCCATTTGCCTGTGAGCAGATTTCCGTAAGTCTTTCGGGGTTTGCCTATCCGTTGGATCACGGCGATTTGACAGCCGATTATCCCGTTGGCGTCAGCAATACCATTCTCTCCGATCATGCCTGCATCACGCTGCACAGCGGTACCGCTGTCTATACAATCTCCTGAATCCGTGAAATCAGGCTTTTAGCTAAGAGAAGCTTACAAAAAGCGCCGCAACTTTTGTATCAGAATTCGCTGGAAAACGGAAAATGGAAAATTAAACTGCTTTCGGCAAAGAGTGTTTTAGTGACTAAGATGCGTTTACAAAAAAGCCCCGCCGCTTTTGCATCGGCATACGCCGCCGGCGTGCCGCCGGAGCGTCCTCGCTCACTTCATTTCAGAGAGTACTTTACAGTAGCATAGGGGAGTTTTTTCTCTAAGTCTGGTTTTGGTTTATAGCGGCTCGGCTATGAATTGGCGGGCTGGTATATGCATCCCGATGTTGTTATAAGAAGCAAAAATACGTTTTTTAGGAAAGGGTTTTCCCCAGCATAGCCATAGATAAAAAATTGGTAAATAGAGTGACTTCCAACTCAAATAAGCTGCGTAAAAGCCGTGTGCAACTAAATGTATTTCGCGGGTGTAAATATGTTCAAGCTATAACCAGAGCGGAACGTAGTGCAGCGACTGACGCGTCTAGGGTGCAGCGTCACGCTGCCACCGGCGGTTTTTTTATGCATATCCTTTGTCACCGGTTCATATATTGGCAGTGAATCAATTCACTCTTTGCTGCATCGTCAGCGCAGCAATCCTTCGGGTAACAGTGGAAAGCACTTCTCCCGAAAACGCATGGAGGTATGCATATGGAATATACGCTGAAAAAAGAAAACTGCCGGACCTGTGAAAAAATCTTTGAGGGAGCAAGTGAACAGCCCGTTGATCTCGAGCTGAGCCTGCCCGATTACTGTCCCGATGTGGAGCGTATCCTCAAGTGCCGCATCTGCCCCGGCATTACCTCACGCAATATTGCAGGTGATCGTCTGGATGTAGACGGCAATGTGACCGTTCGTCTGTATTATCTGGACAGCAAAAAACAGGCTGTCCGGTTCTGCGAACATACAAGCCCCTTTTCCTGCTCCTTCACTGTCAAAAAGGCGGAAGCCGACAGCATCTGTCGTGTCAGACTGAGAAACGAATATCTCAACTGCCGTGCTGTCAGCCCCAGAAAGCTGGACATCCATGGCGCCTTCTCGGTTCTGGCATCCGTCTATCAAAACAGCAGCAGACAATACTGCACTGCCATCGAAGGCAGCGATATCCAACAGCAGCAGCATACCGAAAAGCTGTCAGCTCTGCGCTGCTGTGCAGGGCAGCAGTTTTCCATCAGCGAGGTTCTGGATATCGGCAAAGGAAAGGGCACCCCTGAAACCATCCTGCGCAGCGAGCTGTTTGTCCTGCCGGAGGATTGCCGTGCCATTGAAGACAAGCTGATGCTCAAGGGAGAAGCTGTCCTTAAGGTGCTCTATCTGACCGACATGGATACGGGTACGCAGGATACCATGACCTTTCATATTCCGCTCAGCCAGATCATTGACGCACATGGCATTGATGAGAATACGATCAATGATATTGGTATTGATGTACTCAGCTATGATATATCACTCAAATCAGAATTTGACGAAAGCAGCACACTGCTGACGCTGGATGCCAGACTTTCCGCCGTTGTTCTGGGCTATGACGAGCAGGAAATCTCTGTCATTGACGACGCTTATTCTACGGATTACAATCTGGAACTGGGCTACAAAACCGACAGCTTTGAACGTCTGGCAGGCATCTGCCGTATGACCCAGTCACTGGTCGGCACCATCGGAACAGGCGACAACGGTATCTCTCAGGTACTGGACGTCTGGTGCGACAATATCAGCTCTATCGCCGATCAGGACGGCAGCCATATCCAGATACGCGGCAAATTCAACTGCTGTATGCTGGCGCTTGACCGTGACGGCACCCCCTTCTGTGCGGAAAAAACGATGGACTTTGCCTTTTCTCCCGAATCGGACGAGCTGACGGGCAAAGGCACTGCCCGCCATGAACTGACCGTACCCCACATTGCCTTCCGGATAGCCGATGATAATACCGTGGAGCTGAAAGCCGAAACCCGCCTGTATGCCGCCATATACGAAGTACGCACCGTGAAATGTGTGCATGATGTACAGGCAGATGAAAGTAAGCTGCGGGAAAAAGACCGCACTGCTGCACTTACTATCTACTATGCAGATGCAGGTGAAAACCTCTGGGATATCGCCAGAATGTACTGCACCTCTGTAGAAGCTGTCCGCCTGGAAAACAACCTGACAGACGACATTATCCATGCCCGCAGCATGGTATTGATTCCCATGTAATCTCGTTCACTATTCTATATTTACTATTTCTGATCGAGCGAAACGACACAGGCGGCATCTCGGAGGCATTGTAAAAGCTGGTATAATTTAAATGAGAGTGTGCGGGTGCAGCGTCACGCTGCCCGGCTGCGTCAACCGCAAAGGAGGCATTTCTTTTATGGAAGGCATACAAATATACAGCGATATCGCCAGACGAACCGGCGGCGATATCTATCTTGGCATTGTCGGCCCTGTTCGGACAGGTAAATCCACCTTTATCAAGCGTTTTATGGACACGCTGGTTATCCCCCACATTGAAAACCAGTCCCGCAGAGAAAGAGCAACCGATGAACTGCCTCAGTCAGCTGCCGGCAGAACCATCATGACCACTGAACCCAAATTCATTCCGGAGGATGCAGTTGAAGTCAAGCTGGACGGTGTTTCCGGTTTCCGGGTTCGGATGATCGACTGCGTGGGATATATCGTTCCCAGCGCCATCGGGTATATTGAGGAGGACGCTCCCCGAATGGTCAAGACGCCCTGGTTTGATGATGCCATTCCGTTCAATATGGCGGCAGAAATCGGCACCAAAAAGGTTATTACCGATCATTCTACTATCGGACTTGTTATTACAACAGATGGCAGTATCAGCGACATCGACAGAGAAGAATATGCCGAAGCAGAGGAGCGGGTTATCCAGGAACTGAAAGAGATCAACAAGCCCTTTATCGTGCTGCTGAACTCCACAGAACCAAAGTCGCAGCAGACGCTGGAGCTGGTCAGCGCCATGAGCGAAAAATACGGCGTACCTGTGGAGCCTGTCAGCTGTATGGATCTGGATGAAAACGAAATCAAACGCATTCTTGCCCGTATTCTGTTTGAATTTCCCGTCAAGGAAATCAAGGTGGATATGCCCCGCTGGATTTCCTCGCTTGAACAGTCCCACTGGCTGCGTACTGCCATATTCGGCGCCATACAGACGGCAGCCCGTCCCGCTGAACGGATACGGGAGGTAGCTGACATTGCTGACAGCATCCGTGAATGTGAATATATCACGGCAGCGGAAACAACAGCAGCTGACCTTGGCTCCGGCAAAGCCCGCATTAACGTAGGACTGGATGAAACCTTATTCTATCGGGTACTGGGCGAAAAAACCGGACTGGAAATCCATGACGAGGGCGGTCTGCTGGACGCTATGATGGAGCTTTCCCGCATGAAAAAACAATTCGAGAGGGTCATACAGGCATATAACGATGTGGACGACAGCGGTTATGGCATTGTCATGCCTTCTATGGAGGAGCTGACACTTGAGGAACCGGAAATTATCAAGCAGGGCGGTCGTTACGGTATCCGTCTGCGGGCAAATGCGCCAAGCGTTCACATGATGAAAACCACCATTAAAACGGAAATTACGCCGATTGTCGGCTCTGAACAGCAATCACAGGAGCTGGTGGGATATCTGATGAAGGAATTCGAGGAGGACCCCTCCCGCATCTGGGAATCGAATATTTTCGGCAAATCCCTGCATGAACTGGTCAACGAAGGACTGCACAACAAACTATACCGTATGCCTGCCGACGCCAGAAACAAGGTGCGTGAAACCATTGAACGTATCATCAATGACGGCTGCAACGGTCTGATCTGCATTATTCTGTAAACCCGGAATCACTCTATACCAATATCCAAAAACGAATTTTCGTTTTTTACAATGGTATCGGGATGCATACACCAGCCCGCCAATTCAAAGCAGAGCCGCTATAAACCAAAATCAAACTTAGCGAATAAACTCCCCCATGCTACTGTAAAGTATCCTCTGAAATGAGGTAAGCGAGGACGCCCCGGCACCGCCGGGGCACCGCAGCGTGACTGGGCGCAGGAAACAGCCCGTCTATCGTCCTTTAG
>CACZSU010000084.1 GCA_902783855.1 uncultured Ruminococcus sp.
TAAAAGCCTTGTGCCAATGGATGCCGCAAAGCGGCGCACCTTTGGCTAAGGCTTTTTTTCGTGCTCTGAAAGCCTGATTACATTACAGAATCTCGGTAGGTTAAAGTCCCGTCTTTCTCTCTCTTATTCGTATCTCTCTCTAAAGAAAAACGAAGGAAAGCGAAGAAAAAAAGAGGAAATAGAAGAAGAAAAAAGGGGAACGAAGAAAGAGAAGGAACCGAAGCGAGCCGTCTTCTAAGCCGCGATAGCGTGCGGGAAGGTGGCGAGCGGAGGGAGAACAAGGGCGAAGGACGGAAAAACGGTGAGGATAGACGACTTCGCACCAAACGAGGATAAACGACTTTGCACCATGACAATTAAAGTCAAAGAAACGGCTTAAACACTGACTTTTTGATATTTTCAAAGTTTTGTTGATACCGTTTTGATATGGTTTACTATTTTTCGCAATAAACCAATCAAAAGACCCCCTCTCGTTTGAACGCTTAGTTCATTCGAGAGGGGGTTGTTTAGTAATTTCTATCATCAAGAGTCAATTTTGTGCGTGCTTTAGGACAGCAATCAGGTAATACTCGGGCACTTATTTCCGGCAATAACACGATGAATAGCGATTGTATAACAAAAAAAAATTAATAATATAATGATGTTAGTCTTAAATGACAAAAATGACAGGCTGCATTTGGGAATTAGTTGAAAAACCTTGACTTTTAAAGGGTATAATGATATTATTTTTATGTTACACGGCGAAGTATATCTGTCGTTTTAATGCGGTATACAAAAGATTTTGAAAGTTGAACGCTTATTTGTCAAATAAGCGTTAACAATTAGTGCGTTTTTATTGGAGTCTTGCAAGTTAGGACAACAAGCAGAAAAAACATCCAGCGGTTTGTTATTTTTCTGGATAGTTGCTTTTATGAATGATCAATTCGGTTTTGTATCGATTTAGGAAAGATCATAGTGATCAGGTTTTTGAATTAATTATTTTGGAGTTGAGGTTTGATATACAAACCTCATTTTAGCGATATGGATAATTATTGGAGGTCAAACAAATGAAAGGTATCATCTTAGCGGGCGGCTCCGGAACACGTCTTTATCCACTTACAAAAGTAACGTCAAAGCAGCTTCTGCCAATTTACGATAAGCCGATGATTTATTACCCGATGTCTGTGCTGATGATGGCAGGCATTCGGGATATTCTCATTATCTCAACGCCTCAGGATACACCGAGATTTGAGAGCCTTTTGGATGACGGACATCAGTTTGGCGTAAATCTGCAGTATGCAGTTCAGCCTTCGCCGGATGGACTTGCCCAGGCATTTGTTATCGGTGCGGATTTCATAGGCAGTGATAGTGTGGCAATGGTACTTGGCGACAACATTTTTGCCGGTCATGGATTGAAAAAACGTCTGAAAAAGGCTGTTGAAAACGCAAAGAACGGAAACGGTGCAACTGTGTTTGGCTACTATGTAGATGATCCTGAGCGATTTGGTATTGTAGAATTTGACAGTGCGGGAAAGGCTGTCTCGATTGAAGAAAAACCGGCATTGCCCAAAAGCAACTATTGTGTGACCGGCCTGTACTTTTATGACAACAAGGTCGTGGAATATGCAAAGAACCTCAAGCCTTCACCGCGCGGAGAGCTGGAAATCACAGATTTGAACAGGATATATCTTGAAAATCAATCGCTGAATGTTGAGCTTTTAGGTCAGGGCTTTACATGGCTCGATACGGGAACACACGAAAGCCTTGTTGAAGCCACAAACTTTGTCAGAACCGTTGAAGGTCATCAGCACAGGAAGATTGCATGTCTGGAAGAGATCGCTTATCTCAACGGATGGATTACAAAGGACGAAGTGCTGACTGTTTATGAGGAATTAAAGAAAAACCAGTACGGTCAGTATCTTAAAGATGTTATAGACGGAAAATATCTCGATGTCATTCATACGGACAGAAAAGATTACAAGAATAAGTGAGGAATTAACATGACAATTATCGTAACAGGCGGAGCGGGATTTATTGGTTCGAATTTTGTATTTCATATGTTGGAAAAGTATCCGGAATACAGAATTATCTGTCTTGACAAGCTGACCTATGCCGGCAATCTTTCAACTCTTAAGCCAGTAATGGATAATCCGAATTTCAGATTTGTTAAGGCGGACATCTGTGACAGAGAGGCTGTTGAGAAGCTTTTCGAGGAGGAAAAGCCGGACATCGTCGTCAACTTTGCAGCGGAAAGCCATGTTGACCGTTCCATTGAAAATCCGGAGATTTTTCTTCAGACAAATATTATCGGTACAGAAGTTCTGATGGATGCCTGCCGTAAATACGGTATTACTCGGTATCACCAGGTTTCTACCGATGAGGTTTACGGCGATTTGCCTCTTGACCGACCTGATTTGTTCTTTACGGAGGAAACTCCGATACATACAAGCAGTCCCTACAGCAGCTCAAAGGCAGGTGCTGATTTGCTTGTTCTCGCTTACTACAGGACCTATGGTTTGCCTGTGACCATTTCAAGATGTTCCAATAATTACGGTCCTTATCATTTTCCCGAGAAGCTTATTCCGCTCATGATTGCGAACGCGCTTGCGGACAAGCCCCTTCCTGTCTACGGTGAAGGAATCAATGTCCGTGACTGGCTTTACGTAGAAGATCATTGCCGCGCGATTGACCTTATCATTCATAAAGGCAGAGTCGGCGAGGTCTATAATGTCGGCGGACACAACGAAATGAAAAATATCGACATTGTTAAGCTGATCTGCAAGGAACTCGGCAAGCCGGAAAGTCTTATCACCTACGTGACTGACCGAAAGGGTCATGATATGCGTTATGCCATTGATCCATCCAAGATCCACAACGAGCTTGGATGGCTGCCGGAGACAAAATTTGCCGACGGAATCAAAAAGACTATCAAATGGTATCTCGAAAACCGTGACTGGTGGGAAGAAATCATTTCCGGAGAGTATCAGAATTATTACGAGAAAATGTACGCTAACCGTTAAGGAGTTTACATATGAAAGTATTTGTAACAGGAGTCTGCGGACAACTCGGTCATGATGTAGTCAATGAGTTGATGGCGCGCGGCTATGAAGCAACCGGCAGTGATATTACAGAAAAATACGCGGGTGCAGATGACGGCAGCGCAGTCGTTTCGGCTCCTTATGAGCAGCTTGATATTACAGACAGCGAAGCAGTAAAAGCTGTATTATCCAAAGTGCATCCTGATGCAGTAGTACATTGCGCAGCGTGGACAGCGGTTGACGCCGCCGAGGACGAGGAAAACAAAGCCAAGGTTTATGCAATCAACGCAGATGGCACAAGAAACATTGCAAAGGTATGCAAAGAGCTTGATTGTAAAATGATATACATCAGTACCGACTATGTATTTAACGGCGAGGGAATGCAACCGTGGAGGCCGGACTGCAAGGACTATGCGCCTCTCTGCGTTTACGGCGACAGCAAGCTGCAGGGCGAGCTTGCTGTAAGCGGAATACTTGACAAATACTTCATTGTTCGGATTGCCTGGGTATTCGGAAGAAACGGAAACAACTTCATAAAGACAATGCTGAAAGTCGGAAAGAAGTTCGATACAGTGCGCGTGGTAAACGATCAGATTGGTACTCCGACCTATACTTATGATCTCGCAAAACTGCTTGTTGCAATGTGCAAAAGCGAGAAGTACGGCTATTATCACGCTACCAACGAGGGCGGTTATATCAGCTGGTATGATTTTACGAAAGAGATCTATAAGCAGGCCGGTTATACGACCAATGTTGTTCCTGTAACGACGGAAGAATATGGACTGTCAAAGGCAAAGCGTCCCAACAATAGCCGTTTGGATAAATCAAAGCTGGCAGAAAACGGTTTCTCGCTTCTGCCGACATGGCAGGATGCACTTTCAAGATATTTAAAGGAGATTGAGAACTGATGGGACAGATCACAGTTGAAAAGAATGTAGGCGGCATCGAAGGTCTTTGTGTAATCACTCCTGCCGTACATGGTGACAGCCGCGGGTACTTTATGGAAACCTACAACGAATATGATATGAAGGAAGCGGGTATTGATCTTACTTTCGTTCAGGATAATCAGTCCATGTCAACAAAGGGCGTGCTGAGAGGTCTTCACTTTCAGAAGCAGTTTCCGCAGACAAAGCTTGTCAGAGCCATCAAAGGTTCTGTGTTTGATGTAGCGGTTGATCTCAGAAACGGAAGCGCGACCTATGGAAAGTGGTTCGGAGTAGAACTGACTGAGGAAAACAAAAAACAGTTTCTTATTCCGCGTGGATTTGCGCACGGTTTTCTTGTGCTGAGTGAAACAGCAGAGTTCTGCTATAAGTGTGATGATTTTTATCACGCCAATGATGAAGGAGGACTTGCGTGGAATGATCCCGCAATCGGGATCAATTGGGGTTCTCTGGGCGTTACGGGTGAATACGACGGAACCGCTAGCGCAGCGGGTTATATGCTGAAGGATGGCACACCGCTGAATCTGAGCGAAAAAGATCAGCAGTGGGCGGGGATTAAGGATACGTTCAAGTTTTAAGATACGATAAAAGGAGCTTCTGCTTATGATTATCACAAAAACTCCCTTCCGTATGTCATTTTTTGGCGGCGGAACCGATATGGAGAATTATTTCAGAGAAAACGGCGGAGCAGTATTGTCAACGACTTTTGATAAATATTGCTATGTTAATGTCAGACACCTTCCGCGCTTTTTTGATTACAGCACAGAGATTACATATTCAAAAACAGAGCGTGTAAGCAATATTGACGACATTCAGCATCCCGCTATCCGCAATGCGATGAAGATGCTGGATATGCACGAACTTAGACTTTCATATGAAGCAGACCTGCCCGCACGTTCCGGACTCGGAACAAGCAGTTCTTTTGCAGTCGGAATGCTGAATGCGTTTTACGCATTGAAAGGCAAGTATGCCGACAAGAAGAAGCTGGCTGACGAAGCCATCTATCTTGAAAGAGTTCTCTGCCAGGAAGCAGGCGGCTGGCAGGATCAGATTGCAGCATCCTTCGGCGGATTCAATCGTATCGACTTTAATGAGAATGGATACGAGGTTTATCCCGTTATCATTTCGCCTGAGAGAAAAAAGAGACTGAATGCCAATCTGTTGATGTTTTTCACGGGATTTACACGTTTCTCGTCAGATGTTCAGAAGGCCAATTCCTCAGGCGGCTCCAAGGACAAGAACGCAATGCTCAGAGAGATGTATTCTCTCGTTGGTGAAGCAGAGAAGGTTCTGACAGAAAAGACAGCTGAGCTTGATGATTTTGGCAGACTTCTTGATTATACATGGAAGCTCAAGCGCCAGACAGGTTCGGCAGTTTCTACCAACAGTATTGATGATCTATATTCAAGGGGAATTGAAGCAGGCGCGCTTGGCGGCAAGCTTCTTGGTGCAGGCGGAGGCGGATTTCTTATTTTCTATGTTCAGCCGGAATATCAGGAGAATGTCAAAAAGGCGATGAGTGATCTGTTGTATATTCCGTTTGAATTTGAAAACGGAGGAACCAGAGTGATTCACTATACGCCTGAGAGCTATGAACCTCTTGATTAAGGAGACATTATGAAAGCAGTTATTATGGCAGGCGGCAGGGGAACAAGAATTTCCTCTGTCGCATTCGACATTCCAAAGCCGATGATCAGGATCGAAGGAAAGCCTGTTCTGGAACATGAGATTGAGTGTCTCAGAGATCAGGGCTTTATCGACCTGATTATCACGGTCAGTCATCTCGGTCATATCATTATGGATTATTTTGGTGATGGCAGCGGAATATCTCCTGTAACGGGTATGCCGTTTGGCGTACACATTGATTACTATCATGAAATAGAACCGCTTGGCAATGCGGGAGCGCTTTTTAAGATAAAGGATAAACTGACCGAGGATTTTCTATTACTGAATGCCGATGCGGTATTTGATGTGGATTTTACCCGAATGGTGAAATACCACAAAGAAAAGAACGCGGTTGTTACGCTGTTTACTCATCCGAACAGTCATCCTTATGACAGCGGGGTGTTGATTGCAGATGACAAAAAGGCTGTTCTGAAATGGCTTGCGAAAGAAGATGAGCGTCCCCGATGGTATCGTAACAGGGTCAATGCAGGGCTTCATGTCATCAGCCCTGATATTTTCGGAATGGTTGATATTGATGCTGATAAGATTGGCACTGTCGGAGAAAACGGAAAAACCGTAAAGATCGATCTTGACAGGCAGCTTTTGAAACCACTTGCAGGAACAGGAAAGATGTTCTGTTATGACAGTCCTGAGTATGTCAAGGATATGGGAACTCCCGAACGCTATGAAAGTGTCTGCCGCGAATTCCATGACGGAAAAGTGCAGGCTAAGAATCTTAGCAATAAACAGAAAGCAGTATTTCTTGACCGTGACGGTACGCTGAACAGGTATGTCGGATTTCTTCGCAATATCGATGAATTTGAGCTGCTCGAAGGAGTTGCGGATGCAATAAAGGCAGTGAATCGTTCAGGCTTTCTTGCTATTGTAGTTACCAATCAGCCTGTTATTGCGAGGGGAGAGGTAACTGCTTTGCAGCTTGAGGAAATACACAATAAAATGGAGACACTCCTCGGACTTGAGGGAGCATATCTGGATGCGATTTATTTCTGTCCGCATCATCCGCATAAGGGCTACGAGGGAGAAATACCGGAGCTGAAATTTGACTGTGATTGCCGCAAGCCCAAGGCCGGAATGTTATTGCAGGCAGCCAAGGATTTCAATATTGACCTGAGTGAATCATGGATGGTTGGCGACAGCGAAAATGATGTTAAGTGCGGCCGGAATGCCGGCTGCAGAACAGCGCTGATCGGAACCGAGGATTTTGGTCAGACAGAAACGGTAGAAAGTCTGAGACAATTCACAGAATTATATCTGAACAAAATGGAGAGGAAGTAATAGAAATGGCACTTGAAAGCAGACTGATGAAGCATATTGATTTATTGATTGAACGTTATCCTTCTCTTGAACCCATCAAGCAGGATCTTATCGATGCGTACCTTATCATCGAAGAGTCCTATGAAAAGGGCGGCAAGCTCCTTGTTGCCGGTAATGGCGGTTCGGCTGCGGACTCCGAGCACATTGTCGGTGAATTGATGAAGGGTTTTAAAATGCCGAGAAAAGTATCTTCTGAATTTGCCGATAATCTGAAAGCGGTTGATGAAGAGCTGGGTACAGTTCTTGCCGAGAATCTCCAGGGCGCGCTTCCGGCGATTGCGCTTGACGGACATCTGGCACTTACCACAGCGTATATGAATGACTGTGAACCGCTTCTTTGCTTTGCACAGCAGATTAACGGTTTCGGAAAGCCTGAAGATGTTTTTCTGGGAATTTCAACCTCTGGAAACAGCAAGAATATCCTTTATGCTTCAACGGTCGCCAAGGCGAAGGGTATGAAGATAATCGGTCTGACGGGAGCAAAGGACAGCAAGCTTCAGGAATTTGCCGATGTCTGTGTCAAGGCAACCAATACGGAGACATATATGATCCAGGAACTGCATCTGCCGATTTATCATTGCTGGTGTCTGATGCTGGAGGATAAGTTTTTTGGGGAGGAGTAATTCATGAACATTCTTGTGACAGGCGCAGGCGGTATGGTAGGTTCTCATATGGTAGAACTTCTTTATGCCAAAGGGGAAAATGTTGTTGGTACGTATTATAAACCAACAACTGATATTAAAGAGCTTTCTCCCGAAATAAAGATAATAGAGTGTGATGTGAGGTATGCGTCCAGCGTAGAGAAAATCATCATGGAATACCAGCCCGAGCAGATATATCATCTTGCTGCACAAAGCTATCCGACCGTTTCCTGGGACAGACCGTACGAAACAATTGAGACGAATATTAACGGAACGATTGCTGTTTATGAAGCGATTAAAAAGGTTCGTAAGCTATTGAATAAAGATTATGATCCTATGGTAGTTGTTGCTTGCTCAAGTGCGGAATACGGAGAAACACTGAATAAGCTTGAGGGAAAAGAAGTATATGTAAAAGAAACAGCTGAGCTTCTGCCTTTGCATCCGTATGGAGTGAGCAAGGTTGGTCAGGATTTGATTTCTTTTCAGTACTTTATGAATGATCATATCAGATGTATCAGGGCGAGAATCTTCAATTCTACCGGTACAAGAAAAGTAAATGATGTTACGTCTGATTTTACATACAGGGCAATTCAGGCGGAGCGTACAGGCGTATATGAATTGCGTGTAGGCAATCTGGAAACCAAAAGAGCCATAATGGATCAGAGAGACCTGGTCAATGCGCTGATGCTTTTGGCAGAGAAAGGTACGCCCGGAGAAGCTTATAACATTTCATCCGAACATATTTATCAGATGAAAGATATTGTTTCAATGATAGAAGAACAAATCGGTCATAAATTTGAGATCAAGGTTGACCCCGCGTTGCTCAGACCAACCGATGAAAGAATCATTGTTGGTGATGTGACGAAATTGAAGGAACATACAGGCTGGAAACAGAACATTCCGATGAAGCAGACGATTGCAGATATGCTGGATTATTGGAGGAAGCGTGATTGAAAGTTGCACTTGTACAAGACTGGTTGGTAAAATTTGGCGGTGCAGAATGGACGCTGTTGAATTGGCATAAAATCTTTCCGGATGCTCCGTTATATGTTCTCGTCTATGACAGAAAAAAAATGGGCGAAGCATTTTCTGATTTTGACATCAGAACAACATATATTCAAAAGATTCCGGGCGGAGTAAAGAAATATCAGTCATTATTGCCGCTTATGCCGGGAGCATGGGAAAGACTTGATCTGACGGAATATGATCTGGTGATCAGCTCATGCTCAAGCTGCTGTAAGGGCATTATTACAAGACCTGACGCTGTGCATATTTGCTATTGTCATACTCCGACAAGATACTTTTGGGATATGTTCTACGAATATAAAAAGGAATCCAATCCGTTGAAAGCATTTTTTATGACTCCTTTTATTCATAAGCTGAGAATGTGGGACAGATTGGCTGCTGATCGGGTAGACTATTTCATTGCGAATTCGAAATTCACACAAAAGAGAATAAAAAAGTATTATCGCAGGGAATCGGATGTGATTTATTCTGTCGGTGGAAATTTCGTATCGCAGGAACAATTTGATTCTGTCAAAAAAGAGGACTACTATTTGACAGTTGGAAGATTGATTGGATATAAGAGGTTCGATTTAGCAATCGAAGCTTGCAATAAACTCGGAAAACGTCTTGTTGTTATCGGTACAGGCAATGAAGAAGCAAATCTCAAGAAAATTGCCGGACCGACAATAGAATTCAAAGGATACTGCTCCGATGAAGAAATCTTAGAGCATTACGCAAAGGCGAAAGCGTTTTTGTTTCCCGGACTCGAGGACTTTGGGTTTACACCGGTTGAAGCTCAATCCGGAGGTACTCCTGTCATTGCGTATGGTCAGGGCGGAGCGCTCGAAACAGTGAAAGACGGAGAAACAGGCTTGTTCTTTTCAAAGCAAACAGTAGACGCGCTGGTTGAATGTATCAACAAGTTTGAGAACGAAGGCGTAAAACTGAATCGTGAGGAGATACGTGATTATGCAAACACGTTTTCGGCTGAAAACTTCAGAAAGCAAATGTATGATTACTGTATCGAGAAGATGAATCTTACAAAAAACTAGAAATAGGAGTAGTATAGATGAGCAGCGGGAAAGTAAAGATACTTGCAATGTATCTGCCACAATATCATGTTATACCGGAAAACTCAAAATTCTGGGGAGAAGGCTTTACGGATTGGGTTACAGTAAAAAAAGCATCTCCGTTATTTGACGGTCACTCTCAGCCACTCGAGCCGTATGATGACAACTATTATGATTTATCAGAGAAAAAGAATATTCAGTGGCAGGCTGATTTGGCAAAGAAATATGGAGTATATGGCTTTGGCATATATCATTATTGGTTTTCAAACGAAAAGAATCTTCTGACAAAGCCCGCAGAAATAATCTTGGCAGACAAAACAATAGATATTCCCTTTTTCTTTGCATGGGATAACGCTAACTGGC
This sequence comes from uncultured Ruminococcus sp., assembly GCA_902783855.1. GTDB lineage: Bacteria > Bacillota > Clostridia > Oscillospirales > Acutalibacteraceae > UBA1213. Next base: position 10,041 of record CACZSU010000084.1, read on the forward strand.
GCAGATCATGGAGTAAATTCAGAGGAAATGCATGGGCACCGTTGGAAGATAAGAAGCCGGAAAAGGGCGACAAGGAATCCTCCATCCTGATTAAATACGAGCTGGGAGAAAAGCCTGATTGGAAGAATCATTTTGATTATCTCCTCCCGTATTTTTCGGATGAAAGATACATCAAAGTCAATAACAAGCCGCTGTTTGAAATTTTTAATTTTTCGGAAAAGATATATGAAATGGCTGCGTATTGGGATGAGCTTGCCAGAGAAAACGGGTTTGACGGCATTCACATCGTATATAAAAACAGTCAGCTCTATAAGCTTCCGAAGGAAGAGTGCAATTTCTGTTATGAGCCTCAGTATTCAGGCTGGGGAGCGGCACATAAGCAATATGTTTTCAAAGGACTCTCCATGCTTGGGCTGGCAAAGGCAGGACCATATAAGTACTCATATGATAAGATATGGAATAAAATCATTGAGTCCGCCAAAAAAAGGAATGCTGCATATGACTGGCACGGCGCGTTTGTATCCTATGACGATACGCCGCGAAGAGGAAAGCAAGGCAGGCTTGTTGAGGGTTCATCGCCCGAAAAGTTTTACAAGTATTTATCTGAATTGGCAGCTGTATGCGAAGAGCAGGGAAAAGAGTTCATTTTACTTACAGCGTGGAACGAGTGGGGCGAAGGAGCAACTCTTGAGCCAAGTAAAAAATACAAGTATGAATACCTCGAGGCTGTAAGAAAGGTAGTAAAAGGACAATGATGCGACGCGTTGCCAGAGATTATTTCAAATATTCGTTTATCGGTCAGTGGATGATCAGGGTACGGCTCAGATTATTTCAGTTCAAGTGGATTAAGAAAAACAAGAACAACGAAACGATACCGATGGTTCTTTTTAATCCGGATAATGTATCGGTTGGAAAATGTACCTATGGATGCCTGAATATTGTATCGTTCGGTGATGATACAAAGTTATCAATAGGCAATTATGTGTCAATTTCAGAAGACGTTACATTTCTGCTTGATGTTGAGCATTATACAGATAAAATCAGTACCTATCCCTTTAAAGTAAAATTACTGCACAATTGCACTTTCGAGGCTTTTTCCAAGGGAGACATTGTTGTGGAAGATGACGTCTGGATTGGTCATGGCGCAACCATAATGTCCGGTGTTCATATTGGAAAAGGCGCTGTAGTCGCATCAGGTGCTGTTGTCACAAAGGATATTCCGGCTTATGCGATTGTCGGAGGAGTGCCGGCAAAAGTGATCAAATACAGATTTTCCGAGGAATTCAGGGAAAGAATTTCCGGTTTTGATTTTGATAAGCTTGATAAGAATAAAGTGGAAGAAAATATTGAGCTGTTATATCAAACGATCAACTCTGATAATATAGAGAAAGTGTTACAAATCATAGAATAAAGGAGCATCACATGAATACACAACCGTTGCTTTCAATTTGCATCCCGACATTTAAACGGGAATACCTGATCGATCAAATATTACAGACAATATATTCGCAAGGTTGTGATAACAGTCTTTTCGAAGTGTGTATTACGGATAATTCCGAAACAGACGAAACAAAAGATCTGATTATCGGAAAGTATAGTGATTATGAAAATCTCCACTATAAAAAGGTGTATTGCAAAGGCTTTTTGAATTCTACCGAAGCATTAAAATTCGGAAACGGCAAGTTTATCAAACTCCACAATGACTACAGCATGTTCAAAGAAGGAAGCCTTCAGAAATTGATTGATCAGGTAAGAGATAACCAGGCAGAAAAACCTCTTATTTTTTACACACTTCGCGGAGCAAAGGATACACAGTCATTCACGACTTTTGATTCTTTCATGGCTTCCATCAATTACCTTTCCACATGGAGTACCTCGTTTGCCATCTGGAAGGAAGACTTGGATAAGATCTTGTCAACAGATATTGAACCGAACTATATGTATCCGCACACATCAATACTTTTCAAGGAATACTATAAGACATCCTTTTTAGTAGATGATAATGTATATTTTGAAAATGTTGAGCCTAAAAAAAAGGGCGGATACAATCTGGTTGATAACTTTGTAAGAATATATCTGGACATGGTTAAGACCGATCTGCTGAATGAAGGTCATATTACTTCCAAGACATATGACTTAATCGAAAAGCGCATTCTTCGATTTGTTGCGTCTTGCTATGTGAATTTAAAGGACAAGCCCAATTACTCCTTTAAGTTTGATAATATGAAAGAAATTGTGACGGATCAATGTGGTGCTGATAAATATAAGACTTTGAAGTTTTATATTTCAGTGTATAAATTCTTGAAAGTTCTCAAATGAAAATAAATGGGTATAAATCATGATAGGTTTATTGACAATACACGATACGATTAATTTTGGCTCACAGCTTCAGACTTATGCTTTATACAAAGCGGTTGAATCGCTGGGATGTGAAATACAGCTGATTGACTATCAGTGTCAGGCAATAGCTGAAAGAGAAACGACGCTTCCCATAAAAGAAGCAAAAAATCCGAAGGATGTTGTCAAGTCCATTCTTTTGCACGGAAGTTTGGAAAAGAGAAGTCAGAATTTCCATAAATTCATGTCGGAAAACATGAAAATCACAAAAAGATATACCAAGGAAAATATTGCAGACGCCAATCAATTGTTTGATTGTTTCCTTGTTGGCAGTGACATAGTATGGGGTTTCAATATTACAGGAAACGACTATACTTATTTGCTTGACTTTGTAAAGGATGCAAAGAAATGTGCATTTTCTTCATCTGTCGGAACCCGATGGGATCCTTCAGAGGATGAAAAAGTGAAAGAGCATCTGACAAGGTTTGACCGGATTTCTGTCAGAGAAACAAATGCTTCGGAATGGATTTCGGAACTGCTGAATAAAAAGATCGATGTGACCTGTGACCCTACAATGTTATGGGGTGCCGATTTCTGGAAAAATGTTGCATTGTCTGAAATGCCGGAACCTAAAAAGAGAAAACCGTATGTATTGGTTTATATGAGTGACCCTGAGAATATTTGTGTCAAAAAAGCAATTCAATACGGTAAAAAGCACCATTTGCCCGTATACTATATCAATTACAGGGCGCCTGTGTTTGGAACAACAGACAAAAGACCGACCAGCTTATCTGAATGGCTGGACTTGTTTATCAATGCGGAGATTGTTTTTTCAGCATCATATCATGGTCTTTTGTTTTCATTATATTTCCACAAAAGAGTGTTTTACTTTAATTGGGTCAATAAATCAAGAATGGAATCTCTTTCAAAAATATTCCATATAGAGGACAGAGAGGGAAACGATTCCAATATAGAAAAAGACAACCCGATTGATTATGCGTTTATCGACCGGCAGATTGCGATGATCCAGGACGATTCATGGAAGATATTAAAGGGAATGATATTATGACAACAAAAATCTGTAAGGAAGGTTTATGTACAGCTTGCGGGGCATGTGAAACGATATGTCCTAAAAAGTGTATTGAACGTGTCAGTCATACCGATTCGATTGTCATGGAAAAAGGGGACGCCTGTATCCAATGCGGTCTTTGCGAAAATGTATGTCCGGTAAACAACAAAACCCGTAAGAATACACCCATACATGCCTATATGGCGTATGCAACGGATGACGGGATCAGAAAAAAATCAGCGAGTGGCGGTATTGCGGCGGAATTATACGGATTATGTCTCAATGATGGTTACTATATTGCCGGAGCTGAAATGACGGATACTTTTGAATGCCATTTTAAAGTAACCAATCACAAAGAGGATATTCAGGGCTTCCAGAATTCGAAATATACATATTCTTTCTTGGATAATACATTAAAAGTCGTTAAGCAGAAACTGGACAACGATGAAAAAGTGCTGTTTATTGGTCTTCCGTGCCAAGCCGCTGCTTTACGGAACTATTTATCCACAACCAAAACAAACACGGAAAACTTGTTTGTCGGAGATATTATTTGTCACGGAACTCCTCATCCTGACTACCTGAAGGAACACATTCAATCGATTTCGACAAAAACAGGCAAAACGATCGATACTTGTTTTTTCAGAGATCCAAAGTACGGGACTCAAAATTATGTGTTTTCACTTTATCATGAGCAGGTCAAATTAGCATATCAATCAAAGGTTGATAAGCATGATTTGTATCAAATAGGGTATCACAAAGCTTTGATTTATCGTGAGTGCTGTTACTCTTGCGAGTTTGCACAATTTGATCGTGTCGGCGATTTCACTTTAGGGGACTATCATGTAAAAGAAGTCGATGAATGTGACGTTGATATTGTAAAAAAATCACTTATTTTGATAAATACACCGAAAGGCAAAGAGTTCATTGAAAAAGCAGCAGCGAAGAATTCTATTATAATTTTGGAAAGACCTTTGCAAGAGCCGAGAGCAGGTGAACCTCAGCTGAGACGTCCTTCTGTTGCGGGTCCGGAAAGAACCGTATTTCTGTCAGAATATGAAAAAACAAAGGATTTTGATAAGGCGGCGGCTATCGCGTTTAAACGAATTGTTTTGAGAAGAAAACTAAAACTCGACAAGACTATTCTCTCTGCGAAAATGGTCGTAAAAAAATTAATCCCGAGGAAACTTTATAGGAAAGTAAAGGTCGCAATAAAAGGTGAGGAGAACTAGGGCATGGTTTTGTTTATTGCCAAACGAGGGCAGCATAACATAGGAGCAAAAACTCATATACAAGCGTTAAGAGAAATATATGGTTCCGAAAATGTTTATGAAGTGGATCTCTTTAGTAAAGATTCAAAAGAAACGGATCATTATATTTCGTTTGGTAACGATTTGCGCAGTATTTCAAAACGAGTGCAAAGATATTTTCAGGGAAATGTTCCGATGATCAGCAATCAGATCATCAAAAAAATATGCAGTATTATCGCTGAAAAGAATGTATCCTTGGTTTTTACCGAAGAATCTGACTTGGGTAATTTGTATAAAGAGATCAAGCAAAGATTTTCCGGTGTAAAGATAATATGTTTTTTTCACGATATTCTTGCTGATTTGTTTGCCCAAAGATTAAAATCTGTTCCCTTCTGGAAGCTGCACTATATCCTTGAACTGAAACGCGGCATATCGCAGGAGAAGGTAACAACGCGATATGTAGATGAATGCTGGACTTTTCATCAAAAAGACAGCATGAGATTTAAGGAACGGTATAACGTAAACTCAGGAACGATAATTCCGCTTTCGTCGTTTGTTCCTTCATTACAAAATATCAGTAAAGAAGTAGTTCCATCAGAGAGTGAGAAGATCATTCTTTTTGTATGTTCAAGTTATTTTGTAAATATAGATGGATTCAGGTGGTTTTATCAGAATGTACTTCCACACCTGAAGAAAAATTATAAATTGCTGCTTGTTGGCAGCGGCTCAGACATATTTAATAAATTAAATAAAGAATACAATATGGAAGTAGTCGGTAGAGTAGACTCTTTGGAAGAGTATTATATCAATGCTGATATTGTTATTGCGCCTGTTTTTGATGGCGGTGGCATGAAGGTAAAGACTCTCGAGGCTTTGTCATACGGGAAGTGTATTGTCAGCACTTCAGAGAGCTTGAATGGCTTTTGGGAAAAAACACCGTCAGCGTTACAGAATAAACTGATTTTCCGGTGTAATACATCGGACGAATGGATTAATGCCTGTAATAGTTTACTGCAAGATAATATATGCAAGTTTAATAACGAAATTTATGATTTGTTTGCTGAACATTTTTCTTATGAGTGTATGCTGGAGCAGTTCCGACAAGCATTGGCGTAATATGCTTTACATCAAGCAAATAAATGAAATAGCAAGAGGATTATTATGAAAAAGGGCATAAAACTGAGTTCATTATTATTATTCTTATACCTGTCAATTTTATTAGTTGATATTCGTTTTTTTTATTCACTATACATTGATAATATTGTTGAGCTGGTTTTAGCCGCTTTAATGATGATACTATTGTTCTTTTTTGCAAAAGACAGTATCAAACACATCAACAGGCAAATGCCGTTTATGCTGGCAATATGTATCATTACAATTGTGTCTTTCAGTTTAGTATTTATTTATACGTCAGTTACTTTTGATCAGAGTTTTAAGGATTCTTTTCTAGTTGGAACATCAAATTATAAAATGCTCCTTATTATTCTTGTATATCCATTATCGTTTTTAATGCTAAAAAACGGAATCAAGAAAATCTTTCTGTTATTGAATGTTATTTCCTTTATTTTGAATGTTATTTCATTAATTCAATATGTTGTTGAATTAACCACAGGTGTGGTGTTCCTTCAAGCCATATCCATAGGTGGCACGCCGTTCTTAAACGGTTCTCTCAGAATTTCAATGTCATGGATAGGAAACATCATGATATTATATAATTTCTATATGTTTTTTGTTCAGACATCGGGCAAAATATCCAGAAAGATAGGGTATTTTCTTTTGTTTATCCTGGGAATGATTGATTGCTTCATGATAGCAAGAGTCAGAGGCGCTGTTTTGATAATCATTCCATGTCTGATCATCAGTGTAATAATCAATAGAACCACAAAAGCAAATTTGCTGGTAAAGATAGCATTTATAGCAGGAATCTGTATTTTCGCTTACTTTACAGATTACATAGGAGAATTTTTGGATTCTTTTTCATTGAAGGCAACAAGAGCGTACAGTACGGGCGCCAGACTTTATGCAATTGAGTATTATTGGAATTATTTTTTGAAGCATCCTGTATTTGGTTTTGGCTTTGCAAGTATACTAAAATATCCGAGTATTGTTCAGGGTGACGGCCGTGCTGCTATCTCAGACGTCGGTATTTTTGGGCAGCTGGCAAGGTACGGTATATTTGTTGTTCTGATATATGTTTTTCCGCTTATCCGGTCAATTGTTATCGTATTCAAGGCAAGAAAGAATACAAAAATTAAGGATATTAGTTTCTTCATAACTTTATCTTTGTTTGTATTGGGAACATCTGTATCGCTTATTGCTATCGATCATTTCAGAATGTTGCTTTGGCCCCTGTATCTCAGTATAATAGAATATGTTAATTACATTAATAAAAAGAATGACACTGTTTTAGAATTGTGATTAGTTGTAAATGGTGAAGAAAAATGAAAAAAGAAATGCCGTTGGTCTACATTGTATTATTAAATTATAACGGTGTTAATGATACCATTGATTGTCTGAAAAGCCTGCAAAATGTTAATTATGCGGAAATGAAGACAATTGTTGTAGACAATGCTTCGACCGATGATTCCGTGGCAAAACTAAAATCAGTACAGCCGGAATATGATTTTCTTCTGTTAACCGGTAACGAAAACAATGGGTTTTCAGCAGGGAATAATATAGGAATCAAATACGCAATGAAGAACAATGCTGATTATGTTCTTCTGTTAAACAATGATACGGTTGTGGAACCTGATTTTCTGTCCTATGCTGTTGAAGCAAGTGAAAAGGACGATAATGTTGGCTTGACAATCGGTAAAATACTCTATTATAAAGAACCGGAACTAATCTGGTACGGCGGAGGAGAATTACAAAAGCCGTATTTCTATGCAAAGCATTCGGGATTCAGAGAAAACAAAGATGCCCCTGAATATAACATTCAGAAATATGTTACATTTGCAACAGGCTGTTATTTCCTCTTAAAACGCAAAACGATTGAGAGCGTTGGCATGCTGGAAGAAGATTATTTTATGTATTGTGAAGACACGGATTATTGCTTTAGAATAAATAAAAGTAATCAGAAAATTCTGTATTGCCCGAAGTCGGTTATTTATCATAAAATCGGTGCCTCATCGGGAAAGGGATCGGATTTTAGTACTTACTATATTGCAAGAAATACTATTATTCTTCTAAAACGCTTTTTGCCGTTTTACCGTAGATTGATTCCTCGCTTGTTCTGGTATTATAAAATGTTCAGGTCTTCAATAAGCGGAAAGTTAAATACCGAGGCTTTTTGGAAGGGTGTAAGAGCAGGGATAAAGGCAGAAAGCGGCAAGTCTGATAATTTGTAATCATAAAAGCAATGGGGTAAGAAAAATGAATATATTAATAATTGCAGCAAATTGGTATAATCATGGTGATGAAGCGGCAGTACGTTCAATGATATTTGAGATAAAAAAACTATTCCCTGATTCAGATATCAGAATTCATTTTAATCAACATGTTGCTAACTTTACTGATGATAGTATCAAAGTATTAAAGCCGTTTAAGCGTTTAGCAGGAAGAAATCTGGTGAAAAATCTGTTTTACCAGATTTCGATTCGTACTAACGGATTATTACCTTATCTTGACGATGACGCTGAGTATTACCGCGAGTTTATTGAAGCGGTAAAGTGGGCGGACTATGCGATATATGCACCGGGAGGACCCAGTATCGGTGACTACTATAGTGTCAGGAAGCTATTGCTTGATATGCTTGACATTATTATCAGAAATAATGTACCGTTCTCTTTTTATGCTCCTTCAATGGGACCGTTCAGTCAGGATCAAAAACGTATTATCAAGGTATTAAATAAGGCAGATGTGATTTGTTTCAGAGAAGAAATATCGAAAGGATATTTTGAACGGCTGGGAGTCAATCATCCTGCAACAGTAACATTGGATGCAGCTTTTCAACACCGTATTAATGTTGAGGAAAACGAAGCTCTGTTGAAAAAAGATAAAGACCTGTCCGAGTTTTTGAACAGGTATCAAAAGGTTGTGGGAATCACAGTCACGGACCTGAAATGGCATAAAGATTATCGGAATACAGATACTGCCGAAAAGATTACTGAGACATTCCGTCCGTTTGTGAATGCACTTTCCCAAAAGGGTTACGGTATTCTTTTTATCCCACAGCTGTTCGGACAAACAAATGACTCAAACTATATGAGCAGTTTCTCAAATGAAAATTGTTTCGTCGTGGATGAGAATTATGACTGCTTTTTTCAACAGTATGTCATCTCAAAAGTGTATGCAGTGGTAGGTATGAGATACCATTCCAATATTTTCTCAGCCAAGATGGGGACGCCATTTGTTTCAGTCGCATACGAACAGAAAATGTCAGGGTTTATGAAAAAAGCAGGCTTGACAGAGTATTGTATTCCGATAAAGGATTTATCATATCAATTGCTGGATTCAAAGTTCTCTGAACTGGAAAATCACTATGATGTTTATAAGCGCGAGCTTCAGGCAAAAACAGAGTATTTCCGCGAGGAATCGTATATGACAACGAAGCTTATCGCTGAATCCATCAAACAAAAATAAAAACAATATCCGGGGAATCATACTATGAAAATGCAAAACGGAAAATACCAGATGTCAAAAAACCTGATAATGAACGTATTGGCATTTGGTGTGCAGTTTATCATCAGTTTTTATATTTCGCCCAAGATCGTAGGTGCTGTAGGAACATCTGCTTATGGTTTTATCGGATTGGCAAATGACTTTGTAGCTTATGCGACGATTATCACATCAGTGTTTAATTCCGTAGCATCCAGATTTATCGCCAATGCGTTTTATCAGAATGATATTGAAAAAGCCAATCATTATTTCAACAGTCTGATAGCGGCGAATCTGATAATGGCTTCTGTATTTGGTGCTGTCGGTCTGGTTCTCGTACCTAATCTGGACGGAATATTAAGTATCGAAGCCGGCATGATTTTTGATGTCAAGCTTACGTTTGCTTTGGTTTTTGCGTCATATATTGTCACTTTGGTAACACAGGTTTTTACAACTTCGACGTTTGTGACAAACAGGACAGATATACAGGGTATCAGAAATATTATACAGCATATCGTACGATTTGCCTGTGTAGTTCTTTTTTTGAATTTCATCTCAGTCAGGATATATTGGGTATCTATGGCGGCGTTAATAGCAGCGACAGTGGTTGCTGTTATGAACGTCGGTTTGACAAAAAAACTGACGCCCGAGCTGAAAATCAACATCAAATATGCCAAGGTTTCCTATGCCAAAGAGCTTGCGAAGTCCGGCTGCTGGATGGCGCTGACAACGATCAGTACAATACTGTTAAGAGGACTTGACCTCACGATAGCCAACGTTATGTTGGGAGACTATGAAATGGGTATTCTGTCTATCGCCAGAACGATGCCCAATACGGTCACCAGTATTATCAACACGATTGCTCCGTTGTTTACCCCTGTTTTTATTGCTTTTTTTGCAAAAAATCAAATATTGGGACTTGTAGAGAATGTTAAGCAGACAATTGAGAAAATGGCAATCATCATGTTTGTTCCGATTACGGGATTTATTGTTTTTTCATTTGATTTCTATTCTCTCTGGCAAAAAAGTCTGACTAAAGAAGAGATTTTTCTCGTAACAATGCTGTCTACCATAACAGTGATTCAGGCATATTTTAACTCAGTAACAGCTACGATGGCACAGATCAGTGTAGTAGTCAATAAACTGGTTTTACCCGTGTGTGTCAGTGTAGGATGCGGCGTTTTAAGTATTCTCATTGATTTCGCATTGCTGCTTTTCACTGACATCGGATTGTATGCCATTGTGATTTCCCCGACAATCGTCATGGTTTTGCGATATGTTATCTTTAACAGTATCTATGCGGCATATTGTCTGAAACAAAAAAAGACATGTTTTCTTCCGCGGGTTATCAGAACATGGCTGTCTGTTCCGTTGCTTCTGGGAACAATGTTCCTTGTCCGTTTTTTGCGGCCTGCTGATTCATGGATGTGGCTTGCGGTGGATGTACTGCTCTGTGCGGTAATTGGATATGCAGAGATGGCAGTTTTGTTTGACAGAAAAAAAATTAAAAAAATTCTGTGCAAAATTAAGAAAAAATAATTACCGGGAGGTTTCCAGCTGTGTTAGAAATGCTAAGAGCAAAAGTCGCATTAATGAAAAAAAACAACCAGATGAAAAACGATTATCTGGATGATTACAGGTTATATAAAAGGTGGAACTATAAAAACCCTGAGACCAAAACTCAGTGTTCACGGGAAGCCAGAATTCTTCGTCAAACGCACGTTATTGAGAAAGGAATGTCGTTAAGTGCTCCGAGAAAAGGTTTTGGTTTGGAAAAGATAAACGATTTGTTTCGCTTTCTTGATGATTATATTACTCTTGGTTTTCCGACAGACAGCATTCCGTTTCAGAACGCAATTTGTGTGATCACAAAATATATTGAATTTCAGAAAAACAACTTCAACTTTGTGAACGAGGAATTGAACCGGAAGATTGAAAAATACCTGAAGTATGTTCCGGAAATTTTTGAATCAGGAATAAAGCATGCTTCATTGTCAGAAATGCAGAAAAGCATCAACGGACAATTCCCTGAGTTTTTTATGAGCCGTCATTCAATCAGACAGTTTTCCGACAAGACTGTAGCTTATGATGATATAAAAAAATCCGTTCAGCTCGCAATGAAAGCACCTACAGCCTGTAACCGTCAAGCTTGTCGTGTGTATTATTACAGCGATAACAGAACCAACGCTGAATTGGGAAAGCTGATTGCAGGCAATACCGGATTTGAAAATGAGGTGAAAAATTATCTCGTTGTTACGAGCGATCTTTCAGCATTCTATGACTCATTTGAAAGAAATCAGATTTATATTGAAGCGGGACTTTTCGCGATGGCGCTTGTACAGGCTTTACATTATAACGGTATAGCAAGCTGTATCCTTCAAAACGGTGAAACACCCGAGAAGAATACTCAATTCAAACAGATTTGTGACAACATTCCCGAAAACGAAAAAATAGCACTTTTCATCGCGATAGGATATTATAAAGACGAGTTTAATTATGCCGTTTCCAAAAGGAAAAATATCAACGATGTACTAATTAGCAAATAAAGCCGCATCAAAGCAATACGGAGGATTATACAATGAAATTACTGCTTATTATTTTTCTGTCAGCAGTTATGTGTTTGATTATCATCAATCTTCTTATGTGTGCATTTTATTGTCATAATAGAAAGAAAAAAAGCAAAAATATCTCAAACAGTCCGCAAATAATCAGCTATAAGAATCCCGGCGAAGAAGAAAAAGTCAGTGAGAAATCTTCTTTCAAAAGTTTCGTGAGTGTTAGCTATAATAAAGTTTTGAGCAGCATTCTTCGCTATAATTTGGTTTTGACATCGATTGTTCCCAGTCACCACATCAGGTTGTTTCTTTACAAGTTTGTATTTGCGATGACGATAGGAAAGAAAGCTGTTATTTATTACGGTGCTGAGATTAGATCTCCATGGATGATTTCAATAGGGGAAGGTTCAATTATCGGAGATAAAGCTATTTTAGATGGAAGATACGGAATCGTTATCGGCAAGAATGTTAATTTCAGCACGGGTGTTTGGTTGTGGACTTTACAGCATGATGTAAATAGTCCTGACTTTTCTATAACGGGACAAGGTGCACCTATCACTATTGGCGACAGAGCATGGCTGAGCTGTAGAACGGTTGTTTTGCCTGGTGTGTCGATAGGGGAAGGTGCAGTAATAGCCGCAGGTTCAGTTGTAACAAAAGATGCTGAATCATTCAGTATTCAAGGTGGAATACCGAATAAAAAGATAGGTGAAAGGAACAAAAATTTAATATATCAGTTCGATGGCAGTCATTGTCATTTCTTTTAATTA